>JBCDDH010000044.1:0-28140 GCA_039180415.1 Planctomycetota bacterium | reverse complement strand
CGGACGCTGGTCTGGCCGAACCCGGTGCGTCGGTAGACGGCGTCGAGGTTGCCGTCGGCGTTGAAGTCGCCGGTGGCCTCGATGGTGTAGTTGGCGAGCTCGGGGATGTCGCCCGAAGGTTCGGGGTCGGGCGTAGGCTCGGGATCAGGCGTGGGGTCTGGGTCGGGCGTGGGGCTGTCGGTCGGCGGTCCGTCGACGGCGACCATGGCGCGGATGCTGGTTCCGTCCATGAGCCAGACGAAGTGCTCGCCGTTGCGGACCCAATAGACGTCGTCGTCGCCGTCGTTGTCGTGATCCTGGCTACCGGTCACGCTCCAGGTCTGATCCATCGCGTAGCCGCCGGCCGACGCGACGACGCTCCCGTTGTCGAAGAGCTGGATCTGTGTGCCGCCGCCGCTGAATGCGCGATAGAGCCCGTCGAGTTCGCCGTTGCCGTCGAAGTCGCCGCTGACCACGAGGCGGTGGCCGTCGAGTCCGGGCAAGCCGGGGCCGGGGGTGGGATCAGGGTCCGGATCCGGTGTGGGGTCGGGGTCGGGCGTGGGGTTACCGTCGTCGAGGAGGCCCGCGTCGTTGAGCGCATTGAACCACGTCAGGCCGATCACTTCGTAACCCAACGCGGTGGGGTGCAGCCAGTCGTTGTCGAGCATGACCGCGGTGTTGGTCCCGGTCGCATTGGTGCCGGGGTCGGTCTCGTCGATGCCTTCGAACCAATCGACGTAGGCGTCGGCGTCGGTGTTGACCTGGGCTTGCTTGGCCGAGCTGAGGCCGGCGTCGGCGAGGTCTTGGATCCGGATGGATTGCATGTCCACCAGCGTGATGCGATCAGCGAAAGCCTGGTCCGACAGCCCGTCGATGACGCCTCGCAAGCCGCGGTTGTACGCGTCGGTGATCGCCACCCGCTCCGGGCTGAAAGTTTTCTCGGCGGATCGGCCGCCGGGGATGATCTCGGCAAGCAGCACGCGGACGTCGCTGGCGAACGTCCCGTCACGCCACTGGTCGGCCATCTCTTCGAGCAGCGCGCGGGTTTCGTCTAGCGCGCCTAGGTGGCTGTCGCTGAAGGCGGGGTTGATCGAATTGGTGCCGATGTGCAGCAGCACCACGTTGGGGTTCTGCCCGGATTCGAGCACGTCGCCGTTGCGCAGCGATTCGACCAGCGACGGTCGGTAGCCCGAGGAACTCGTGTAGCTGACGTTGGCGCGGGCGCCGGAGATCGCGTGGTGGTCGTTGTCGAAGCCCGATCCGTCGTCGAGCGCGCCGACCATGTCATAGGACACGCCGGCGCGGTCCAAGGCCTGGGTCAAGTGGTAGCGGTAGCTCTGGTCGGGGCCCGGACCGATCCCGAAGGTGATCGAATCGCCGAACGACAGGATCGACAGGTCGGTGGCCGAGAACAGCGTGCGGGCTTCGAGCGTTTCGAAAATCGGGGTGCTGCTCACCGCCGAATGAGAAACGTACCGATGGTCTTGATCTTGCTTCGAACCCATGTTGGATCTTCGCCTCCCGAGCGAGCCAACCTCGATGGCGTGGTGCATGACCACGGCGTACACCACGCGGTACGCGTAACTCCATCGAAGTCACTGGCTAACCCCAATCCCTTCCACGTCAGGTGCGTGGTTACATACGTCTTAACAGTATGTGTTCCAACAGAAAAAGCGAAAGCAATTCGGTTAGTTTTCGCGTTTTCCCGTAAGGATTTTCCGATTACACGCCAGAGATCATCGCAATAACTATTCAGGATGGGCAAGATGTACCGAATTGAACGATTTGAGCTGGGGGCTTGGGGCACCAATTGCTATCTGTTGTATGGCGACGGCCAAGGCGAAGCCACGCTGATCGACGCCGGGTTTGAGCCGGAGGCGATGCTCGAGCGCGCGGATGCTTTGGGGCTAGAGATTGGGCGGGTCCTGCTGACGCACGCTCATGTGGATCACATCGCCGGGCTGAGCGGCGTGCGGAAGCGGCACCCGGATGTGTCGGTGTACATCCACGACGCCGAAGCCGGTTTTCTCGGAGACGCCGGGCTGAACCTGTCCGCGTTTCTGGCCGAGCCGATCGTCGTCGATCCCGCCGATGGCCGGCTGGCGGCCGGCGAATCGATCGACATCGCGGGGGCGGCGTGGGAAGTTCGCCACAGCCCGGGGCACAGCCCCGGTGGCGTCACGCTCTACGAGCCCACGCAGGGCGTGGCGATCGTCGGCGACACGCTCTTCGCCGGCGGCGTCGGACGGACCGACTTCCCGACCTCCGAACCGGCGACGCTGATTCGGAGCATCCGCGAACAGCTATTGACTCTGCCCGACGCCACCCGTGTGCTCCCGGGGCACGGCCCGGAAACCACGATCGGTCGCGAGCGAGCGACCAATCCTTGGTTGCAATCCTGATCGGGATCAGTCGCCGACGCGGAAGGCCGCGACCACGGGGTGGTGGTCCGAGCCGAGCGTCAGCGCTTCGTCCTGGATCACGCCGGCCGAGCCGCGGACGACCCGCTTGGCCATCGCGGGCGAAGCGAGGATGAAGTCGAACGTGGCGGGTGGAAAGAAGTTGTTGCCCGGCAGGGTCGCGCGTTTCGCCCGCGGCAGGCGCGCGTGCACGTCGATCAGCATTTTCGAGCCGTCGGCCTCGGGCGCGAGCAGGTGCGCCATGGCGGGCCAGTCGCGGTCGCGCTCCGGCGTCTCCGTGTAGTCGGAATTGAAGTCGCCGACCGCGAGCAACCGCGCGTCAGGGTCTTCGGCCAGCCGTTCCCGCACCGCGTCTTTCACTCGGGCGGCTTCCGCGGTACGCCACATCTTCGAGTTGGGGTCACCCTGGCTGTCGCGGTTGCTCTTGAGGTGGACGTTGAAGACGGTCAGCGTCTTCCCGTTGCCCGTGTCGAGCACAACCTCCTGGAGATCGCGGGCGAAATAAAACGGCTCGCCGTTCGGGCCCGGATCGGCGGGGTGGAAGAACGGCTGCCAGCGGTGGCTGGTGATCGACACGATCGGCACTCGGGAGAGGACGCCCAGATTGATGCCGCGGTTCGAGTTGGTCGGGGTGACGACCGCGTGCGTGTACCCGCTCTCGGGCAGCTGTTCGGCGACCATCGCGATCAGGCTGGCTTCGTTCTCGATCTCTTGAAAGAACACGACGTCCGGGTCGCCGTGCTCGATGGCGTCGGCGATGGCGGCGATCTCGCGGCGGGCCTTGACCGACGTGCCCTCGTCCCCGGTGTACGGGCTGTCAAAGACGTCAAAGAAGTTTTCGACGTTGTAAGTCATCACCGTCAGCTCGCCGTCTTCCAACGCTGCCTGCGGGTGCGCGGTGAGTGGAAAGCAAACGGCCAGTAAGACGGCGACGCCGCGGAGCAGAGTGTTCATCTCCGCATCGTACGTCGCGGAGGGCCCGTGAGGCGGGTCAGGCGGTGCGGTGGCGAACCGGCGGGATCCCGGGCGCTTTGAGCCAGTCGAGCCAGAGCGAGAGCTGGAGCAGGGCGAAGAGCCGGTGGGTGTGGTCCCGGGTTTCGCTGAGGTGTTCGTCGAAGAGGCGTAGCGACGCGGCGGGCTCGACGCCGACGGAACCGAGCGGGCCGGTCTCCAGGATGGCGCGGAGTTCGTCGCGGAGCGAAGCGCGGAACCAGCCGCCGATGGGGACGGCGAAGCCGCGCTTGGGCCGCGCGGCGATGTCGTGCGGGATCCAGTCCCGGGCGAGGTCGCGGAGCAGGCCCTTGGGTTTCCCGCCGGGCGTGAGCAGGTGGGGCGGGATGTGCCCGGCGAGGTCGGCGACGGCGGTGTCCAGCAGCGGGCAGCGGACTTCGATGGCGACGGCCATGGAGGCGCGGTCGACCTTTCGCAGGATCGCGTGGGGCAAATAGTGGTTGAGGTCCCACCGCATCGCGGCGTGGACGACGTCCGGTTCGTCTTCCCAGCCGGGCAGGGGGGCGATCCGCGGATGCAGCGCGTCGCCGAAGCGGTCCGGCATCAGTTCGGCGATCGTCGGGTCGTCGAACAGGTGGATCATCTGGTGGTAGCGGCGGCCGTCGTGCTGGGGCTGGCGCGCGGCGCGGGTCAGGCGGGCCAGGCGGGAGCGCCAGCCGCGGGGCCGGGCGTCGTCGAGCCATTCGGTGGGGAGCTTGCCGAGGAGCGCCGCGGGCCTGCCGGACGACTTCGCCAGCCAGCGGACGGCCCGGTAGCGGTCGTAGCCGCCGAACATCTCGTCGCCGCCGTCGCCGGAGAGCGCGGCCTTGACGTGGCCGCGGGCGGCCTTGCAGAGCCAGTGCGTGGGCAGCAGCGAGCTGTCGGCGGTCGGCTCGCCCGTGACGTCCATCAGCTGTCGGAGGTCGCTCATCGCGTCGCCGACCCGGGTTTCCAGCACGGTGTGCGACGCCCCGATGTGTTCCGCGACCCGGCGGGCGAAGCGGTGCTCGTCGTAGTTGAGGTCGGGCATCGCGACGCTGTACGTCTTGAGCGGCCCGGCCCCCGCGGCGGCGAGTTGTTTCTGCGCGATCGCGGCGATCAGCGACGAGTCGATGCCTCCGGAAAGGAAGCAGCCCAGCTCCACATCGGCTTCGAGACGACGCGTGACCGACTCGGTGATCACCTCCTCCATCGCGCTGCGGAGGCCCAGCGACGTGCTGGTTTTGGAGATGGGCGGGGCCCGCCAGTAACGCTCGAGCTTGAACGTGCCGGAGGCGTCGATGCGAAGCCAGTGGGCGGCGGGGATCTCTTCGACGCCGCAAACCATCGACTGTTCGAACGGGTAGCCGAGGCGCAGGTAGTTCAGCAGCGCATCGTCGTCGATGCAGGCCCGGTGCCGTTCGGGCATGCCGGCGACGACGGTGGCGACGAGCGAGCCGAACACGACTTCGGGTTGGTCCGGCGAACGCCAGAAGTAAAGCGGCTTCTTGCCGGCGCGGTCGCGACACAGGAACAGGGCGCGTTCCCGCTGATCCCACACCGCGAAGGCGAACATACCGTGCAGGTGCTTGGGCAGCGTCAGGCCCCATTGCCGGTACCCGTAGAGCAGGGCCTCGGTGTCGGAGTGGTCGGAATGGAAGGCGTGGCCACGTTTTTCGAGCTTCTTTCGGAGCCGGCGGTGGTTGTAGATCTCGCCGTTGAAGACCAGCCGCAGCTCGCCGCCGCCGGACGCGATCGCGTCGGATTGGTTTTCGCGTTGGTCTTCCTCGACGATCAGCGGCTGGTGGCCCGAGAGCAGGTCGATGATGGACAGGCGGGCGTGGGCGAGGCCGCAGGGGTCGCCGTCCGCGATCGACAGGCCGATGGAGTCGGGTCCGCGGTGCTGGACCTGCGCGAGCATGTTCCCGAGCCGGTCGCGGTCGATCGGCCGATCGTCGAAGCGCAGGATGCCGGCGATGCCGCACATGGTTTAAGGGTCAGGGACCGGGGATCAGGGATCAGAGAAAGACATGAACAAGATCGGCATCACGGTCCCCATTTCTTTCCCGATCCCGAGCATCGATCCCCCCGCTCAGCGTCAGACCTTCGGCACCGCGGGCTTGGGCACGACCCGGAGGTTGAGCTCTTGGAGTTGAGCGTCGTCCACGGGCGACGGTGCCTGGGTCATCAGGTCGGCCCCGTTCTGGGTCTTGGGGAAGGCGATCACGTCGCGGATGTTGGTCGTGCCGACCAGGTGCATGAGGATGCGATCGAGGCCGAAAGCGAGGCCGCCGTGGGGCGGGGCACCGTAGTTCAGGGCGTCGAGCAGGAAGCCGAACTTTTCCCGGGCCGCGGCCTCGTCGATGCCCAGCAGTGCGAAGACCCGCTTCTGGACTTCGGGCGAGTGGATACGAATCGAGCCGCCGCCCAGCTCCGAGCCGTTGAGCACGAGGTCGTAGGCCTTGGACTTGATGCCGGCGATCGCGGCGTGATCGCCAGAAGCGAGCGTGTCGAGGGCGTCGTCGTTGGGGGCGGTGAACGGGTGGTGCAGCGAGTCCCAGCGGTTCTGGTCGTCGTTCCATTCGACCATGGGGAAGTCGACGACCCAGAGCCACTCCCACTGGCCGGGCTGGATCAGATCGAGGTCGTGGGCGAGCTTGACGCGGAGCTCGCCGAGGACGCGGGCGACGGTGGCGGGCTTGGCATCGACGCCGAAGCAGATCAGGTCGCCGTCTTCGGCTTGGAGCGTCTGGATCAGGTCGCCGGCGATCTCGGCGACGAACTTGGCGATGCCGGTGGCGAGCGAGCCGCCCTCGACCTTGGCGATCGGCAGGCCGCCGGCTCCGAACTGCTTGACCCACTCGGCCAGCGCGTCGGTCTCCTTGCGGGTCATCTTGGCTCCGCCGGGCACGCGGATCGCCTTGACGCACCCGCCGGCGTCGAGCGCCCCGCGGAATACCTTGAACTCGGTCTTGGCGGCAAGCTCGGAGACGTCCACGAGCTCCATGCCGAAGCGCAGGTCCGGCCGGTCCGAACCGAAGCGGGCCATCGCCTCGTCGTACGGCATTCGTGGGATTTCGGGCACGTCCACATCGAGCACGGCCTTCCACACCGCCCGGATCATGCCCTCGGTCATTGCCATCACGTCGTCCTGCTCGACGAAGCTCATCTCCATGTCGAGCTGGGTGAACTCCGCTTGGCGGTCGGCGCGCGGGTCTTCGTCGCGGAAGCACCGCGCGATCTGGAAGTATTTTTCAATGCCGCCGACCATAAGCACCTGCTTGAAAAGCTGCGGGCTTTGGGGCAGCGCGTAGAACTCGCCTTCCTGCAAGCGTGACGGAACCAAAAAATCCCGGGCCCCTTCGGGGGTCGAGCGACACAAGAACGGAGTTTCGACCTCGTAAAACCCGTGCTCGTCGAAGTAGTCGCGGATGGCCTTGGTGACCTGGTGGCGGGTACGCACGATCTCCTGCATGCGCGGGCGGCGCATGTCCAGGAAGCGGTGCTTGAGGCGGGTCTCTTCGCCGACCTTGTGGGCGTCGTCGGGCACGAACGGCGGGGTTTCCGCTTTGTTCAGGATGGTTAGCTGCTTCGCGTCGAGCTCGATTTTGCCGGTGGCGAGCTTTTCGTTTTCCATGCCCTCGCGCATCAGCACTTCGCCGGTGACCTGGATCACGTCTTCGTGGCGGAGCTTTTGGGCCAACGCGTGGGCGTCGGCGGACTCGGGGTGGAAGACGACCTGCGTGATGCCTTCGCGGTCCCGGAGGTCGATGAAGCGGACGCCGCCGTGGTCGCGGTAGTTGTTGACCCAGCCGGCGAGGGTGACGGTTTGACCGGCGTGGGAATCGCGGAGCTCAGCGCAATGGTGGGTACGGGCGGGCATGGTGGGGCTCGGGGTTCGGGGAAGGCGAGCGGGGCAGACTAGCGGAAATGATGACCGGCCCCGCAACCCAAAGAAGACATCTGCGGGCCTCGCTGGAGCTTTCGTAAGACGGGTCACGCTAGGCTGACGAGATGTTCACCGGACTCGTGCAGTATGTGGGGACGATCGACGCTATCGAGGACTCTCCAGCGGGGAAACGCTGGTGGGTGGCGATCGGGGATTGGTGGCCGTGCGGGGACCGCGGGGTCTTGGCGGGCGATTCGATCTGCGTGTCGGGCGTCTGCTTGACGGTGGCGGCGATCGAGGGGGTGGCGGGGCGGCGCCGGTTGGCGTTCGACGTGATCGCCGAGACACTGGCGAAATCGGGGCTGGGCGCTCGGGGCGTCGGCGGGACGGTGAACCTGGAGGCGGCGGTGACCGCAGACCAGCCGATGGGCGGGCACTTCATGCAGGGCCACGTGGACGGGGTCGGCGAGGTCGTCGCCGTCCAAGACGATCCGGCGGACTGGCGGGTCGGCGTGAAGGTGCCGGCGGGTTTCGAGGGCTGGCTGGTGCCGAAGGGCTCGATCGCGGTGGACGGCGTGAGCTTGACGCTGGCCGAGGTGGACGGCGACCGCTTCGAGGTCGCGCTGATCCCCACGACGTTGCAACACACGACGCTCGACACGCTCAAGGCCGGCGACCGCGTGAACCTCGAGGGCGACGTGGTGGTTAAGTCGGTTGTCGCGACGCTCACGCGGATCGCGGGCCAGCACAGCGTGACGGGCATCGACACGGCGAAGCTGCGGGCCGCGGGCTTTATGAAGTGATGGCGTTGGTGGCCGAGGTCAGGCGGCGAGGACGCCGGGGATGGGCGTGGCGTCCGGCACGGGCCGGAGCTTCGCGTCGGCGGGGGCGTGGATACAGAGCAGGGTCAGGTCGTCCCGCTGGTTGAGCGAGCCGTACTGACCGTCCAGGTCGGCGCGGAACGCGGCAAACGCTTCGGGCACGGTCCGGTCGCGGAGGCCTTCGAAGGCCTCGATGTATTTCTCGTTGGCGAGGTTCCGCGTGTCGGAGGCGTCTTCGGGGAAGGCCATCTCGAAACCGTCGCTGAACAGCAGGAGCCGGTCGCCCGGGCGGAGCACGAAGGTCTGTTGGTTGAACTCGTCGGTGTCGAACACACCGAGCATCGGGCCGTCGGCGTCGAGCGGCTCGGTGGTCCCGTCGGCGTGGAGCAGGCGGGGCAGCGGGTGGCCGGCGCGGGCCATGGTGGTTTGGCCGGTGCGGGCGTCGACGACGCCGTAGACCGCGGTGGCGAAGCAGGTCGAGCCGCCGTCCTGTTCGAGCAGCGCCCGGTTCAGGAGCGTCATGGTTTCGCGGGGTTCGAGCAGGCGGTAGCCGCGGGGTTCGTGGGACACGATTTTCTTGGTGCGCAGCGACTGCTTGATGTAGATCGTCATGAGCGCGGCGGGGACGCCGTGCCCCACTGCGTCGGCCATGAAGAAAGCGAAGTGGTACTCGTCGAGGCGGACGACGTCGTAGATGTCGCCGCTGACGTACCCGGCCGGTCGCCAGAGCACCTCGAACCCGAACTCGCCGATGTCCGGGAGCGCTTTGGGCAGGAACTCCCGCTGGATCTTCACGGCCATCCGGAGCTCTTCGTCGATCCGTCCGATCTGTTCGGCCATGCCGCCGTGGTGGGCGCGGAGCAGTTCGTTTTCTCGACCCAGGTGAGCGAGCGTGGTCGCGTGCGAAGCGAGCGTGCCGAGCACCGCGGCGAGAAGGGCGGCGTCGGATTCGACGGGCAGGGCGACCGCGCCGTTGAGCACCGGTTGCCCGGGGTTGGCGTTGGCGGCTTCCAGGTCGGCCAACGCGAGCGGGACGTGCTGGTCCTGGGCTTGCGCGGTCAGTTCGAAGCGGCGCGACTTGCCGAAGCCCGGGGACAGGGCCGCCCACGCGACGCAGCCGGCGGGGAACCGGGCTTCGTCGTCGGCGAGGGGGCCGGCGTCGTGCTCCCGGATGCCGGACAGGCCGGGATGCTCGGCGACGACGGGTTCGGCGACGGCTCGCAAGGTCGCGCGGGCCTCGGGGCTTTCGCCGATCAGCAGCAACGGCACGGCATTCATGGGAGACGGCCGAGAGACACCGGATCGTGCCGCGTCCCCACGGGCGCGGCTTCCAACTCCGGAATCATCGGCTCATCGGGCCCGGGCCTTCAGGTCCTCCAGCGGCAAATCGATCCGGTCGCCGGGCCGCAACGCGAGCGATTCCAGCGTCCCGCCCGCGACTTCGATGGCGAATTGGGCGGGATATCGGCTGCCGTATTTGCGGAGTAGCCGGTCGGGGCGGTCGTACGGTTCGATCTGCATCGCGTGCGTCGCGGTGATCCGCCCGCCGGGGTCGAGGAACACGATGTCGATGGGCACGAGGCAGCGGCGCATCACAAAGTTGAGATTCCCGGCCCGCGGGAAAGCGAAGAGCATGCCGCCGTCGGGGGCGATGTAAGCCCGGTCGCTGAGCCCTTGGATACGCGTCGCCGGTTCGAGGGCCAGTTCGAGATCGAAGCTCTGGTCGCCGAGGGTCACGCGCAGCGTTTCGGCCGTGACCGGTTCGGGCGTCTCTACCGACGTGGCTTCGTCGGTGGAGGTTTCGGTGGACACGGCGTCCGGTTCGCGGGTCGGTCCGTCCGCAGCGGGGTCGCAGGCCACCAAGCCGATCGTCAAGAACACGAAGGCCAGCGACGCCGACCCAGTCATCCATCGTTTCGCAAGAGCCACGCGAGGTCTCCTTGGGTGAACGTCACGGGGTCCCGCGACAGTTGCTCTAGCCTAAAGCCTCCGACGAATTCGTTCGTCGACATCTCGGCGGCGCGGTCCGTCAGGCCGCACAGCTTGGCGAGCAGCCCGACCACCCGCTCGGTGGTCACGCCGCGACCGCGGAGTTCGGCCAACCGCGTGTCGCCGCGACGCTTGGCCATCCGTCGCCCCTCCTCGTCCACCACCAGCGGCACGTGCCAGTGCGTCGGCAAAGGTTCGTAGCCCAGCAAGCGCTGCAAGACGATCTGCCGGGCCGTCGAACGCAACAGGTCGTCGCCGCGGACGACGTCGGTGACGCCTTGGCGGTGGTCGTCCACGACGACGGCGAGTTGATACGCCGGCAGCCCCGCCTTGGTGGACACGACGAAGTCGCCGACCTGTTGCTGCACGTCGTGGGTCTGCTCGCCGGCGACGCGGTCCGTGAACGCCACGACGCCGTCGGGCACGATCACCCGCGTCGCGACGTCGGCCTGGGGGTCGATCGGTGGGGCGGCGGGGGGGCGGTAGATGCCCGGGTAACGCAGCTCGTGGTCGTCGATGTGTGGGGCGGAAGCGGCGGCGACGATCTCGCGCCGCGTCGCGGGGCACGGGTAGGTGTGTCCCGCCTCGGCGAGTTGTTCGAGCGCGTCCGCGTACGGCGAGAGGTCGTCTCGTTGAAAGCTCGGCCCTTCGTCCCAGTCGAGTCCCAGCCAACGCAGGTCCTCGATCGCCTGCTTGACCGCGCCAGGCTGGTTGCGTGGCGTGTCGAGGTTTTCCACGCGGAACACGATCTCCCAGCCGTGCCGCTTGGCCAACGCCCAGTTAATCAGGAACGTCCGCGCGTTGCCGATGTGCAGCGCCCCGGTGGGCGAGGGAGCCAGACGAGTACGACGACGCATGGCGATTATCGTAAGGCGATGCCCCAGGCCGAGCCGCCCAACCCGACCGCGTCCGACCCTTGGCGATCGCCCAAACTAGATCGCCCCGTCAAGCTCGCGGTGCTCGTTAGCGGCGGCGGCACCACGCTCGCCAACCTCGCCAAGCGCATCGAGGACGGGGTCCTCTTCGCGTCCGTCGAAACGGTGGTCGTCTCCCGCGAAGGCGTCGGCGGCCTCGGCGTCTGCGAGCGACACGGCCTGCCCGCGACGGTCATCCCGCGCAAGCCCTACGGCGACGACGTCGAACGCTTTTCGTGCGACGTCTTCGGCGTGATCCGTCGGAGCGGAGCCGACTTGGTTTGCCTCGCCGGGTTCCTCAGCCTCCTCAGGATCCCCGACGATTTCCGCCACCGGGTGCTCAACATCCACCCTTCGTTGCTGCCCGGCTTCGGCGGCCCGGGCATGTACGGCACCCGCGTCCACGAGGCCGTCATCCGGCACGGCGCGAAGCTCTCGGGCTGCACCGTGCACTTCGCCGACAACACCTACGACACCGGCCCGATCGTCGCCCAACGCGCCTGCCCCGTCGAGCCCGACGACACGCCCGCCACCCTCGCCGCCCGCGTCTTCGAGCAGGAATGCGAGGCCTTCCCCGAAGCCATCGCCGACTGGGCGGAAGGGCGGGTCTGCGTCCGCGACGGCGTCGCCCGGATCACCCCCCAACAGTGACCGAATGCCACGGCACGGTTGTGTGAGAGGTTCATGAATTGCTCACGTTTCCCCGTTGCCCGTGACGGATACGATGGAGAATCGCACGCCGTTCCCAAGCCAGATCCCAGCCATGCTCACCCTCGACCGTCGCAGTTTCCTTCAGTCCAGCGCCGCCGCGGTCTCCGCCGCTTTCCTCGGCCTCCGCACCTACGACGCCAAGGCCCAGGAGTACGCCGGCGAGCTGCTCGACCCCACCGTCGGCTACGGCCCGCTTGTCCCCGACCCCGAAGGCGTGATAGACCTGCCCGAAGGCTTCACTTACCGCGTGATCTCCCAGGCCGGCCAACGCATGGACGACGGCTTGATCGTCCCCGGCATGGCCGACGGGATGGCCGCTTTCGACGGGCCCGACGGCACCGTCGTTTTGGTCCGGAACCACGAAAACCGCAACACGCCCGCCGGCAAGGGCCCGTTCGGCTGGTCGCGCGAGCTCGCGTCCAGCATCCCGGCCGAGAAGCTGTTCGATGCCGGCGAAGAAGGCGCCAACCGTCCCGCGCTCGGCGGCACGACCAACGTGGTTTACGACCCCAAGTCGCAACGCGTGGTGCGCGAGTTCATGTCGCTCGCCGGCACCGAGCGCAACTGCGCGGGCGGCCCGACCCCCTGGAACACGTGGGTGACCTGCGAGGAAACCGTCGGCAAGGCCGGCGACGGCGGCCGGGCGTGTGACCACGGCTACAACTTCGAGGTCCCCGCGACGGCCGAGCCCATGCTGGTCGACCCGGTGCCCCTCCGCGACATGGGCCGCTTCAACCATGAGGCCATCGCCGTCGAGCCCGAGACCGGCATCGTCTACCAGACCGAAGACCGCCAGGACGGCCTGATCACCCGCTTCATCCCGAACCAACGCGGCGACCTTGCGGCCGGCGGCAAACTTCAAGCGCTGACCGTCGTCGGCAAGCCTTCGTTCGACACCCGCAACTGGATCGACAACAAAGCCGAAGCTCAGGCCGGCGGCGCGTTCCAGTCCGCCGACGAGTCCGAACTCGCCGGCACCAAGAAAGCCGCCGTGCGGCAGGGCGAGGTGCTGGACGTCGCGTGGATCGACCTCGACCACGTCGACGATCCCGAAGACACCCTCCGCTACCGAGGCTTCGAGGCCGGCGCCGCCCGCTTCGCCCGCGGCGAAGGCATGTGGTACGGCCGCGAAGCCGTGTTCTTCGCCTGCACCACGGGCGGCGTCAACCGCAAGGGCCAGCTTTGGCGTTACGTCCCGTCCCGCTTCGAAGGCCTGCCCGAAGAGCGCCGCTTCCCCGGGAGGCTGGAATTGTTCCTCGAGCCCAACAACCACGAGCTGGTGGAAAACGCCGATAACCTCTGCGTCGCGCCGTGGGGCGATCTGATCGTCTGCGAAGACGCCGGCCGCAAGAACCACCTGGTGGGCGTCAACCCGGAGGGGCAGCTTTACCACTTCGGCCTCAACGTCTTCAGCAACTCCGAACTTGCCGGCTCGTGCTTCAGCCCCGACGGCCAAACCCTTTTCGTCAATATCCAGGGCGATGGCCTGACGCTGGCGATCACCGGGCCTTGGGACAAGCGGTCGGCCTGACCACACGCCCACATTCCAAACCGGTACGATCCGCCGATGCCCGCCACGCAACGCATGTACGGCCGCACCCGGGATCTCTATCGCTACGGCCTGTACACGCTGATCCTCACGATCCTGATCGTGTTCCTGCTTTGGCCGATCGGGCTCACGGTCGCGCAAGGTTTCCTGGATGAAGAGGGCGGTTTCACGCTGAAATACTTCACGGGCGAGGGCGTCGGTGTCCTGCGCGACCCGCTTTACCAGCAAGGGCTCTGGAACGCGTTTCTCATCGCGGTGTTCACGACGCTGCTCTGTCTGGTCGTGACCATGCCCATGGCGCTGATCGCCGCGAATTACAAATTCCCGGGCAAGACCGCGATCACGTCGCTCGTGCTCGTGCCGTTGATCCTGCCGCCGTTCGTCGGCGCCATCGGCTTACAGGCCCTGCTCGGCCGGTTCGGCGCGATCAACACGCTGCTGATGAATCTCGGTCTGATCGACCCCGACGGCCCGGGCATCGACTTTCTGGCCGGCGAAATCCTCCCGGGGATCGGCGGTCGCTTCGGCGCCGTCGTGCTCATGGAGGCCTTGCACCTCTACCCGATCTTGTATCTCAACGTCGTCGCGGCGCTCGCGAATCTCGACCCGTCGCTGGACGAAGCCGCGCAAAACCTCGGAGCGGGGCGGATACGACGCTTCTTCAAGTGCACCTTGCCTCTGATTCTTCCGGGGGTGTTCGCCGGCGCGACCATCGTTTTCATCTGGTCGTTCACCGAACTCGGCACGCCGCTGATGTTCGAATACAAGACCGTCACGCCGGTCCAGGTGTTCTACGGGCTTCAGGAAATCGAGAGTAACCCTCGGCCGTATGCGCTGGTGGTCGTCATGTTGGTCGCCGCGGTGGGCCTGTACCTGCTCGGCAAATTCGCGTTCGGCGGGCGCGCTTACGCCATGCAAAGCAAGGCCACCGCCGCCGTCACCGAGAAGTCGCTGGTCGGGTGGAAGGGTTGGGCGGCCGCGGTGTTCTTCGTCGGCGTGACGTTCGCGGCGGTGCTGCCGCACCTGGGCGTGATCGCAACTTCGCTAACGGTGGACGGCTCGTGGTACCGCAGCGTGTTCCCGGCCGAGCTAACGCTCTCGCATTACCAAGGGGCGCTGACGCACGACCTGGCGATGACGTCGATCTTCAACTCCCTGATCTACGCCACGCTGGCGATGGTCCTCTGCGCGATTCTCGGACTTTCGATCGCCTATCTCAACGTCCGCTGCAAGCTCAAGGGCGGCTGGGTGCTCGACACGCTGGGCATGCTCCCGCTCGCCGTGCCGGGCCTCGTGATGGCGTTCGGCTTCGTCGCGATGAGCCTGAACTGGCCGTTCCCGCAACTCGCGTCGTTCTTCCAGGACACGATGGCCGGCGGCGACCCCGCGTCGTTCTGGCACGGCCTCGGCTCGCTATTCACGCTCCGCGGCGGCGCGCCGAATCCCTTGGTTTTCCTGGTCATCGCTTACACCATCCGTCGCCTGCCGTACATCCTGCGTTCCGCCTCGGCGGGCCTGGAGCAGACCTCCGGCGACCTCGAAGAAGCGGCGCTCAACCTCGGCGCTTCGCCGATGACCGCCATCCGCCGGGTGGTCGTCCCGCTCATCCTCGCCAACCTGATCGCCGGCGGCATCCTTGTGTTCAGCTTCGCGATGCTCGAGGTCAGCGATTCGCTCATCCTCGCCGAGAAGGAACCGCACTATCCGATCACCAAAGCGATCTGGACGCTCTTCAACCGCCTAGGCGACGGCCCGTACATCGCCAGCGCGATGGGGGTCTGGGGCATGGCTTTGCTGACCGTCACGCTGGTCGGAGCCAGCGTCTTGATGGGTAAGAAACTTGGCGCAATCTTCCGGGTGTGATCGGCTGCCGGCGATTGGTGATTGTTTGTGTTTACGGGGCACCGAGGCTCGGCTCAGACTCCATGTGATAGTGCGTCTCGGTTTGCGCTACTTCGACGAATCCCAGCCGTCGGTAGAGCTTGACCGCCCGTAGATTCTGCAGCCCGGCGGAAAGACGCACTTTTTTTCGTTCCGCATGGGTTTGAGCCATGGTGTCTTGAATCAGGCGTGTGCCGATGCCCCGGCTCTGATGCGACGGGTGAATCTGGATCTCACATATCTCCACGGCATCGGCCTGCTCGGACAGCTGGATCATCCCTACGCGAATGCCATCGAGCTCGATGGCGGAGATGGCGCCGCGCTCTAAACACGCATTGAAGTGGCGCGTATGCCGTTCCTCATCCCAGCCTCCCCAAGTGGCGACAAAGAGGTCGAGATACGCGGCGCGGCGTAGCTCATCGAGCCACGGTCGATCCTCCACAGTCGTCGGCACAAGGTGGTAAGCCATGATCTTTCCGCACGAATGCGCGTTCAGACGCTCCCCGGAATGGAATTGAACATAACGGCCATTATCAGACCTTGCGGCGGCAATCCGTGGGGCGGTTCTATGGTTCGAAAACCCGCGAATTCCATGGAAAACAAGGGAATCTGACCGGTGGCCAGCATCACATCATGCCCGCCGGCGGCGAAGCGCGGCGAATCCGGACAGCGCCACGGCCAACCCTAATCCCGCGGACGGCTCGGGCACCGCGGCCCCCGCGAGATTCGGCGGCGCGCTCGCGCCCCAGTTGTTCAGCACGCGGTTCAGTTCTTCTTGATCGATATTGGGCGAAACGAAACCGTCGGCGTTGGCCCAATCTCCGCGGGCCAGGCCCCAGTTATTCAGCACGAAGTTCAGGTCGCCTTGCTCGACGGAGCCGGAGCCGTTGTAGTCGCCGGCGACGCCCACGGCGGTGAGCGCGGCGATATCCCAGCCGATGTCTTCCAGCCCGGCGGTGTCCAGGTCGGTCCAGAGCTTGCGGGTGCCGCGCAGGAGGTTCGGGTCCATCGCGGCCTCTTGAATGTCGCCGGTGCCGCGGACGGTGCTGGTGGTGTTTTCGGCCCAGTGGGATCGGTCGCTCGAAACCTGAGGGTTGACGCCGCCGTTTTCCGCCCGGGATGCGGAACCGGTGAAGCTGAAGCCGCTGACCAAGGCTTCCCATTCGGTGCCGCCGAAACCCAAGGCGTGTGCCAGTTCATGAAGGGCCAGCGAGAAGAAGTCGCTCTGCCCCGACGAGGGCTCGGTGAGGTGATCGAAGTGCCAGACGTTGTTCGGGTCGTTATCGAACGTGACGGCTCCGCCCCAGGACGAGAACCCTGAAGGTTCGCCGCGGGTTTCGACGGCGTTGGCGAAATCGTCGGTGATCGCGTTGAGTTCGTTGATCTCTTGCGACGTGAAGCCGCCGGAGGGGCTGCTGCTCCAGCCGAAGCCGCCGGGGCCGCCGAAGCCCAGCGTGGTGCCCGAAAGGACGCGGGCCCCGGCGTAGATCAGGTACTCGTCCTGGCCGATCGGGCCGCCGAGGCTGACCGTAGAGCCGGTGCCGGGGTGGAGGAAGCTACGGTTCCACGACCAGGTGACTTGGCCGTTGAAGGTCTGGCTGAAGTAAGGGTCGGGCGTGACGATCGGGTCGAACGTGTCTTCGAGTAAGTCGGAGAAGAAATCGGCCGCCGCTTCGAGGGCCGCTCGGGCTTGCTGGGCTCCGGCCGAGCCTTGCGGGTTGTTGCTGCCGAAGAAGTTCTGGCTGTCGAAGCTGTAGTCGATCGAGATGTTGATCGCGGAGGCACCGCCGGTCACCGCCAGCAAGGGGGGCGCGAGGATTGTCCAAAGACCGAGGGGACGAGCGGACCGGTTTGGGCCAAGCCGTGCAACGTTTTGCATCGAAAAGCTCCTCGCAAAAATGGTGCCCCGTCGACCGAAAAGACCCGGTCCAGAGGTTGAAACTGCGGCCAGCATATCTGCAACCACGCCCTCCGCCCACCCCCCTTTCCTCGAAACGGCGTTCGATCAAAGCTTCGTTTAGCTCCGATTGACCGTGAGCGTGGCGACCTGCCCGGCCGCGATCTTGTCCACGCCGCTGCCCAGTTCGCCGATCGGGTCGGGCGGGACGATGTCGACGACTTTTTCGCCGAGCTTCGCCTCCCCGGCGTTGACTTTCGCCTCGAACTTGCGGCATTCCTTGAGCAACGCTTCGAGGATCTCCGCTTCGGGCACGGTCGCGACTTTTTCGCCTTGCACGTAGATGATGCCTCGCTGCTTGCCGGCGAACACGGCGACGTCTGCCCCTTCCGCCTCGCCCGGGCCGTTGACGATGCAGCCCATGACCGCCACTTTGATCGGCAAGGCGATCGCGTCGGCGAGCTTGGCCCGTACGTCTTGCACCAAGGTGAACAGGTCGACCTCGATCCGGCCGCACGTGGGGCACGCGATCAGGTCCACGCCCTTCCGTTCTCTCAGGCCCAGCACGTAGAGCATCTCGAGCGCGTCTTCCACCTCGAAGGCCGGGTCGCTGGCGTAGCTGATGCGGACCGTGTCGCCGATGCCGGAAGCGAGCAGATGCCCGAGCGGTACCACGCTGCGGATCGCACCGGTCTCGCGGGGGCCGGCGTGGGTCACGCCCAGGTGTAGGGGGTGGTCGAACCGCTTGGAGATCTCGGTGTACGCGTCGATCACCAGCGTCGGGTCGGGCGACTTGGCGCTGATCGTCACGTCGAAGAAATCGTTCTCGTAGAAGATGTCGAGGTACTCCTCGAGCTTGGCGAGCATAATCGCCAGGAAGTGCCCGTGGCGGTGTTCGCTGAACACGCCGCCGAGTTCTTTGAGCCGTTTCTGCTTGTCCTTGCGTTCGACGATGGAGCCTTCGTTGACGCCGATGCGGATGGGCAGGCCCTTTTCCTTGCAGGCGGCGATGACTTCTTCGACGTGCTTGCGGTCCTGGATGTTGCCGGGGTTGAGCCGGATCTTGTGGACGCCGGCTTCGACCGCTTCGAGGGCTCTGCCGAAGTGGAAATGCACGTCGGCGACGATCGGCACCCTTACCTGAGGCAGGATCTCTTTGAGCGCTTCGGTGTCTTTCCTGTTGGGCACGGCGACGCGGACGATGTCCGCCCCGGCGGCCGCCAGCCGGTTGATCTCGGCGACGCAGGCGTCGATCTCGTACGTGTAGCCCGAGGTCATGGATTGGACGCTGACCGGGGCGTCGCCGCCGATCTTGACGACCCCGGTGCGGTCGTCACCGAGTCGGACTTGACGGGTTTTGCGGCGTGGGCGGGTCATGCGGCGGGTCGTAGGGGCATTTGTCACGGGATTTGAGGGCCGATGCTGGCCGTAAACGTCCAGCCTCTCCGCTGGGCGGTCGATACAAGAATACGCAGACAACGGCGTCCGCGTAACTGCGGATGGGGCGGCCGTCTCGGACGGCGGCAGCGTAGAGAGGCGGCATGGAAAACCTCACGACCACCAGCAAAGCTCCGGTCTCCACCCTTCGGCTCAAGGCACACGAGCAGGAGAAGGTCCTCCGTCTGCTGGAGGCCGAGCAGGCGTCTTCCAAACACGCTTCGCGCCGGAAATCCGAACGGTTCAGCTTCCCCGAAGGCGTCGGCGTGACGGCTCGTATCGCTCAGCCGGGGGGGACGAGCGGTCACTTCGTGGTCCGCGGGCTCAACCTCTCGGAGCACGGCATCGGCATCATCCACGGCGGGTACGTCCACGCGGGTTCGAAGGCCGTCGTCACGCTGGTTACCGCCGATGAAGAGCGGTTCAGCATCAACGGCGCGGTCAAGCGCTGCGAGTACGTCACCAACGGCGTGCACTTCGTGGGCATCGCGTTCGAAGCACCGTTTGACCTCGAAGGCTTCCTGGGCGGGATCAGCGACGATGCGGACCCGCAGGGTGGGGCGAAGCTGCCGACGCTCGGGGTGCGGGTCCAGGGCCGGGTCTTAGTCTTCGACGACTCGCACGCGGCCCGTCGGCTCACCGCGTATCTGCTCAATCGCATCGGCGCGACGGTCGTCGAAGCGACGAGCCTCGAAGAAGTCCGCCGTGAGCTCGAACAGACGTCGGTCGACTTGATGCTCTGCGACGTGTGGTTCGGCCACGAAGCCCTGCCGGGGTACATCGATCGCCTCCGGGAGCTCGGCGGTGCGGACACGCCCATCGTCGTGCTCACCGGCGACGAACGCCAAGCCACGCGCGATCGGGTGCTGCAAGCCGGCTGCGTCGAAGTGTTAACCAAGCCGGTCGCTCCGGCCGGGTTCAACGAGTGCATCGCCCGCTATCTCGATCCGGTCCCGCCGGGGGAAAGCTCGGACAAGCAGCGCGAGATCGTCAGCGAATATTGGAGCGACCTGGCGATGCGGCCGCTGATCGTTCGCTTCGTGCGCGACCTGGACGCCCTGGTTCAACGGCTCGACGCCGATCTGGTCAACCTGGACAGCGAACCCGGCCGGCTCGGCGCGTACAACGCTTGCATGCTGATCGGTGCCGACGCCGGGGCGTACGGGTTCCCGTCCATTCAGAGCCTGGGCAACACGATGTGCATGCTGATTGATGGCGGGGCCGAAGCGGCGGAGTTGCAGTCGCAGCTCGTCGATCTGCAAGCCCGCGTGCAGGCCGCCTGCCGCGGGCTTTGATTCTCCCCTTCCCGGGCTTTGCGTATCTGTATCGGCCTGTCCGAAACCTTGGTCGCCCCCGGGCCCAAGATCAGGCCGCCGGCAGAACCAGCGCGACTACGTGACACGCGATCGCTTCGCCCCGGCCCACCGCGTCGACCCGCTCGTGCGTCTTGGCCTTCACGCTGACCGCGCCCAACGCGCATCCGAGCACCCCCGCAAGATTTGCCCGCATCGCGTCGATATGGGGACGCAGCTTCGGGCGTTCGAGAACGACGGTCACGTCGAGATTTCCCAGCGTGTAGCCGGCTTGGCCGAGGCGCTCCAAGGCGTGCTCGACGAATACCCGCGAGTCAGCCCCCCGCCACGCCGGGTCGGTGTCGGGGAACAGCGCCCCGATGTCGCCCAGCGCAAGTGCGCCGAGCAGCGCGTCGGTGACGGCGTGATAAACGACGTCGCCGTCGGAGTGCGCGGCACAGCCACGGTCGTGATCCAGCGTTTCGCCGCAGACCACGAGCGGCCGGCCGGGCTCGAGGCGGTGCAGGTCGAAGCCGTGGCCGACGCGGGGAGTCAAGGCCGCCCGCCCTGCGCTTTGCGCCGCGCGACTTCCAGCAGCTGCTCGGTCAACTGTTCTTGAAGCCGGGATTCTTCATCCATGACGTCCACCGCGGCGTTGAAGCGCTCGATCGCGGCGTCTTCCTCAAACCAAACCGAGGCGTCTTCGGCGATGCTCCACCGCCCCAGTTCGTCGCGAAGGACGGTGACGTATTGCACACTCGCGTCGAGCAATCGGACGTCGCTCTCGCGAAATCGGACCGTGATCGGTAACTCGCCGCTGGCCTTTAAGCCCGTTACGGCGTCTCGGATTAGGGACGGCGGCACGTCTTCGCCGGCGAGCTCGCGGCGCAGGCTTTGCTCGATCCCCCGCAGCTGATCCAGGGCCTTGCCGTTGAGTTCGCGCCAGCGGTCCAGGCGGCCGAGGCTGGCCTCGAGCTGTTCTCGGGTCTGCAAGCGCGTCGGGTCCAGCCCCCCCGCCCGTTCGAACGCCAGGGCTTGGGCCTCGGTTTCCGCGATGGTGGCCTGGAACTCACGCATGACCTGGGCGAGGGCGGAGAGCAGTTTGCCTTCGGCCCCGCCCGCGGCTTGCGCGAACTGGTCGAGGCGGTCCAGGTTTCGCCCCATGCGTTCGGCACCGTCTTTCACGACGCCGTCGTTGTTGGCGATCGCGTCTTCGAGCATGGCGACGTTTTCGCTGGCGTTCTGCCGGACGAGTTGGTCCATCTCGCGGACGAGCTGCCCTTCTCGACCGAGCGAGCCGAGCTGGCCGAGCACCAGCAGCACCATCACCGAAGCGAAGACGAGGTTGGCGGCACGCCGGCCGCGCCGGAACAGATAGAACACGATCGCCGACGCGACGGACGCCAAGAGCGCGCCGATGATCAACCCACCGGTGAATTCGCCCAGAGCGTGGCTCACGCCCAGCTCGTTGCTGCTGCCGCGGATGCGCAGGAACAGCTTCAAGCCCAGCGTGGCCAGCAACAAGGCCGAACCGACGTACGCGGGCCACCCCAGCGAGTCGCGCCAGCGGCGCGGGCGGTCGGAGCCGGGGGTTGGGTCGGGGGTGGAAAGGGTCATCGCGTGCGGTCCCGGAAGTGGGCGGGCTATTTCAAGCCGTATTCGTTGAGCTTGCGGTAGAGCGTGCGTTCGCCGATGCCGAGCATCTTGGCGGCCTGTTCGCGGTTGCCCCCGGCGACGCGGAGGGCGTTGCGGATGGCTTGTTTTTCGAGCTGGTCGAGGTTGAGCGGCAGGTGGTCCGCCCCGATGCCGCCGCCGCTGGTCGCGGCAGACTCGGCGTTCGTGCCCTTGCGGAGTTCCGGCGGCAGGTGGCGGGGTTCGACGGTGTCGCCGTCGGTCATGACGACGGTGTTTTGCACGGCGTTGATCAGCTGCCGGACGTTGCCGGGCCAGTCGGCTTGCTGGAACGCATTCATGGCGTCTTCGGCGACGCCGGGCGTGGGCCGGTCCATTTCCTGAGCGAACTTCGCGACGAAGTGGCGGACCAGGACCGGGATGTCTTCGCGGCGGTCGCGCAGCGGCGGCAGCTCGATCTGCACGCCCTGGATGCGGAAGAACAGGTCCTCGCGGAACTGTCCGTTCTTGACTTGCTCGTCGAGGTCGACGTTGGTCGCGCTGATCAAGCGGATGTCGACGTGCTTGGCGTCGTTGGAGCCGAGCCGGACGACCTCGCCGGATTCGAGCACGCGGAGCAGCTTGGCCTGCATGGCCTTGGGCATGTCGCCGATCTCGTCGAGGAACATGGTGCCGCCCGAGGCGTATTCGAAGCGGCCTTGGCGGTCCTTCTCGGCGCCGGTGAACGCGCCGCGGACGTGGCCGAACAGCTCGTCTTCGAGGATGGATTCGCTCAGGCCGGCGCAGTTGATGGGGACGAACTGACGGGAGGCGCGGCGGGAGTGGTTGTGGATGGCGCGGGCGACGAGCTCCTTGCCCGTGCCGGACTCGCCGGTGATGAGGATGGGCAGGGGCGAGGGCGCGACCTGCTTCATCTGGGCGATCACCCGGCGCATCGCGGGCGAGTTGCCGAGGATGCCTTCGAAGCCGAGCGTGGCGTCGAGTTGTTGCTTGAGGTCGGTGTTGGCCGCGCGGAGGAAGACGGTGTTCAGGGCGTTGGTGCAGAGCGTGCGGAACAGGTCCAGGTCGAGCGGTTTCTCGATGAAGTCGAAAGCGCCGCCCTTGATGGCTCGCTTGGCGGTGGCGACGTCGCCGTGGGCGGTGACCATGACGACCTCGGCGTTGGGCTGGGTCGCACGGGCGGCTTCGAGAACGGTCATGCCGTCGTCCTCGGAAGCCATGACCAGATCGGTAACGACCAGGTCGAACTGGCCGTGCTTGAGTTCTTCGCCGGCGGCGTCGACGCCGTGGACGAGCGTGCAGACGTGGCCCATGCGTTTGAGCGCCTCGGCCATGACCTCTGCGTGGTCGGGCTCGTCGTCGATGAGCAGGACCTGGGCGGTGACGTCCGCCGCTGGAAGCGGGGCGGACGTGTTCGGGGCGGGGGGAGCGGCGTTGGAAGTTTCTTCGGGCATGGCGGCGAAGCGAAATATAGTCCGTTGCCATGACCCCGCCCTCTTCGGACGCCTTCCACGAAGCCCCCCCGGCCGTGTCAACCGCTCCGGGCGTGCGGGGTCCGCGCGTGGTGGGGTGTGTGCCGTACCTGAACGCCAAGCCGTTGATCCACGGCTTGGAAGACGCACGGACGCGGGTGCTGTTGGACGTGCCGAGCCGGTTGGTGGGCCGGTTGTTGGACGGGGAGTGCGACGTGGCGCTGTGCTCGGTGATCGACGCGTGCCGCCATCCGCAGCTAGCGGTCGTGCCGGGGGGCGGGATCGGTTGTGCCGGGCCGACGTGGACGGTGCGGCTGTTCAGCCGGGTGCCGGTCGAGCGGATCGGCCGGGTGCATCTGGACGCGGACAGCCACACGTCGGTGATGCTGCTGCGGGTGCTGCTGGCTGAGCGGTTTGGGTTGGAACCCGCGACGGTGGGTTTCGATTTTCGTGGCGGGCGATTCCCGGAGGACGCCGAAGCGGTCCTGCTGATCGGGGACAAGGTCGTGACGCATCCGCCGCCCGCGGGCGATTTCCCGTTCACGCTGGACCTAGGCGAGCACTGGCACCGCTGGACGAGCGGGCCGTTCGTGTTTGCGGCGTGGCTAGCGCGACGGGACGCGGCGCTGGGCGATCTGCCGGTGCGGTTGGCGGCGCGGCGGGCGGCGAACCTGGCGGACGCGGCGGCGGTGGACGGGCTGCTCGACGGGTACGCGGCGTCGCATGGCTGGCCGCGCGACTTGGCCCGGGACTACTGGACGCGCGTCCTGCGTTATGGCGTGGGCGCGGCGGAACTGGACGCGGTGCGTCGGTTCGCGGAGGCTTGTCGCCGGTGGCTCGGCCGTCATCCGGAGGCGGCGGCGTTGGGGCCGATCCGCGACCCGGATGTTCTCCCGTTAGACGACACGAGCGATGCCCCCGAGCCCACCCCCGCCAAGCCCGTCGCGAAGTGAGCCGCCGCCGCTGCGGTGCACGCCGCTGGTGCCGCTGCTGCCGGGCTGGGTCGCGTTGCCGGCGGACAAGGCGCACGCGCTGATGCGGCGGGCGGAGGCGTTGCACGACACGATCGCGGACGACGCGACGTACCCGCTGGATTTTGTGGCTTTCAAGCTGACCGGGTTTCGGCGGGACTACGGCGACGCCGCCCTGCTGTTCGGCGTGCCGCTCGCGCACGATTTGCGGTGGGTCGTGGACGCGATCACCCGAGCGCACCCGGTAGCCTTGACATCCGAGGCGAAATCGGCCGAAGATTGGGCGAAGCAGATCGGCGTGCACCCGCGGACCTTGCGGCGTTGGCGCGACGCGGGTCTGCGTTGGCGGTGGTCCTCGGTGCCGGGTCGAGGCTCGCCGATCGTGACACACACGGCCGAAGCGATCGATCGATTCCGCGCCCGCCATCCCGAGCGGTTCGAAAAGGCCCGGCAGTTCAAGCCGTTGACGGCCGCGCAGAAACGCGACGTGATCCGACGGGCTTCCGAACTGTCGGCGGTGGAACCCGAGCGTTCGCTCAGCGGTATCGCGAAGGCGATCGCCGACGAGCTCGGGCGGGCGCACGAGACGATCCGGCTGATCCTGCTCAAGCACGCGGAACGCGGGCGCTCGGAGGCTGTGTTTCCGAAAGCCAAACCGATCCTGTCCTCGCGGCAACGCCGGCAGACCCTGCGCGACCGGCGGCGGGGCGTGTCGCTCCGCGAGCTGGGGCGACGCGTGGGCAAGAGCGGCCCGACCTTGCACCGCTGGTTGGCGGCGCACCGGGCGACGGTGCTGCGTCGCCTGGACTTGGAGCATGTCGCGTCGCCGCTGTTCGATCGGGACGACGCGGCGGAGGTGTATCTGCGGGGCGATCTGCCCGAGCCGGCGCTCGACCCTACCCGGGGCCACGGCGAACTCCTGGCGGGGCTGCCGGGGGCGGCGGCGGATCGAGTCCGCACGACGCGGCGGTGGGACGAAGACACGCGGCGGAGTGCGCTGCTGCGGATGAACTTCCTGAAGCACACGGCCGACGCCGCCCGAACCGCCCTGCCGCGCGACGGAGGCTTGCGGGCCCGCGACCTCGATCGGATCGAAGCGCTGGTACGTGACGCGGGTCGGCTCCGCCGGCAGCTCGTGCGCGGTGAATTGGCTCACCTGCTTTCGTTGTTGCGGCGGCAGGCACCGGCGGGGATCGACTTGGCCTCGGTCGAATTTGCGCGGATGTTTCGTGACGGATTGACCGTCTTGGTCGAAGCCGTGAAAACCTACAACGCCTCGGGTAACCGGCGATTCGAGACGTATCTGCGGAATCGGCTTCAGCGCGCGCTCGCGGCGCGGCAGTCAGCGGTGGTCCTGACGGTGGAGGCCGAGTCCTCGGGTTCGGCTGACGACCGCCGCCGAGCGGTGCGGCGCGATGCGCCCAGCGAGGCCGAAGCCGCGTGGGCCGACGCGTTGCGGGAGTTGCGGCGGTGGACCGACGATCCTCCGCTTCCGGAAGCGCGGCAGAGCGAAAAGGCTCAACCGAGTGAGGCCGACGCCCAGGACGCGTCGGCGTAAATCCGGCCGACGCTCGCGGCTTGGCGCGGGTCGGCGCGGATCGCGCCGAGCCAGTCGCGGACCGTCCGTGCCGGCTCGTCTTCTTTCGGCTCGTCGTTGGCGACTCGGGCAGACGGCCGCAAGCGCAGGCTCGGCGCGAGGTCTGCCAACGGCGCGAGCACGAACCAGCGTTCCGTGATCCGCGGGTGCGGCAGGGTGAGCGTGTCGTCGTCGATGTGGCGGTCACCGTGGACGAGCAGGTCCAGATCGATCGGCCGCGGGGCCCAGGTCGCACGCCGGCTGCGGGGGATGCGGCCGAGGCGGGTTTCGAGGCCCAGCAGTTCGGCGAGCAACGCGTGCGGATCGAGCCGCGTCTCGAAGGCAACCGCGGCGTTGAGGAAGGCGTCATCGCCGTCGATCGAGCCCAGGCCGTCGAGCGTGAGGGCGGGGGTTTCGTAGAGCGCGCTGGTTTTCACCCCCAGTACGCCGGGCAGCTCTCGGACCGCGGAAACGGCGGCACGGAGGTGAGCGAGCCGGTCGCCGACGTTGGAGCCCAGGGCCACGATCGCGCGTTCGAGCATCCGCCCATCATGCCGCCGCCTCGGGGAGGCGTCGAATGCCTCGCGGTGCCACGGGTGCCCGCTGCGGGAACATCTTGGGGCTGACGCCGGTTAGGCGTGGTAGGCTTTCGGGTCGCGCCGCCCGCGTGCGCGACCGCCTCGCCCCGCTCGCATTGCCCACCGATGCCCGCCACGCCGCCCACGACGCCGACTCCGCCCGCCGCCGACCCGGCCGAGCCTCCGCCCGCCTTGGACCTCGACGCGGTCGAAGCGGACCTGTCCCGACGGTCCGCGGCCGATATCGTCGGATGGGCCTGCGACACGTTCGGGCCGCGGACCATGCTCACCACCAGCTTTGGCGTCCAGGCCGCGGTGATGCTGCACCTGGTCACGTCGGTTCGGCGGGATATCCCCGTTGTGTTCATCGACACGGGCTTCCACTTCCAGGAAACGTACGCCTTCGCCGACACGCTGACGCGGCGGCTAAGCCTCGACCTGCGGGTGTACCAACCGCAGCTCAGCCCGTCGTGGTTTGTCGCCCGGCACGGCAAGCTCTGGGCGGGGCAGACGGCCGAAGACCTCAACCGCTACGACGCGATGCGGAAGGTCGAACCGATGCAGCGTGCGTTGGCCGAGTTGGACCCGGTCGCCACGTTCGCGGGTTTGCGGAAGCAGCAGACCGCCCACCGCGAAAACCTCCGCCACGTCGAATTGCAGGACGGCCGCTACAAGGTCAGCCCGATCTTGCGCTGGAGCACCAAGGACGTGCATCAGTATCTCAAGGCTCACGACCTGCCGTACCACCCGCTGCACGATCAAGGTTACGCCAGCGTGGGCGACTGGCATTCCACCCGGCCGATCGGCGCGGGCGAGGATGAGCGAGCGGGTCGGTTCAACGGGCTCAAGCAGGAGTGCGGCTTGCACCTGCCGGTGAGCGCAGCCGAGGACGCCAGCCGGGCGAGTTCGGACCTATGAGGCGGCGGTCTACTCCGGTCCGAATGCCCGAGACGCCAACACAAAACCCACGAAGGCCAGCGTGATACCCACCGCGTTCTGGAGCGCCGCGTTGAGCAGTGCGGCGCCGGCGTGGCCGTGCCGGAGCAGGTGCGTGGTCTCGAAGGCGAAGGTGCTGAAGGTCGTGAACGCGCCGAGGAAGCCGGTGAGTACAACGAGGCGCAGCTCGGGCGTGGCCCAACCCGAAACACTTTCGCGCTGTGCCGTCCAGCCCCAGAGCAGGCCGAACAGCAGGCAGCCCAGGGCGTTGACCGCCAGCGTCCCGGCGGGTGAAGCGCCGGGGACGCCGCCGAGGAACCCGTGGAGGGTGCCGGGCCGGGCTTGGGCTGGCGTGAACCACCGCCCCACCGCCATCGCCAGACCAAACCGCGCGAGCGTGCCCAAGCCGCCCGCCGCCGCGACGGCCAACAGCAGCAGGGGCAGCGGTGTGCCGGGCACCGTCGGGATGTCGGCCGAACCGGACATCGCGCGAGACTACCGCAAAACCCGGGACACAAGCGACGAATGGGTCTAAGATGCGAGACTCGCACGTCCGCGCCGCCAAACCGACGATGCACAGGATGCCTTCGATGATGCAAGGAGCTTTCGGCCGCTTGACGCTCGGCCCGGTGATCGCATTGGGCTTGCTCGCGACCGCCCCGGGTTGCGGCGAATCGGAAAACGAAGTCCGCGTGTACACCGCCCGGATCGACCCCCCGGCACCGCCCATCACGGGGCAGGCCGCGGCTCCGCTCTCGGCCCCGGCCGCGGCGCCCTCGCCGGTCCTCGCCAACGCAGGTAGCGGCGGGCCACGCCCCCAAGAGTTGGCCTGGACGTTGCCCGCCGAGTTCGGCTTCCGCGACACCGGCGAGTCCAATCAGTTCCGTTTGACCACGCTCCGCGCGGGCGACCCGAACGACCCGGACGCCGCGCTGGAAGTCGCCGTGTCCCGCGTGCCCGGCGCGGCCGGGACCATCACCGGCAACGTGAACCGCTGGCGGCAGCAGTTGGGCCTGCCGCCGCTCACGCAGGAGCAGGTCGTGCCGGTCGTGGACTACGCCAACAACGAGGCCGTGCCCGGCTTCTTCACCCGGATCGAAGCCGAGAACGGCGAGGCCGCCACCATGATCGCCTGGTTCCAACTCGAAGACGCGAGCTGGTTCCTCAAGGCCAACGGCACGCCCGAAGCCCTCGACACACCCCGCGAAGGATTCGAGGCGCTGGTCG
>JBCDDH010000043.1:0-28565 GCA_039180415.1 Planctomycetota bacterium | reverse complement strand
TGTTCGTGCCGTTCGACGGGGCGGCGGTGCAGGGCGGGAGCCGTCACCCCGGGCCGATCGAGGTGGACGGCGCTTCGGAGTTGACCTGGTCGATGACTTTTGGGAACAGCAACCGGCCGACGATCCACCCGGTCGTGCGGCGGGGCGCGGCTTGGTTCGCGTGGGAGGTGGGAGCGCAAGTCCGCGGCGGCGCATCGGAGCTCCGGGTGAACCTGCTGGACGAGGAAGCCCGCTGGCGGCCGTTGAAGCTGGCGGTGGGCCGGGCCTTGCGGCTGGAAGACGAGGCGGCGCTGGCGTGGTCGGAGCTTGAGGGGGCCGTCACGGCGTTGGGGTACTTCGCCCACAACGACGGCGACGGCCCGCAGACGATCCGTACGGACAACTGGGTGGTGTCGGGCGACGCGACGATCTCGACGGGGTTAGGCGCTTCGGATGGTGCCGAGCCGCAAGCCGCGCTCGGGCCACTGCCGCACGAGACGCCGGTGGGCCCGCCTGGGGCCTACACGACTTTCGGCATCTACGGCGAGTCGCCCGAGAGCCCGGACGGCAAGCGGCTGATCTACACCGTGTTGAATCAGTCGCAGCTTTCCGAATACGACGACCTGGCCAGCGGCTCGCTGTGGGTCTGCGACGTGGACCTGACCGAGCGGCGGAAGCTGCGGGACGTCGAGTTCCCGGTGCGGGTGCACAACGGCGTGTTTCAGCAGTGGATCGACGACGACAGCGTCGGGTACTCGGGGGGGCACCACTTCGCGGGCGACGTCTATGTGATCAACGCGGACACGGGAGAGACCGAATGGGGGCCGTTCACCGGGGCGATGCTCGGCGACAACAACTACGACGGGTCCATCTTCATCAGCGTTTGGTCGCCGGAGAGCAACGTGGGCGAAGGCGGGCTGTACGAGTTGAATACCGCGACGGGCGAAATGCGTCAGGTGATCACGACGCGAGAGTTGGCCGAGGTCTACAACGAACAATGGGACGACGGAACGGACGACCCGCGCGGCTGGTTCATCGCGCACCCGAAGTTTTCGACCGACGGCAGCCACGTCGCGTTCACGGTCTCAACGAACAACCTGTTCGACCGCAACTACCGCCGGTTCGGGAATACCAAAGGCAAGCAACACCTGTTCACGATGCGTCGAGACGGCTCGGACCTGCGGGAATGGGGCATGGACAAGCCGATGCATTTCGACTGGTACGACCAGACACACCTGTGGGGCGCGGACATCGGCATCGACGACGACTTCGCAGAAACCGCGTTGTACGAGATGCGCCGGTGGACCCGGGACAAGCGGGTGGCGGAGACGCTGGCGGGGCCGGGGTGTCACGTGGCCAAGTCGCCCGACGGCGAGTGGTTTGCCGGCGAAACGTGGTACCGGAGCAACCCGGTGCGAATGAAACTCTATCGACGCGGCGAGATGGAGCCGGCGGCGATCCTGTTCGAGCACCCATTCGCGGACATCACCTGGACGACACACCGCGCCCACGTGAACCCGGCGTTCAGCCGAGACAGTTCGCGGCTCTACTACAAGCGGGCGGTATCCGAAGACCGGGTGCAGACATTCGTGGTGGACCTGATGGACGTGGTCGAAAGCGACGCTCCGCCGCTCCAATGAAACCGGCCTCGTACGTTCGTTCATCCGGACAATCGAAGCCGTAACCGGAATCCGGGCCCCGGCCCGCCGTGAGGCCCACCTTTGAGCTCGCTCGATTACGCTGTCATCGCCTTCTACTTCTTGTTCATGCTTGGCATCGGCCTCGTGTTCAAGAAGTTCAACGCCAACAGCAGCGACTATTTCCGTGGCGGCGGGGCGATGCAGTGGTGGATGACCGGGGCGTCGACGTTCATGGTGACGTTCAGCGCGTGGACGTTCACCGGTGCGGCGGGCAAGGTCTACGAGACGGGCACGCTGGTGCTTGCGCTGTACTTGTCCAACGCGGTGGGCAACGTCGTGGTGTTCGCGTTGACGGCTTATCGCTTCCGGCAGATGCGGGCGGTGACCTATACCGAAGCGGTGCGTGACCGGTACGGCCCGGTCAACGAGAAGGTCTTCCTGCTGGTGAAACTGCCGATTTTTGTGCTGGTCGGCGCGATCGGGCTCAACGCGGTGGGCGTGTTCATGGCCGCGGTGTTCGGGCTGGACCTGAACCTGACGATGATCGGGCTGGGGCTGATCGTGCTGGTGATGAGCACGTCGGGCGGGGCGTGGGCGGTGGTCGCCAGCGACTTCGTGCAGATGCTCGTGGTCGCCACGATCACACTGGTCGTGGCGTTCCTGGCGCTGCGCCTGCCGGATGTCGGCGGGGTGTCGGGGCTGGTCCAACAGGTACCTTCGGCACACTTCGATTGGTCGGAGCTCGCCCGGCCGGAGATCATCGGGCTCTGGATTACGGCGATGCTGATCAATCAGGTCGTCCACCACAACGATTTGGCCAACGGCGGATCGCGATACTTAACGGTGAAGAACGGCACGCACGCACGCTTGGCGTCGCTGATCCCGTTGGCGGGGATGCTGCTGTTCCCGTTGATCTGGCTGGTACCGCCGATGACCGCCGCGGCGACGGGGATGGACCTGGCGGCGCAGTTCCCAGGGCTAAAGAAACCCGAAGAAGCGGCCTACGTCGCGGTGAGCTTGGCGGTGCTGCCCGCGGGGCTGGTAGGGCTGTTCGTCTGCGGCATCTTCGCTGCGACCATGTCGACTATGGACAGCGGTCTTAACAAGGCTTCGGGCATCTTCGTCCGCAGCCTGTACCGTCCGGTGTTCAAGCCCGAAGCCAGCGAGACGCATCTCTTGCGCATCGGCCAGGTGTTCACGGTCATTCTGGGCATCGCGATGATCGGCCTGGCGGTCGTGGTCAACCAGTGGCGAACGATCAACCTGTTCGATCTGGTGATCCAGATGGCGTCCATCGTGAGCCTGCCCATTGCCGTGCCGATGCTGTGGGGGCTGTTCGTCGCCCGAACCCCGTCGTGGGCGGCGTGGACGACCGCCCTGTTCGGCTTCGCCGTCGCGGTCACGGCGCGCTGGTTCGTTCCCATTGACGTGTTCTTGAGTTTCCTAGGGCTGCAAGCCCCGGCGTCGCCGCGCGAAGCCGCGGACCTGCGCTACGGCGTGACGGTCGTGTCCGTGTTCACGCTGGGCAGCCTGTGGTTCTTCGCCACCCGCGCCGCGGCCAAACACGCCAAGCCCGAAGACCTGCGCCGGGCCGAGGCGTTCATCAAGCGCACCAACACGCCGATCACCGCCGAGGAGAACCGCGAGGCGGCGTCCGATGGCATGCAGTTCCGCGTGATGTCCTGGCTGTGCCTCATCTACGGCGGGGTGATCGGGTTGTTAGCGGTGTTTCCGCAGACCACCCCCCAACGACTGGGCGCGGTTTTCTGCAGCGGCATCATCATGGCCATTGGCCTACTGCTACGTCTCGGGGCACGTAAGGCACGCGGGTCTGATTCCAAACCGCAACAAAACGAAACGTCTCTTTAGGACCACCGGTTTGGTTGAGCGGAAGCCGTTGAGCGTTCGCGCGGATCCTCTCCAGCCGACATCTATCGCACACCGCTCAATAGTTACCCGAGCGATTCAAGGCTCTGCAACATTTCCAGCCCTTGGGATCGCTGTGCATACCCAGCGAGAAAGTCGAGGGTGAACAGTTTGAGTCTTCTCCACAGCAAAGATCGTGGCTCCGGCCAGAGACATAACATCTCGAAGCGACAGTCTCGCGGCACCTCAATCTTCAGAACACCGCTCCCCATTCGGGCGGTGCTCTTCGCTTACCCTTAAGTTACAACGCTAATACGTTATGTGCGTCTGCCGATGGTCAAAGCTCGCCAGATACGCCCCTGCCCGTGGATGTCAACGAAGCCGGGCAGCGTCTCGTTGAGAGGCCGATCGGCGGGATCGAAAGCCATGGGGCTGCGCCTAACCCTAAGCCTATCCCCGGCCGCCCCACTGCCACGCAACGTTCGGCAACCGTTGACATGGACTTTGCTTCAGATAGGCCGTCAAGGGTAAGTCGAGGTTTGTCGGCTTGGCTGTTCTTGTCTGATAAAGATGAGGTCGTAGGTTCGAATCCTGCCGGGCGCATGACAGATCGATTGACTATCTGTCTGAACGGATGGAATCGCACGAAACATTTTGAGAGAGGTCGCGCTGCGGGAAATTCCTGTAACGTCGGGTGCGGCCGCGGGTTTATCCTGCGGGTTGACCCGGCGTGGTCGCGTGTGTCGGCTTTGCTTGGTTTCGTGAACCCGACGCAGGAGGAGCCCATGCCGCAACAGCTCAAGCGGAGGACGGAGAATCCGCGCCCTCGACGCGGCGGAGCGATTGCTTGGGCCGCGGTGGCGCTGAGCGCGACGCCCGCTCATGCCGCGGATTTTTTCTGGTCCGCCACCGAGGACGTCTTCGGTTGGTTCGACCGTGAGACGCCCAACGGCCCGCCGGGGTTTAGTCCGTGGCAGCTCTCGGGCGGTGGCCTCTCCGGTCAAGCACCCGACGACGTCAGCGACACCGCGACCTTCGGCCTGACCACCAAGACCACCACGTACAGCTCGTCCATCACGATCGACCGCGCCACTCTCAACGGCGGGGAACTACAGATCAACGGCGGCACGCTCACGACGATCAACGGCGTCGTGCTCCAAGGCACCGACGCGGAACTGTCTTTTACCGGCGGCACGCTCAACAACAGCGCCGCGCCGCTGACCATCACGGCCGGCACCGTGCGGCAGATCTCGGGCACATCCACGCTCAGCTCGGACGTCACCACCGCGGGCGGCTTCGTCATCGGCGGCGGCGGGCGGATGAACTTCAACCGGGCCGGCGGCTCGTTCTCGCAGACGGCGGGCAGCTTCGACGTGCTCTCGGGGGGCACGGTGGACTTCGTGGGTAACGGCTACAACGTCGCCCTCAACGGCGGCACCGTGACCAACGACGGCACGGTCAGCATCCGCGCCGGCTCGGTCGTCGGCCTCGGTGGCGCCGCGTTCACGAACAACAACAACGTCACGCTCGGCTCGGGCAGCACCGTCACGGTCTCGGGCGGCAGCCTCAACAACGCCGGGCCGAACGCAAGCTTCGACGTCGCCGCCGGGAGTACGTTCAACCACAACGGCGGCGTGTTGCAGGGCAACGCGATCCGCCTCAACGGCGGGGCGCTGAACCTCAACGTGCCGCTGGGCGCGGCGCCGGGCACGCTGGGGTCGCCCAGCTTCCACGTCACGGCCAGCAGCGCGTTCCTCGGCGACATCCACCGCGACATCACGGTCCGCGTCGGCGAAGGCGGCGGGGTCGACGCGCTCAACACCACCGGCGACTTCGAGAACCGCGGCACGCTCATCCTCGACGGCGTGACCAACAACTTCAGCGCTCTGGGCCTACAGGGCGACGCAACGATCACCAACACGGGCACCTTCCGCGCCGCGTTCGGCAACGCCGGCAGCTTCGACCGCCGGATCAATAGCAACAGCGCCGGCGTGTTCGATAACCGGCCCGGCGGGCAACTAATCGTCGAGCCCGGCGTGCAGCTCACCGCCGACGTGGGCCTCACCAGCACAGGCAACGTCGATATCGGCGTGGGCGGGTCGCTGATCTTCGGCTCCAACGACCGCTTCGACCTGGAAGGCGGCACGCTGAACAACCAGGGCACCGTCGAGGTGGGCGGCGGCAGCGGGCCGTCGGTATTCCGCTACGCCGGCGGCACGATCACCGGCAACCCGATCGCGTACCGCTTCGGGCAGGTCGAGTTCGCCGGCGGCAGCGGCGCCGCGACGCACCACTTCCTGGCCGGCAATAACGACACGTCCGGCGACGTCCCCGCGACACAGACGCTGATCGTCGACGCGGCCACCCAGGCGACGACGTTGCGCCGGGGCAACAACTTCGCCGGCGACTTCTCGTTCACGAACCACGGCGCGATCCGGCTCACCGGCGCCGACCCCAACGACGCCGCGACGTTCAGCCTGGCCGGCGGCACCTCGGTCATGACCCACACCGGCACGCTACACGCCCAGGGCGTGCCCGGGTCGTCCAACGTCCGCGCGATCGGCGGCACCGGCGGCGCCACGGTCGCCAGCAGCGGCATCATCCAGATCGACCCCGACACAACGCTGAACTTCGCACTCGTGCTCGACAACACCGGCGACATCCACGTCGGCGCCGGCGGCACGCTCAACCTCGACCTTTCCGGCGCCCGGCTCACCCACGACGCCGGCACCATCAATAACGCGGGCCGCCTGGTCACCCGCGGCTTCGCCTTCAACGGCGGCGCGATCACCGGCAACCCCATCGAAGTCCGCCAGGGTTCGCTGACCCTCAGCCCGGGCACCGGTTCGGCGTCGTTCTTGCTGCACGGCGGCAGCCTGGCTGGCGATGTCCGATCCGGACAAAGCGTCGAGGTCCGCAACGACACCGCCAACAACACCCTCACCGATACGCCCGGCCCGCTGACCAACGACGGCACGCTAATCCTCGGCGGTAATGGCACCGGCGGCAACACGCTCCGCGTCGGCGGCATCTTCCAAAACCTCACGCTGCTCAACCAAGGCGACTTCCACGCCCGCAACGACGACCCGTTCGGCAACGGCGGGCAACGCACACTCAACGGCCGGTTGGACAACCGCGCCACCACGGTCGTCGAAGCCGGCGCGACGTTCAGCCCGTTCGAGACCGACAACCGCGGCGCGTTCACCGTCGCGCCCGGCGGGGAGGTCGACCTGTTCTCCGGGCGGGACTTCTTCCAGAACGCCGGCACGCTCGAAAACCAGGGCGACTTCACCGTCCGCTCGGCACGCTTCGAATTCAACGGCGGCGCGGTCACCGGCCACGCCATCGAGCTGGAGGGTGGCACGCTCGTGCTCGGGCTCGATAGCGACGGCGGCAAGTTCGTCTTGCGTGACGGCGGCGGCTTCGGCGGTAGCGTTGGGCCGAACACCGAGGTCCGCTTCGTTGCCGACGCGACCGGCAACCGCCTGATCAACGGCACCGCCGCGCCCGGCGACATCGACAACGCCGGCACGCTCGTGCTCGACGAGTCGGCCGGCGGCACGATCGACCTACGCACCGCGCAGAACCACACCGTCGAAGCCTCCGGACGGCTGCTCGGCTCGGGACGCATCAGCTTTCAGGTCTTCCCCGGCACGCTGACCAACCGCGGCGAAATCGCGCCGGGACTGGACCCAATCGACCCCACCGGCACGATCGCAGTAGCCGGGCGATATACGCAGGAGGCCAACGGCACGCTCGCCATCGACCTGGGCGGCACCGGTGCCGGGGCGTTCGATCGACTCACGGCCACGAGTAGCGTCACGCTCGCCGGCACGCTGGAACTCGCGCTGGCCGACGGCTACACGCCGACGCTCGGCGACACGCTGACCGTCCTGACCGGGAGCAGCGTCGCCGGCGCGTTCACCGACGTGCTCCAGCCCGCGTTCATGCCCGCCGGCCTGATCTTCGAGACCAGCTACCTCAGCAACGCCGTCGAGCTCTCGGCCGTTGCCGCGCCGGTCTTGCCCGGCGACTACAACGACAGCGGCCAGGTCGAACAGGGCGACCTCAACCTCGTGCTCAACAACTGGGGGCAACCCGCGCCGTTCGCGCCCAACGGCGACCCGTTCGCCACGTCCAACGTGGATCAGGAGGAACTCAACCGCGTGCTGAACAACTGGGGAAGCACCGCCGCCCCCAGCTTCGAAGGCTCGGGCATCCCCGAACCCAAGGCTGCGCTGATGTTTGCGGTGTTTATGCTTCGACCACGATACGGACTCCGCACCACGGGGAGCGTCACGGAAAAGTAAAGCCGGGGTCCGCGTGGATGCATCACATCATGCTCGCCGTGCCGTTGAAGTGAAACGGCAGCCCGATGTTCCAAAGGACGAACCAGAGGAAAGCACTGGAAGCGAGAAACGTGAGAAACACAAGAGAGCGCCGCCTCGTCGTGTCTTCGTAACCGAGCAAGACGATCAACGACGCCATGTAGGCGAGCCAAACAAACGAAACGCTGCCCAGACCTAAGGTTCGGGTGATCGGATACGTCCAGATTTCGCCGTGAACCTCGCGCAGGGTCGAAGCAAGCATGAGCGAAGCGCCCGCGAGCACGACGAGCAGGCCTAAAACCATCGACGACGTGACCGCCCAAAAACGGATCGCTGGCTGTTGGCTGGAGAAGGGAAAGTCCATCATCCGGTGTACCTAAAGGTGACTTCGTCACCAGCCGCCCGTGGCAGCAATGGCTTCACCCCGTCAAAACTACCCACCGTGCGGCGTGCGAACCAGGACGACGCTACGACCGATAAGTCACGCCGAGCTACTGAGCAGCCCCGCTGGGAACCCATGAAAGCCCGGTACGCGTGTCAGGCTTGCATCCCTTGGCTCCGACCTAGGGAATACCTTAAGTGAAGGTTTTATCTAGCCGTTAACTCCTCCATGAGAGCGGGCAAACGGCTCGGCCATCAATCGATCATCGATCTAGATGCGGGCGTTTCGTCCGCTTCTGTCCCAGGTCGGCTGCGCTTCATCTACATCGCGGCGCTATCGCTGGTGGCGATGATGACCGTGACGTCTCACGTCATCCTCGATCGCACGATCGTGAGCCGTGCCAGCGACGGCGCGGTCATCAACGTCGCCGGCAAACAGCGGACACTCAGCCAGAAAATCGCCAAGCTCGCTTTGGAAGTGCCGAAGCCTTCCACCACGTATGCCAACCCCACCGATGGCACACTGTCTGGCCCCGATTATGTTGCGCGAGCTCGCGTGCGTCTCGAGGCGACCCACGCGGAATGGGCCGCAGCGCATACCGCTCTACAAAACGGCGATGCGTCGATGGGTATCCCCCTGCTGGAACACGCCGACATTCGCTCGAAGTTTGCCGAACTCAAGCTTCATTTCGAGGCGATCGACGCCGGAGTACAGCGCCTGCTGCGAGGCAATCCCGCCCAGCACGAAGACGCGCTGGCAACGATTTTGGCCCATGAAGACGAATTCTTGCGTCAACAAGACCTCATCGTCGATGCTTTCGAACAACACGCGGCCGAACAAATCGCGGGGCTCTCTTCGGTGTCTCGTGGGCTGCTGGCCGTGACGCTCGTGCTGTTGGTCATCGAAGCCCTCTTCGTCTTTGAGCCGGCCCGAAGACTCATCCAGCGCCAGCTCCGAACGCTCGCCGACATCAACGATCGGATGAGCCTCGAGGCGCGCCACGACGGCCTCACCGGGCTTCCCAACCGCAAGTCATTGATGGAGGATTTGGCCGGCTTGTGCCGATCGCGAGCCGACGGCGATAAGAGCCGGGAGTTCGCGGTGTGCTTCGTGGATTTCGACCGCTTCAAAGCCATCAACGACTCGCTCGGTCACGACGCCGGCGACGAGTTGCTTTGCAACATCGCCACGCGGATCGAAGAGCTGAAGCAGCACGCCACCCCGCTCACGCTCGACGGCTACCGCCTCGGCGGCGACGAATACGTCCTGCTGCTGGTCGGCCCCGACGCCGCCGCGCAAGTCGAACGAATCACGACGCTCGGCGTCGAGATCTTTGCGCGACCGCACCGCCTGATGAATCAGGACTGCGTCTCCACCGCCAGCATCGGCGTCGTGACTTCGCACGAGTTTGCGCCCACCCCGGAACTGTTGTTGCGGGACGCCGACCTCGCCATGATCCGCGCCAAGGAACGAGGCAAGAGCCAGGTCGTCTTGTTCGATCAATCGATGTACGAGCACGTGAAGCGGCGTCAACACATCGAGCGTGAGCTGAGGGACGCGTTGGCCCAGGACACCCTCGCCATCCGGTATCAGCCGATTTATCAAGCCGACTCGCTGGAGCTCGAAGCCGTCGAAGCGCTCCTGTACTGGAAGCATCCCACGCTTGGGCGGGTCGCCAACGATGAGCTGATCGATATCGCCGAAGAAACCGGCCTCATCCACAGCTTGGGGAACTGGGTCGTCAATACCGTCGCCCGCGATGTAACTTCGCGGGAGGACGCTTGGCTACACGACGCCCGTTTTGCCGGAAGCCGAGTGCACGTCAACGTAAGCCACGCCGAAATCATGCACCCCGGCTTCGTGCAACGTTTCGAACGCATCCTGTCGGACTACCCGGCGATGCGCAACCGGCTGTGCCTGGAGTGCCCCGCTTCGGTACTCGGGCGCGGCGGCGAGGCGTTCCAATTGGTCATCGATCGGCTTCACCAAAACGGCGTGCTGTTCGCGCTCGACCACCTGGACCGCGAGCAGGTGTCCCTGACGCAGCTCGCGACGCTGCCGTTGGACGCGTTGAAGGTCGGCGTCCCCGACTCGCTATCCGGCGGCGACCTGGCGACGCAGAAGTACGCCGCGGTTCTCCAAGCGATTACGCTCTTTGCCCAACACCGGAACATCCGCGTCATCGGCACGGGCGTCGAGAAGGACGATCAGATTGCGGCGGCGACCGCCTCGAATGTGTCGAGCTTGCAAGGCAATCTGCTGCGGGAAGTGGCTACGCTAAACGTGTTGATGAACCAACCGATGCCCGACACCTTGGCCAACGCACTCGACGGAATCTTAAGCCAGATGCCCGGGCTAGCAGCCTAAACCCGATCAATCTGCTTCAACGCCACGCCGGTCTCGAATGCGGCCTCCGAAGATTGGCGATGTCGGCCGATCGCTGCGAGCCGCCCGCGGCCATGGTCAACCGGTGACGCCGTTGAGCTGGTGGATCGCGTCGATCATCGCGACCACGTTTTCGATCGGCGTCTTGGCCTGCAAGTTGTGGATCGAGTTAAACACGAACCCGCCGCCCCGCCCCAGCCGATCGCAGCGCTCGATTACCTGGGCGCGAACGCCTTCGGGTTTACCGAACGGCAAGACGTGCTGCCTATCGACGTCGACGGCCCCACCTTGGCGCACCACGCGCAGCCGCCCTCGCGTGTCGGATCGTTACTCTGTACTTGCCCTGGCGAAGACGTTCATCGATGCGCTGGGAGCCATCGCGTTCGAACACCAACCCCTCCACTCGACACCTTGGTGATCGAAGCCAGCGACGTGGCCGACCCGCGTGCGCTCCGCAAGCTGCCGCGTCAGATCGGACTGCACCGCTGGACCGACCTCTGCCGCGTCGTCAGCGTGTTAGACCACACCGACCACTCCGTGCCGCCGACCGTGAGTTGGGAAACGTATCGGTTCGTGATTGAGCGGTTGAACCGCTATGGCAACTACGGGTGAATGGGTTTGCCATTGGTCTCGGGGTCAGTCTTCGTGACGCAACTCCGCCGTGTAGTTCGGGCTCTCGCGCGTGATGCGGATGTCGTGAGGGTGTGATTCGGCCATGCTCGCCGCGCTGACCCGGGTGAACCGGCCGTCGCGGCGCAGGCTCGGGATGTCGGGCGTGCCGCAGTAGCCCATGCCCGCCCGCAAACCGCCGACCATCTGGTACACGAAATCGTTGAGCGGGCCGCGGTACGGCACCCGACCCTCGACGCCCTCGGGCACGAGCTTGTCGCGTTTGGTCACGCCCTTTTGCGCGTAGCGGTCGGCCGAGCCGGCCATCATTGCGCCCTGGCTGCCCATGCCGCGGTACTGCTTGTAGCGCCGGCCCATGTGGATGATCAGGTCGCCGGGCGACTCGTCGAGGCCCGCGAAGAGCGAGCCGAGCATCACGACGTCGGCCCCGGCGGCGATGGCCTTGGTGATGTCGCCGCTGTGCCGGATGCCGCCGTCCGCGATCAGCGGGACGTTCGCGGCGTGGCAGGCCTTGGCGGCCTCAAAGATCGCGGTGACCTGCGGCACGCCGACGCCCGACACGATGCGGGTCGTGCAGATCGAACCCGGGCCGATGCCGACCTTCACCGCGTCGACGCCGGCGTCGATCAGGTCCCGCGCGCCGCGTTGCGTCGCGACGTTACCGGCCACGACGTCGATGGCGAAGCGGGACTTGATCTGGCGGACGGTGTCGATAACGTTGCGGCTGTGCCCGTGAGCGGAGTCGACGAAGATCACATCGGCCTCGGCCTCGATGAGCGCCTCGACATGGTCGAGTTGGTGCACGCCCACCGCGGCGCCCACCCGCAGGCGTCCACGCCTGTCACGGCAAGCCATCGGGAACTGGCCCTGTTTGAGGATGTCGCCCATCGTGATCAGCCCGGTGAGCTTGCCCTCACCGTCGACGAGCAGGAGCTTCTCCACCTTGTTGCGATTCAGGATCGCGCGGGCCTGATCGAGCGTCGTATCCGGGTCGGCGGTGACGAGCTGCGTGCTCATCACGTCGGCGAGCGGCTTGCGGTCGTCGTCGAGAAAGGTCATGTCGCGACGCGTCACGATGCCAACGACCTTGCCGGCCTTGTCGCCGGTCTGAGTCACCGGGATGCCGGAGATGCGGTGTTCTTCCATCAGGCGTCGGACTTCGGACGCCGGCGCCTCGGGAGGCAGCGTGACCGGGTCGTTGATGACGCCGTTGGCCGAGCGTTTGACGGTGCGGACCTCACGGGTCTGCTGCTCGAGGCTGAGGTTCTTGTGGACGACGCCCAGGCCGCCCTGCTGCGCGAGCGCGATCGCGAGCTCGGCCTCGGTCACCGTGTCCATCGGGGCGGAGAGCAACGGGACGTGAAGCGTGATGTTGGCGGTCAGGCGGGTGTCGAGGTTCGCCTCGTGGGGGACGACCTCGCTACGCGACGGGATCAGCAACACATCGTCGAAGGTGATGCCGTCGGCGACGATTTTGGGATGCCCGGTCGAAGCGTCGCCCGCGGGATCGCCTGGGGTTTCGTAGGTGTCGGCTCGGTCGAGATCGGAAGTGATGACTGCCATGTCCCATGATCGCGGCGAGCCGGGCCCGCGTCAAGGCATGAGCCGCTGGCACTTCACCCGCAAATTCGGTCAACAAATGGCGGACCTCCCGCGGCCCAGCTCGCCCCAAAATGGCTCGCCTACACCGCCCAGCAACTACACCGCACCGACCGCCCGATTCATGCCATGGCCACGGACGCCGGCGACCCCGATCTCCGCCACTTCACCAAATCGATCCGACGCGAATTCCACGTCAGCCCCGCAACTTCCCCCGCGCCGGGAGGCACCGGCCGTAAAAAACCCCCCGGCGTGATCGCCGAAGGGCCGTCCGAATCGGGGCGACAGGATTTGAACCTGCGACCTCTTCACCCCCAGCGAAGAAAACCGCAGGTTTGCATCCGCCCTGCTGCTGCCCCCGCCTGGGGTGCTCCGCCGTGTTGAACCGCCCGGAGCGATCGACTTAAGCCCGCTGCGACCCCGCCCGATGTTCAAGTCAGACCACCACCGCCCCTCGCAGGAGGGGCGTACCCATCGAATCCGCCGCCGATAAAACCGTCTCAACCCAGCCGCCAGCGCCCCACGAGGGGGGGAGCTGGCGATTTTTTTTGCAGGTCGTGAAATCTTCGCCGTCGGCGCGCGGAGATAGGGGTGTGAGGGGAGAGAGAAAACAAGCCGTGCCCGGCGGGGCGTCTGCCCCCGCCGCGGAACTCGACGGTGCCGGCTCGGGAGCTCATCCCCGCCCGCCCGCCGGCACCGTCGAGAAGGCTTTGGCTGCCGCCATGCCCCGGGTCCAGCGAATCGCCGAGGTCGGGGCTCAACGGGTCGGCCTCAACCAAACCGACGCCGACGACATCGCCGCCGCGACCATCGCCGACCTGTGGCGCTTGTCGCTGCCACAGTTCGACGCGAGCCGCTCGACGCTCGAAGACTTCTTCGCCTTCCGCGCGTTCCACCTGGTTCGCAAGCACCGACGAAATCGGTTGCTCCAACGCCAACGCGAAGCCGAATTGTTCGATCGCTTGGGATCGTCTGACCAGGTCGAAGCGCCCAACACCGACCAGCAGCAAGCCGCGGCCTTGGACTTCGCGCATCGGATCATGGCCACGCCCGAGGCCTTCCTCGGCTCCGACGACGCGGAGCTGCTCACGGCTTATCTCGAATTCGCCCACGAAACCTCCGCCGAGCTGGCGGAAGACATCGGGACCAGCGAACCAACCTTGAGCCGCCGGCTGGCCCGCGTGCGTCAGGCCATCCTCAAAGTTTTCGAAGAGGAGGGGATCGCTTGAGCGCACTAACCGCCGCCATGAAATGCGCGCTCGCCGGGGCGATCAAGCCCAAGGCTTTACGCCTCGCGAAAGACGAGCTCGCCGATGGTTCGAGTGAGTCGATCGACTTCACGCTCCGGGTCCGCGGGACCGTGAAGAAAGGCGCGGGAACCCCCGAGACGACGGAACCGGTGCCCGACACCGTCGACCTGTTTCACCCGGCGATCGTGGCCGAGATGTTCAAGCGGTGCGGGATCGGTCGGAAGCGGATAACTCGCCTGCTCGGGGAGATCGCCGCGGATCCGCAACTCGAAAGCCTCGCCGCCAAGCCCCACGCCCAGGACTTCTCTTTCGTGCTGCGCGAGGCGAACGCCGCAGCCACCGAAGCACGCCCACCGCGTACGCGGATCGTCGATGCCCGAGCGGGCGCGGTCACGTCTTCGGTCGACGTCGAACTCATCACCTAAAGGAACCCGCCATGCAACCCAGCCGCATTGTGATGTCCAGCCTGCTACTGCTCGCCGCCGCCGTCGTCGCGGTGATGTGTTTTGGTGGGTGCGATCGCATTCCCGAGTTCGGCCAGACGAAGCAAGTCGTCGACTCCATCACCGAAACCGCCTCCGAAGGGTTTCAACCCACCGCGGACGACCTCGCGGCTTCGGACGAAAGCAAAGGCGACGAGCTGATCGCCGCCGGCAAGACGGCCGGCCAGGTCGGAGCCTTACTCCCCAGCCCGTTTAACTGGATCGTCGGGGCGCTGGGTTATGCGGCGACAGCGGTCGGGGGTGTGATGCTGCGCAACAAATCCAAGCAGCTCAAGGTCACGACCAAAGCCGTGAGACAGATCGTCCACGGGCTCGATGACGCATTGACCGAGCGGAGCGAGCTGAAGCCCGCCGTGAAGCCGCACCTCGCCGCTCGCCAGGACACCGAAACCCGGGTGATCGTGACCCAGGTCAAGGCCGAGGCGAAGCCGGAGTAACCCGGAGCGATGGATAGTCGTCGCGGGGGCATTCGCATCCTGAATTGTGGAGAAGGACCATGTCGCTAAGCGACTTTCTCGCGTCGACCGAACTCGTCGACAGCATCGCGATCCGCGACGCCTTCAACGCGCTCCCATCGAATCATGTCGCCGTGCCCGCGGCGAGCGTGGCGGCGTGGTTGGGCGAGTCGGGGATCTTGCGTCGCCTGCAAAGCTTCGCGGGCGAAGAGGTCCCCCCTGGATTGCCGGCCGAACAAAAAGCCCTATATGAGCAAGCTCAATCCGGCGTGGACGCGATGTTTTTAACCATCTCCGCGCAGGACGCCGCGTTGCTGCTCGACCCGTCCCGGAACGAGCGGAAGCTCCTGGAGGGCTTGGTTCAGCTCAGCCAGATCACGCGCGAGGAAGCCGATTCGCTTCTCATCCGAGCCCGGCCCGTCGGATGGGTGGACGTGACGGAAGCGGACGTGACAGCGGAGCGAGAGACGATCGCGGTCCGCGACGCCCGCCAATCTGCAACCTCACAAATCGAAACCGCCGCCAACGCGCGGCTCAACACGCTCGCCCTTGACGCGATCGAGGCGTGGCGTGATGCGGTGTTGTCGGCGATCGAGAGTTAGCAGCAAAACGACGATGGCGACTTGGTACGTCAACTCAGCGACCGGCTCGACCGGGAACGGCGGCACAGCACAAGGCGATGCGTGGCCGTCGGTTGCCTACGCGCTCGGCCAGCCATTGGCGACCCACGACCGGCTTTTCTGCACCGGCGGGGAAACGATCACCAGCACACTTGCTCCGTTCGTGTCCGATCTGCTAATCGAAGGATTTGCATTGGTGCCGGGCGACGGCGGTAAGTACACGATCACCCTGGACGCGGGATGGACCGCGGGCGATCGCGCCTACGACACGGTCGCCAACGGCTTCTATCACTCGAAGCTGAAGCATCTGAAGTTTGACGGGAACGGTCGCGCCGCCGCCGCCGTGTACGGGTCGGGGTCGCGGAGCTTCTTGCAGCTCTACGACCTCGAAGTCACCGGCTTCGCGGGGAGCTCGAACTTAGTGGAGACGCACCACTGCGTCGCGGATCGGATGTACATCCACGACAACCCGTCAACCGGTTGGGCTGGAAATTTGAAGTTTGGCGGGCGTGGGCTCCGCATCCTCAACAACGGCGGGAACGGAGTCACAACCTCGGATAGCCGGGGCGTGCTATTCGACGCCATCGTCGCGGGGAACGCGGGCCGCGGGATCGAGTTCCAATTCGGCATACTCAACGCCAGCCGGTTCGTCGTCGCTAATAACGGCGGGCATGGCGTGCGTTACTACTCGCCAAACAACAAAGACCGCTTCCCCCAGCTCTTCGACGGCATCGTCTGGGGGAATGCGAACTTCGGCTTGTTCGGCTCGGCGTTGGACGAAACCGGGACCGGGGTCTATCGGAATCTATTCGTCGGAGGCAACACCCAGGGCGACGTATTCGACGGCAACACCAACGGGATAACCACCCTCGCCGCCAACCCGTTCACCGACGACGCGAATGACGATTTTTCGCTTAACGACGCCGCCGACGGCGGCGCGGTTCTGAAAGCCGTCACCGACACGTTCGGCGGGACCACTACCCACCCGTTCGCCTGGCTCGCGGGCGCGGGGTCCGGGGGCGGGACGCCGTCCACGCCGACCCGTCGAAACATTCCGGAGGGCTGGCGATGAGCTCGTTCGCTCCCGGTCAACGCATCCCACTTACGCCCGCGGTCTTCCGCGACGACTCCGACGCCGTCGAAGCGCTGAATAGCTACAGCGTTCCGGTTTGCATCGTCAACGATCTGGACACCGCGGACGTGGTGTCGGTTTCGCTGCGAGCGGACGGCCGCTATGACCTGGTGTGTTCGCCGAACGTGAGCAACGGGGATCGCGTGCAAGTGCGTTGGGCGGTGGTGCGGGCGACCGGTGGAGCGGCGACGATCTGGTCGGACGTGTTCCCGGTCGATCAGTTGGTGGATAGCCGATCGACGCTCACCACAACCCAGGTCACAACCGCAGTAGAGCAGGCGCTCGACACGTACGACCCGCCAACCAAAGCCGAGCTCGACGCGCTTCAAGCCCATGGGGACGCGGCCTGGTCGACCGCGACCGACTTCCCAAGCGAAGAGCAGATCGCCGTCGCGGTGGACGCCCGTCTACTCGACGCCGGCGACGCGACCGACTTGATCGCGTCCATCGTGACGCGGATCGGTAACACCAACGTTGACCAGGCGTCGTTTGTAGCGGCGGTCAAAGCGGCTCTATTCAACGCGGATAGTGCGGACCACAAACTCGCCGTGAACGCCAGCGGCGAAGTTGCCTTAAATGCCTCGGGTGTACGTGACGCGATCGGCCTGCCGACCGCAGACCTAGGAAGCCAGCTCACCGGCATCGCGGTCGACGCCGGCCAGGCCGTGACCTCGGCCAACACCGCGGCTACCAACGCGTTCACCGCAGTTACCGCAATCGCCAACGTTCAGACGGGCGTGGGGAATTTGCAGACCAGGCTGGGCTTGCCGGCGAACGGCACGATCGCGAACGACCTAACCGCGATCCGCGGCGTTACGGCCAAGCTGGACGCGACACTGATCGACGACGCGGGAACCTGGAAGTTCACGGGCGAAGCGCTCGAACTCAGCCCCAGCGCGAGCGGGCTCTCCACTGACCAGGAAGCCAAGCTCGATTCGATCCTGGCCGCGACCTCGGCCGGGGTCAACATCACGTTTCAAACTCCGATCCTCGAAGGCGACGCCTTGATCGAGCTGGTCCGGGGGGATAGCTACGCCGCGGCCGACGGGCGACAGCTCGCCTGGACGATCAGCAGCCATGGGCTCGACCTCACCGGTGCCGCGGTCGCGTTCACGCTTCACGACCCACGGGGCGAAGCGGAGGACGTGCTCGTACCGGGAGCCGTGGCCGAGGACGGAGCAGACGCCACCTTTAGCTTCGAGCTCACCGACAGCCAGACCGCCGCGCTGCCCCCAGGGAACGAACGCCTGCGCTTCGATGTCCAGCTCACGCTCGCGGCCGGTCGGAAGATCACCCCCATACGCGGCAAGGCCTCCGTGTTGCCGCAATACACCGCATGACCCGACGCAAACCCCCGAACATCCGGCCCCGTCGCGGCCGGCGCGTAGATCTACAGGACCGAGCCCGCGGCTCGGCCGCTTCGCGTGGCTACGACGCAGATCACCGGCGTTGGCGCTTGGCCGTGCTGCGGCGTGATCCGCTTTGTGTCCTGTGTAAGCGCGAAGGCCGCATCACGCCGGCGACTGTTGCCGACCACATCGTCCCGATCGCCGTCGACCCCAGCCGTCGCCTCGACCTGGACAACGGCCGCGGCTTATGCGTGACCTGCCACGCGAACGTAACGGATCGCTTCAAGCGTGAAGGGATCAACGAACCGCGGAGCAAGACCGCATGAGCGAATCCAACCCCCGACCCCGAAGCGCTTCGCTCGGTGCCTTCATCGGTGCCGGCGTGTTCTTGGTGGCGCAAACCATCGCCGCGATCTGGTGGGCCAGCGCCATCAGCAGCCAGGTCCGAGCCAACACCGATGACGTTGAGAAGCTCGAAGGCCTGCCCGCCAAGGTCGACATGAACGCCAAGGCCATCGACGACCACGACGAGCTCGTCGAACAAATCCCGACGCTGCTGAACGAGATCAAGAACCTCTCGGAGCGGATGGGCGAGCAGTTCGAGGACCTCGACAAAGCCGCCGATGAGCTCAAGCTCGCGCTGAAGGAAGTCCGCTCCGACCCGTACACCGGGAGCGAAGCCCGCGCGGACTTTCGCCTCGTACGTCAAGAGCTGGCGTCGATCAGCGCCGCGGTCCACGCCATCGAAACCGCCGCCGCCCGCATGACCGAGCAGCTCGACGACCAAGCCGGCGAGATCGATCGCCAATGGACGCGGATCAATCAGCTCGAAGACCGCGTCGCACAGGCCCGGAATCAGTTGAAAAACGCCGAAAACCCGCCGCCCCGGGGGGAGGGGGGGTCGGAAATGTAGCCCCTCGCCGCCGCGAGACCGATGACCTCGACTTTTTTTTACCGCCGCGAAATTCACACCCCCCCAGCCAAAAATGGGCAACGCCGCCAAACCCCGATTCCCGAAACCCGACTACCGCAGCCGCGACGGGCGCGTGCTTCTGTACCACGCGGAATCGCTCGGGCTGCTGACCGAGTTCCCAGCCGAGTCGATCGACCTGGTCAACGCGGACCCGCCGTACAGCTCCGGCGGGTTGCACCGCAGCGACCGGGTCGCCGGCAACACCTTGAAGAAGTACCTCGAGCCCAGCTCGCGGCAGTACGCCACGTTCGCCGGCGATGCCCGGGATCAGCGGAGCTGGACGCTTTGGAGCACGCTTTGGCTTAGCGAAGTATCTCGCGTGATGAAGCCCGGCGCGTCGGCCCACGTCTTCACGGACTGGCGACAGCTCCCGGCGCTCACCGACGCCGTCCAGGCCGGCGGCTTGACGTTCCGGTCGATCGTGCCTTGGGATAAGGGGGGCAGCGCCCGCGCTCCGCACACGGGCTACCACCGCCACCAATGCGAGTACGCGCTTTGGGCGACCAAGGGCGTGGCTCCCAAAGCTCACGGCCGCGGGCCGTTCCCCGGCGTGCTCCGTCACGCGATCGACCGGGACAAGCTGCACCCCACGGCGAAGCCCGTGGCGATGCTGGACGAGTTGATGCCGGTCGCCCCGCCCGACAGCCTGGTCCTGGACCCGTTCATGGGCTCGGGCTCGGCCGGCGTCGCCGCGATCCAGGCCGGACACCGCTACATCGGGATCGAGCAGACCGGGGAGTACTTCGAGATCGCCGCGAAGCGCATCCAAGAAGTGTTGCGCATTGAAAGATCGGGGAGGCGTGCGGCGTGACGCCCTTCACCGCCCCCGAGTTTGTCGCCGACGCTTTGCCGCGTGTGGGTCGTCAGAAGGACGACGGCGCGAGCCTGCCCGATCGTGTCGGCCTGGACCGCGACCCGCGGACCCGACGACGAGCCAAGCAGCGCCGCGCCGTTCGGTGCTTGCGTGAAGGTGCCGCGGCGGACCACATCGGGGCCTTGCCCGACGCGGGCGAGGACGTCGTGCTCGTGCTCACCGGGCGCTACCACGGCTTCGACGTGCTCACCGCGATCCTCGACCTCGCGAAGTGCCCGGCCCGCCACGTCACGATCGCGACGCTCGGCTTCAACCGCGCCCAGACCGACACCCTCGGCGAGCTGCTCGACCACGATCGGATCGAGGGGATGACGTTCCTCGCATCCGACATGTTCGCGGCGAAGAACGGAGCGACCAGCGCGTACCTCCGCGAGTGCCTCGAAACCCGAGGCCAGACCTACGCCGTCGCGCGGAACCACATGAAGCTCATGCTCGTCGAACTCTGCGACGGCCGTCGGATCGTCACGCACGGCTCGCTGAATCTCCGCCGGTGCAACTGCTTCGAGCAAATGCAGATCAGCCAGGACGACGAGCTCTTCGCGTTCTTCGCGGGCGTGGTCGGCGACATCATTCGAGAGGCTTGCCCATGAACCGGTCCGACGCCCAACCGATGCGGCTCAAGCCGATCCTGCGCGTGACCCGGCTTTACGAGGTCGTCTTCCAGCTCAAGGACACCGGGAGCCGTCACACGCTTCACGTCTCGGCCGACTCGATCGACCAGGCTCAATCGGTGCTGGCGTTGTATTGCCGCGGCCGGTTTCCCGATCGCCGGTACGCCCCCGTGCGGTTCAACGAACTCGGCCACCTGCGCAGCCTCGCATGACCCGCGGACGCAAACCCAAACCGAACGACCAGAAAGCCTTGGAGGGAAACCCTGGAAAGCGACCGCTCAAACCGAACGGCTCCGCGCCCGCTGCCGGGATGCCGACGACGCCAACCGGGCTCACCGGCGACGGCAAGAAGGCGTGGGAGCGGCTCGCGCCCGCGATGTACGCGGCGGGCATCCTCACCGCGATCGACGGCGACGGCTTGGAGTCGTACTGCCGGCTCTACGGCGAAGCGCGTGAGTGTTGGCGTCAGGTCAAAAAAACCGGCGGGCCGGTCGTGTTCACCAACGGCCAGGCCATGCCCAATCCGTACCTCACGCAAGCGCACAAAGCCGAGGCCATGCTCCACAAGCTGCGAAACGAGCTGGGGCTGAACACCGGCAGCCGCAGCCGCATCGAAGCGAAGCCACCCACCACCGACGAAGACCCCGAAGCGTTTTTGAAGTTCCCCGGAACCGCCACCGGATGACGACCGACTACCCCGCCAAGCCGATGCTCGCCGACGTGCGGAAGCAGCTCAAGCGCCCGCAGCGCGAGCACCTCAACGCCGGTATCGCCCGCGCGAAGCGCGAGGGGTGGCTCGACCAGGTCCGCGGCGTGCAGGACCTCCACGCGCTCGCGCACGGGTGTTACTTCGATTCCCGCTACGCGGATCACGCCGAGCAGTTTTTCGAGAAAGGCCTGACCCACCAGACCGGGGGCTTCGCCGGCGATCCGTTCGAGCTCATGCCGTGGCAACGCGACGGCCTGGTCCGCCCGCTCTTCGGATGGCGGATGCCCAACGGGTCGCGGCGGTTCCGCTCGGCGTTCGTGCTCATCCCCAAGAAGAACGGGAAGAGCACGACGTGCGGGGGATTGATCCTGTACTTGCTCGCCGCGGAGCCCGACCCCGACGACCCGCGACGAACCGAGCCCGCCCAGGAGGTTTACTCCGCTTCGACCAGCCAGGAGGTCGGCTCGATCGTCTTCCGCGAGGCGGACAAGCTCGTGCAGGGATCGCCGCCGCTCAAAAAGCGGCTTGAAGTCAAGAGCCAGACCCGACGCATCACCTACCCGGCCACCAAAAGTTTTTTCCGCGTGCTGCCGCACAAGGCCAAGTCGGCGGAAGGCATGATCGCCGGCGGCGTCGTGATGGACGAGGTCCACGCGATGGACTCGCGCGAGTTGTACGCCGCACTGCGGTACGCGGGAGCGAGTCGGCGGCAACCGCTTTTCATCGAGATCACCACGTCGGGGATCGACGACCCCACCCGTCTCTGGATGCAGCGCCGCCGATTCACGCGCCAGGTCCTGGACGGCGACGTGATCGACATCACGCACCTTGGCCTCCTGTACGAAGCCGACAAGGACGCCGAGCCCGACGATGTCGAGCAGCTCCGAAAGGCGAACCCGTCGCTCGGTCACACGATCGACGAGGCGGACCTGCTTCGCCAAGCGAAGGCCGCGATGGCGGAAGGCCCGGCCGCAGTCGCCGAGTTCAAGCGCTACCGCATGAACATCGGCGTTGGCGCGGAGCAGGCCTGGATCGCCCCCGAGACGTGGGATCAGGGACAAGAACCATTCGACCTAGAAGGCCTCCGTGAGCGTCCGTGCTACTCCGGCCTCGACCTTGCGAAAGTCAGCGACTTCGCCGCACACGCGTTGCTCTGGCCGCCGGCCGAGGGTCGGGCCGACGTGGATCCGTGGCTCGCCGCGTTCCGGTTCTGGATTCCCCGCGCCGCCGTGCTCGCACGCTCGCGCATGGGCGACGCGTCGTACGAAGCTTGGGAAAAAGCCGGACTCATCACCGTGACGGACGGCAACACGACCGACCACAAGCGCGTCCGCGCCGACGTGAAGGCAGACGCCGAGCGATTCAACATTCTGCGGATCGGTATCGACCGCAACTTTGAGGGGTGGCAGTTCACGGACGACCTGTTCAACGACGACGAGCTCCCCGCCGTCGGCGTCGGCCAGGGCTGGCGGAGCCAGGACGTACCGATGCAGCGCATCGGGACCCTGGTCACGGAAGCCCGGATCAACGCCGGCGCGAACCCCGTCATGCGGTGGATGATCGGGAACGCGATCGCGAAGAAAGTCGGCCCGAACCAGAACCTGCACCTCGACCGCGCCCGCGCGGCCGACAAGGTCGACGGCGTCGCGGCCCTCATTAACGCCATGTATCTGGCCGAAGTAGTGGACGGCGACCCCTCGACGCCGCCCACTTGGGATTCCTGCCCCCTGGTGGTGCTCGATTAATGGGTCTGCTTTCCCGCCTACTGCGTCCTACCCCGCCACCCGCCGCGACCGAGTCGCGGGCGTTGAATCCTTACGGCTTGCCGCTGGGCGTCCGGGAGCTCTTCGCCCCGATCGGGATGCTGGGGACCGACCAGTTCGACGCCGAGGCCTTTAGCGCCGAGGTCGATCCGGAAACCGCCCTCACGGCAACGGGGGTCTACGCCTGCGTCCAGGTCATCGCATCCGCGATCGCGACGCTGCCCGTTCACGTCCGGGACCGCAAATCCAACGCCGCCGTCGATGACCACCCCGTCGCCCGGCTCATCCGTCGACCGAACGACTACATGGCCTGGAACGACCTGGTCGAGTCGTGGATGCTCAACACGCTTACGACGGGCAACGGCCCGTTATGGGCCGAGCGCGACCGCTTCTTCGACCCGGTCGGTTTGTACCCGCTGCCGTGGCTCAACTGCCGACCGATCCGCCGCGGCCGCGGGCTCGCGTACGCGGTACGCCTCGGCGACAAGACGACCACGCTCCCGGGCGACCAGGTCGTGCACGTGCGCAACATGGCCCCCGATGGCGTCAACGGGATCAGCCCGCTCAAGTGCGGAAGCCGAGCGGTATCGCTGGCGTTGGCCCTCGACGAGTTCGCCGCGCGTTTCTTCACAAACGGCGCGAGCATCGGCGGGGTGATCGAGCTGGGGATCCAGACAAGCCCGGAAGCTTTGCAGGAGTTCAAACGGCTTTGGGCCGAGCAGTACGAGGGGCTACGCAACGCCCACAAGATCGCGGCCGCGCCGGGGATGAAGTTCCACCCCAAAACCAATTCGCCCCGCGACAGCCAGGCGGACGAGCAGCGCCGTACACAGCTCCGCGAGATCGCTCGGATTTACCAGGTCCCGCCCCACAAGATCGGCGACCTAGAACGCGCGACGTTCAGCAACATCGAAGACCAGAGCCGCGACTTCGCGGAAGGCACCCTCCGCCGCTGGGTCGTCAAGTGCGAGCAGGCCCTCGAATACACCTTGTTACGCGAGGACGAACGCGACCAATATCAAATCCGCTTCAACCTCGACGCGACGGTCCGCGGCTCGCTGAAGGACCGCGTCGAGGCGATGGCCAAAGCCACGGGCGGGGCTCCGATCTTCACCCAGAACGAAGCCCGCGACCACTTCAAGCTCGCGCCCATCCGAGGCGGAAACGTCCTGCTCCAAAACCTGAACCAGACGCCAGCCGCGGCGAGCCGTCGGGCGGACGCGATGCTCGCCCAGGTCGCCGCCAACTTCGCGACCAAGGAAGCCAACGCGATCAAGCGTGCCGCACGCAAGCACGCCGAGCAACGGGACGAGCTGCTCGCCTGGTCCGAAGACTTCTACGCCCGGCACGAGCTGCAACTCCGCCAAGCGTTCGACGGCGCGGGCATCCCGGGGCCGGCGCTCGCGGCCTACTGCGAACAGCGCCGGGTGCAGCTGCGGGGAGCCGGTGACCCTGCCGAACACGCCGCGCACATCCGCGAGGACTCCGGGCGAACGCTCGCCCAACTCATCGACCAAGCCAACCAAGACACCGCCCTCGACCTAGACCCCACGGAGGCCACCGATGCCTAACCCCACAAATCCGAACACCCCCAATCCTCCCAAGTCACGCATCACCGAACGCCGTGAAATCACACTCGAAGCGACGGAGCTCCGCGTCGAAGGCGACGACGACAGCCGTCGGCTGGTCGGGCTGGCCGTGCCGTACAACCAATGGACCAACCTCGGTAGCTTCCGCGAGCGGTTCGCCGCGGGATGCTTCGCGGATTCGCTCACGGGCGAGCGCAACATCCAGGCGCTTTACAACCACCGATCGGGCGACATCCTCGCGAGCACCCAGAACGAGACCCTCACGCTCATCGACGAGCCGGGGGGTCTGCGGTTCGAGATGACCGTGGCCAAGACCACCGCGGGGAACGACACCCTTGAGCTCGTCGGGACCGGCGAAGTCCGCGGGATGAGTTTCGGCTTCCGCGTCGTCGAAGACAACGAGACGTGGAACCGCGACGAAGGCGAGATCACGCGCACCGTCGTTAAGGCCGACCTCGACGAAATCACCGTGACCGGTCGGCCCGCCTACGGCCAGACCTCGGTCGATGTGCGTTCGATCGATCCCGCCGCGCTCGAACGAGCGAAGGCGTTGGCCGCGGAGAACGACCCGGCCGACGCCTGCCCGGAGCTTCGTCTGCGCGAGCTGCGTTTCCGCGAACGCATGAGCGAGGAACGCGCCGACTGATCGCTTTCCCCGACGCCGCGGCCCACGGCCGACCGCGTCGCCCGGACCCTGGAGCCGTCGCTGACCATCCGAGCCCGCCACGTCGACCACGCCGCCGCGTCCAACGTTCCCACCCACCCCACCCGAAGGAAGAGAGAAACATGAGTACCCAGCTCAAAATGCACAAAGAGAAGCGCGGCGCGGCCGGTAAAGAGATGCGTGGCATCCTCGACCTGGCCAAGACCGAAAAGCGCGAGCTCAACGAAAGCGAAATCGAACGGTTCGACCAGGCCCAGGAGGATTACGATCAGCACGACGCCGCGATCAAGCGCGAAGAACGCGTCGAGCAGATCGAAGCCGAGCAACGCGGCACCATCACGCCCGCCGATCTTCCGATCGGCGACGAGACCCGCGACCAAGAAACCCCCGAAGAGCTTGAGGTTCGGTGTAGCGATGCGGTGAACACCGCCTTGCGCCTCGGACCCGATCAGCTCAAGCCCGAGCAACGGGCTCTGTTGTCGCGGATGGCCGCGCAGAGCGGGATCCCCGAAACCCGGGCCGTGACCGTGCAGGGCATCGGCGTGGTCGGCACCCGTCGGACGCTCAACCAGCTCGTTAAGGAAATGGCGATCTTCGACGGCATCCGCCAGCTCGGGGCGTCGGTCATTACGACCAACAACGGCAACCCCATGACCATCCCCACCGGGACGGACACCGCCAACAAGGCGGTCATCATCGGCGAAGCGCCCGCCAGCTCGCCCGCCGCGGTGAATCCCAACTTGGGGAACGCGGCGTTGACGGCCTACAAGTACGCCGCGCTGCCGATCGAAGTCTCGACCGAGCTGCTCGACGACAACGAATTCGACGCGGAGGCGCACATCATGGCGATGGCGTCCGAACGCATCGGCCGCGGTTTCAACGAACACACCACCAAGGGGACCGGCTCCGGCCAGCCCCAGGGTGTGAACACGGCCGTGCCGGCCGGCAAGGTCGTTGAAGCGCAAGCCAACGCCGCGATCGACTTCGACGACCTGCTCAACCTTAAGGGCGGCGTCGATGCCGCCTATTGGCCCGACCCGTCGACCGGCTATCAGTTCAGCCAGACCACGGTCATCGGTGCTCGGAAGTTGAAGGACAATGAGGGCCGGCCGATTTGGGAGCCCGCCTTCCAAGGCAACCCGGAGTCGATGAACGGCCACCGCGTCGTCATCAACAACGAATACGCCAACTTCGGAGCCGCCGCCAACCAGGTCGTTGCGTCGTTCGGCTGCGCGAAGAAGTACTACATCCGCGACGTGGCCCGGCCGCTGATTATCCGCGACCCGTACACGGCCGCGGGCCGGGGCATGGTCGTGTTCCACGTCCACTCCCGCCACGGCGGCAACCTGAGCGACACCGCGGCCTTTGCCGTGCTCGACCTGCCCGCCGCGTAAATCCAATCCACCGATACGACTCAGCTCGGTCGGGACTTCACCGCCCCGGCCGGGTTTCCCCGGAACCCGACCCCCACGCCACACACCCGGAAGCCCGCCCGTGTCCGAAAGCCTGCTCACCATCCTGCCCCCCGACGCGATGCCGACGACCGTCGATCGCGTCAAGGAACAGATGCGCATCACCGGCGACGACGACAGCCAGGACGGCATGATCGAGCGGCTCATCGGCGCTGCCGTGGGCATGGTGGAGCGCGACACGCGCCGCGTTCTGGTCACGCGAACGATGCGGCTCGCGCTGGACGACTTCCCGCGAAAACCCCCGGGAGTTGTCCACCTGCCCGCCGTGCCCGTCGCTTCGATCGTGTCCGTCAAGTACCTGCACGCCGAGACGGGGATCCAGCAGACCCTCTCGGCCGCGAGCTACCGCCTCGACGCCGCCCACGAGCCCGGCCGGCTTGAACCCGCCCACGGCGAGACGTGGCCGGCGGTGCGGAAGATGCTCGGCAGCGTGACCGTCGATTTCGTCGCCGGCGCTGCCGCGGACGAGCTACCCGAGGACCTGGTCCACGCGATCATCATGATCGCCGCCCACCTCTACGAGAACGCCGAGGCGACGACGACGCTCGACCTCAAGGCGGTCCCGATGGCCGTCGAAACGATCCTGGCGAGATACCGGAGGCCGACGCTATGAGGGCCGGCAAGCTCCGCCACCAGATTCGCCTGGAAAAGCCCGAGGACGCTCGCCGGGCGTCCGGGGAGTCGCGTACCGCCTGGAAGTCGGCCGGCGTCGTCTACGCCGACCTACGGCCGCTCACGGGCAAGGAACGCCAGGCCGCGATGCAGGTCACGGCCGAGGCGACGTGGAAGGCCACGCTCCGAGCCGTACCGGGGGTGTCGATCGACCGCACCTTCCGCGTCGTCGAGCTCGCGACCGGCCGCGTCCTCGACGTGGTCGACGTGCGCGACGTGATGAACCGCGGCCGGGACCTGGTCCTCACCCTCAAGGAGCACGCCGACGCATGACGCAAGGGCTCGGCTTCGAGATCGACCGCGCGAGCGAGCGCGACCTCCGCCGCAGGTTCGGCCGGCTACCGACCAAGGTCGCCGGCCGGGTATCGCGCCGCGCGGTGTCCGCCGGCCTGACGCCGGTCCTCCGCGAAGCCCGGCGAGAGGTCCCGGTCGACACGGGCGTGCTGCTCGGGTCGCTCGGCCGCAAGACGAAGGCCTACGGCGATCTATCGATCGGCCTGGCCGGGCCGCGCATCCGCGGCAAGCACCGCGGCTACCACGGCCACCTGGTCCACGACGGCTACGTCGCCGCCGACGGGACGTTTGTCCCCGGGAACCCGTTCCTCGAACGCGCGAACCAGGCCGCCGAGAGCCAGGCCCAGGCCGCGATGACCAAGAAGCTCGCCGACGGGATCGAGAAGGAGGCGAGCCGCGCGTGATCGAAACCGTCGCCCGGACCATCCTGCTCGCGGACGCCTCGATCGCCGACCTGGTCGGGGAGCGCGTCGAGTTCGGTCACCGCCCGCAGCAACACCCGACGCCGGCGATCGTCCTCCAAGACGACGCCGCGACGACCAATACGCACTTGAAGGGATCGACCGACGGCGTCGAACGCGGAACGCTGCGGGCGACGTGTCTCGCCGCGAGCTACACGGCCGCGCGTGAGCTGAAGGCGCTAGTCCTCACCGCGCTCGACAAACCGCACCCCGACCCCGTCGCCGGCCACCGGGTCACGCTCCGCGCCCCGCGACCCCGTCCGATCCGCAGCGACCACCGCGACGGCCAGGACCAGCCGTTGACCCACGGCGTCCAGATCGACCTCGAGTACCGACTCGCCCCCGCCCCGGACCCCGCCCCCGAC
>JBCDDH010000042.1:0-28794 GCA_039180415.1 Planctomycetota bacterium | reverse complement strand
TTGTCGATGAGGCCGAGGGGATCGATGATGTTCCCCTTCGACTTGGACATTTTCTGCCCCTTCTCATCCTTGACGATGGCGTGGATGTAAACGGTGTGGAACGGCACTTCCTTCATGAAGTGGAGCCCCATCATCATCATGCGCGCCACCCAGAAAAAGATGATGTCGTGGGCGGTGCTGAGCACGTCTGTCTTGTAGTAGCGCTTCAGCTCCGGCGTATCGTCCGGCCAGCCGAGCGTGGAAAACGGCCAGAGCGCGGACGAGAACCAGGTATCGAGAACGTCCGGGTCACGCTCCAGCGGCGTGTCCTTGCCATAGTGCTTTTCTGCAAGCGCATGCGCCTCCGCCTCGTCATGGGCGACGAATGCCTCGCCATCGGGCCCGTACCACGCCGGGATCTGGTGCCCCCACCACAGCTGGCGCGAGATACACCAGGGCTGGATGTTGCGCATCCACTCAAAATAGGTTTTTTCCCAGTTTTTCGGGACAAAGACCGTGTCGCCTTTCTCCACCGCCTCGATGGCGGGTTTTGCAAGCGTTTCGGCATCGGCGAACCACTGATCCGTCAGCATCGGCTCAATGACGTCTTTCGAGCGGTCGCCGAAGGGCTGCATGATTCGCTTGTCTTCGACCTCGATCATCAGCCCTTCTGCATCGATGTCGGCAACGACGCGCTTGCGCGCCTCGAGGCGATCGAGGCCACGATACTCATCCGGCACGAGATTGATCGTATCGACGTGTTTCACATCCGGCTCGCCGCCGTCGCGGACAAGCGCCATGGCCGCCGCGGAAGCTTCCGCATAGGGCGCGCCATCGTCCCGCATATTCGCTCTTTCATCCATCAGGCGATACAGCGGTATGTTGTTGCGCCGCGCGACGGCATAGTCGTTGAAATCATGCGCGCCGGTGATCTTGACCGCGCCGGATCCAAACTCGGGATCAGGATAATCGTCCGTGATGATCGGGATGAGGCGCCGGTGCTCTTTCGGACCGACCGGGATTTCACAGAGTTTGCCGACAATTGGCGCGTAGCGTTCATCTGAGGGATGAACTGCAACCGCGCCATCACCCAGCATCGTCTCCGGGCGCGTCGTGGCAATGGAGATATAGTCGCGGGTCTCGCTCAAGGCGATATTCCCGTCCGCGTCTTTCTCGACATATTCGTAGGTCTCCCCGCCCTCGAGGGGATACTTGACATGCCACATATTGCCGTCAACCTCGATGTTCTCCACTTCGAGGTCTGAAATCGCCGTCTCGAACTTCGGATCCCAGTTGACCAGCCGCTTGTCCTTGTAGATCAAGCCCTCGCGGTATAGTTCCACGAACACCTTGAGGACGGCTGCGCTCAATCCATCATCCATGGTGAAGCGTTCGCGCGACCAGTCGCACGACGCGCCGAGGCGCCTGAGCTGATTGGTGATCGTTCCGCCGGACTCTTCTTTCCACGCCCAGACGCGCTCGACAAATGCCTCGCGGCCCATGGCACGACGGTCCGGCTCCTGGTTTTCCATGAGCTGACGTTCGACGACCATCTGGGTGGCAATGCCGGCATGGTCGGTTCCGGGCTGCCACAGAACGTCCTTGCCCCGCATACGCTCAAACCGAATGAGGATGTCCTGCAGCGTGTTGTTCAGGGCATGGCCCAGGTGCAGCGCGGCGGTGACGTTGGGCGGGGGGATGCAGATGGAGAACGGATCGCCCGGGTCGTCGGCGTGGGCGGCGTAGGCGTTGGCGTCGTCCCAGCGTTGGGCCATGTTCGCCTCGACGTCGGCGGGCTGGTACTGGGGCGGGAGCTGGTGGGCGTTGTCGTTCGACATGGGGGTTGTTTTATGCCGTCGGCCGCGTCGTGGGGCGGGGCGGAGAGGGTGTCGTGAGGTTTTGGAATCCTCAGTTGGCGCACTTGGCGCACTTGCCGTGGAGGGTGATGTCGTGCTGCTCGAGCTGGAAGCCGGGCGGCAGGAGCTCTTGGAGGTTTCCGGGGCAGCCTTGGAGGTCGAAGACGCGGTCGCAGGCGGTGCAGCGGAAGTGGTGGTGGTGCTGGCGGTGGGCGGGCTCGTAGCGGGTGGGCCCGATGGGCAGGTGGACGGCCTGGAGCCAGCCGTCTTCGACGCCGGCGGAGAGGGCGCGGTAGACGGTGGCGATCCCGAGGCCGGGCGCGTCGGGGGTGGCGGCGTCGAGGACTTCCTGCGGGGTCAGTGGGCCGTCGGCGGCCTCGATGGCGGCGCGGATGGCGGTGCGTTGGGCGGTGTGGCGGGGCATGCGGACCTTCGTCGTTGCGGTACAAGTTTACCGATCGGCCGCGGACGCCGGGATCAGACCCAGCGCCCGCAACACCCGGCGCTGGTCTTCCACAAAGCCGCCGCGGTCGTGGTAATCACGCAGGGTTTCGCCGGCGTTGCGGACGATCCGCCGAGCTTCGTCGGGGTGGCTTTGGTAGTGGGCGATCTTCTCGTCCAGGTCGGCCAGGTCCCAGCGGACGGGCACGTAGGTTTCGTCGGGGCGGTAGATGTCCGGCGAGGTCCGTAGGTGGTCCATGCTGGGCTTGATCAGCAGCGAGCCGCAGGCGACGGCCTCGTAGTCCCGGAAGCAGACCTCGCCCCACCCGAACGGGCTGACGGTCATCTTGGCGAGCGTCAGCTCCAGCAGGTACCTCGCCCGGTGCACGCGGTGGGCCGCGGTGCAGCGGTGTCGGGCGGCCCAGGTTTCCAAGCGATCCTGGACCTGGTCGCGGTAGCGGGCGGACCACGGCCGGTCGGCTTCGGCTTGCGGTGCCGTCCGGCCGAAGCGCCGGTTCAGGAGGTACGGCCGGGCGGACCACGGCAGCGGGCTGAGCGCCGCCAGCCGTTGCAGCCTTCGGTACCCCGGCGACGCCCCGAGGCCGGGCGCGGGCACGAGCTTGGGCGCGTGATCCGGCGGGACGGGGCTGCCGTGCGACCAGCCATCCAGGTCGTAGCCGAGTTCGCGCACGAGAAAGTCGGTGAAGACGAACCCACCGGCGAAGTCCTCTTGGTACCGCGCGACCGGCCGGAGCGTTTGGCACTTGAGGAACGCGTCGAGGTGCGCGGCGGCGGGGAAGTGGATCGACGACGTCTGGTCGGCCCAGTCGATCAGCGCGAGTTTGGCGTCGGGGTGGAGGCGGCGGAGGTCGCCGATCAACCCGATCAGTTCGTCGAGGGGCGCGAGCCAGTGGGCCTGCAGGAGGACCAAGCCGTAGGTCGAGTGGTCTCGGTCGGTGCGGGCGGCGGCGTCTTCGGCGGCCCGGCGGGCGTCGTCGAGCGTGGTCGCATCCGCGGCGTCGATCCGGAGCCCGAGCTGTTCACGCAGGGCGTCGGCGTGGGTGAAATAGCCGGCGACTTTTTGGTCGTGGACGGCGTCGTCCCCGATCCGGCGGTGGAGCAGGAGGGCTCGGACGGAGGGCCGTGTTGGGGAGCCGTGGCTCAAGACGTCGGCTCCGTGGCCGGCTTACTGGAGCCGGGCGAGACGATCAGGTCGAGGGTGGCGGGGAACCGCTGGAGCTGGTGCCGGAGACTCCTGGCGATCGTGTACCGGAAGCCCAGCAGCAGGAACGGCGGCCAGAGCAGATGGCCGAGCTGCATGAGTTGGATCACCTGGACCCGCGCGGCGTCGTTGGCGGCGTCCTGGGCGTGTCGCCAGGCCCAAGTGATAGCGACGGCGGTGGCGATCGGGATCGCGGCCAAAAAGGCGACCAATAGCCACGCGACCCACGGCGACGGCGACGCGGCTTCTTGCGAACAGGTGATCTTGACGTCGTCGCTCGTGTCGGCATCGGTTTCGACGGCGACGCGGACGCGGGAGGTGCCGGGCCCGGTGTGGGGTACATCAAACAGCGCGTACGACGGCTCGCCGCCGACCAGGTCCCAGGGCGGCATCATGAGCGCGGCGGCCCGGCCCAGGGCGTCGCGAACGGCTTGGCGCGGTCGGCCGACGAGGGTCTGCCGCACGGGCTCGATGGGCTTGGGTTTCCGCCCGCGCCACGCGAGCAGCAGCGCGACGAGCCACACCATCGCGGCGGTCGCGGCCGAGCCGAGCACGACGAGTTTTGCGGTTTCCGGCGTCATGGGCGGACGGTGGAAGGTCGAGCGGTTATCTGCGTTTGCGTTTTTTGTACTTCGTTTTGTTCTGCTGGGCTTTGGTCGATCCTTTGGTGCCGGGCAGGCCCTTGAAGCCGCGCTTGCCGCCGCCGGCCATGGCGGCCTGCATCATGCCCGGGTCCATCTGCTGCATGGCCTTGAGCCGGCCCATCATGCCCATGCCGGACATCGCCTGGCCGAGCTGGCCGATCATGTTGAAGCCCTTGACCAGCTGCGAGACGTCGGCGGCCTCGACGCCCGAGCCCCTGGCGATGCGGCGGCGACGGGAGTTGTCGAGCACCTCCGCGTCGCGGCGCTCCTGCTTGGTCATCGAGTTGATCATGGCCTCGGTGCGGTCGATCTGCGATTCATCCAGGTCGAGGTCCTTGATCGCCCCGCCCACGCCCGGGAGCATGCCGAGCAGCGACTTCATCGAGCCCATCCGGCGGATGCTCTTGAGCTGTTTGAGGAAGTCGTCCATCGTGAGCTTGCCGGCGGCGAGCTTGTCCTGGATGGCTTGGGCTTCTTCTTCGCTGACCTCGGCCTGCGCCTTTTCGACCAGCGAAACCACGTCGCCCATCCCGAGGATCCGGCCGGCGATGCGGCGGGGGTGGAAGGCTTCGAGCTGGTCGAGGTGTTCGCCGACGCCGATGTACTTGATCGGTTTGCCGGTGACCTGGCGGACCGAGAGGGCGGCGCCGCCGCGGGTGTCGGAATCGAACTTGGTGAGGATCACGCCGTCGATCTCGAGCTGCTCGTCGAAGGCCTTGGCCGAGTTCACCGCGTCCTGGCCCGTCATCGCGTCGAGGACGAGGAAGATGTGGTGCGGCTGGACGGCGGCGTTGACCTTGCGGAGCTCGCCCATCAGGTCGTCGTTGAGGTGCAGCCGGCCGGCGGTGTCGAGGATGAGCACGTCGGCCTGGGCGGCGCGGGCGGCCTTGAGGGCGTTCTTGGCCACGTCGACGGCAACCCCGACCGCTTCGCCGTAGGCGGCGCACTTGTCGGGCTCGCCGTGGAAGTGCACGGCGGGCGTGCCTTCGGATTGATCGACTTGCTCGCTGAGCACGCGGAGTTGTTCGACCGCGGCGGGGCGTTGGAGGTCGATCGCGCCGAGCATGACGGACCTGCCCTGCTTCTTGAGCACCGCGGCGAGCTTGCCGCAGGTCGTGGTCTTGCCCGAGCCTTGGAGCCCGGCCATCATCACGACGGTGGGCCCGGGCGAGACGAAGAGCATGGGCTCGTCGCTCAGGCCGGCCTGCTCGTCTTCGGCGACTTCGTCCCCGCCGAGCAGGCGGACGAGTTCGTCGTTGACGATCTTGATCATCTGCTCGCCGGGCCGGACCGCATCGAGCACCACGGTGCCCACGGCCTGCTTCTGCACGCGGTCACAAAACGCCTCGGCGACCTCGTAATGGACGTCGGCCTCGAGCAGGGCCTCGCGGACTTCCTCCATCGCCTCGGCGACGTTGGATTCGGAGATCTTGTCGTTGCCAGAAAGCTTGCGGAGGGCGGATTCGAACTTGTCGGAGAGGTTGCCGAGCACAAGAACACCTTTCGACGCGCGGCCGGGTGGGGCGCGAAGGGCTTGGGAGTTGGGGACGAGGCTCTGACCGGAGCGGAAAGAGTTTATGCGAAGCGAGCCGAGCGCGCGGCTCCGGGCGGCGTCTTGGAGGTGAAGCAAGAATGCCGAGCCGACCCGGAGCTGGCTCATGGAAACCATCGATCGCGGTCCGGTTTGGGGTGTATGTCGGCGGCGCTTGGCGGGTGGAAGACCGAGAGGCCAGGGTCTGGCGGCCCGTAATTTTTGGGCCGGCGGATTAAAAAGTGAATCGGGATTCGCCGGCGTGCGTCATGATGAGAGAGCCCGCGACGGTCGGGCGTTTTGACGTGGAGCCGTGCCGATGACGGACACCGATGCTTTGACCCGATACGCCCGGTTTGCGGACGCCGACGCGTTTGCGGCGTTGGTACAGCGGTACGAGTCGCTGGTGTTCGGGGTTTGTGTCCGGCAGTTGGGGCGAGGCGCGGACGCCGAGGACGCGACGCAGCTGACGTTCATGAAGCTGGCTCGGTCGGCGGCGGGCATCCAGAACCGGCTCGAAGGCACGCTCGGGGCGTGGCTTCACAAGACCGCGGCGCGCACGGCGGTGGACTTGGGGCGGCAGCGTGGCACTCGGCGTCGGCACGAGGCGGAGGCGGCGCGGGTCCGAGAACACCGCGACGCCTCGTACGCCGACGGGTCCGGCGACGCGGTCGTGGAAGCCGCGGCCTTGGCGGAACTCACGGCCGAGGTCGACGCGGCGTTGCTGGAACTGGACGAGGCGCAGCGGGCGCTGATCGTGGAGGTCTTCTTCCGGGGCAAGACCCAGCGACAGGTCGCCAAAGCGCGGGGCGTGTGCCAGGCCCGGGTCTGCCGCGAGCAGAAGGCCGCGGTCGCGGCGCTGCGGTTGGCGTTGAGCCGCCGGGGTGTGCTGGTGCCGGCCGGGGGGCTCTTGGCAGGGCTCACGGCGGTGGGCGACGCGTCGGCGGGGCTGGCGGTGCCGGCCGCGGCGTCGGCGGGGTGCGTGAAGCTGGGCCTGGCGGGAGTGGGCGGCGGGCCTTCCGGAGCGACCGGTGGGCTGGGGGCGCCGTCGTCGGTGGGCGCGTGGGCGTCGTTTGCCGGGTCGCCGGTTGCCGTGGGTTGGGGTCGGGCGGCGGTGTTCTGGCTTCTGCTCGGCGCGGCGGCGCTGGGATTGGGTTTGGCGGTTTCGGGCTTGCTCGGATCGTGGTCGGAGCAAGTCAAGATTTCCCAAGTTACCCAAAGCCCCTCAAGCCCCACAGCTCTTCGTGCCGAGTGAAATGGGTCCGCTTTTCGGCCATTCGTGCGGTTTACGAAAATGGGGCTTGCCATCCCGCGGATCGCTGGCATACTTTCATAAAGTTTCATCGCCTTCACGTGTGTGGGGTGGAATTCGGACGCCTATGCTGTCCGTGAAAGGGATATTGAGCGATGCATGACAACATGATCGGCCGCGTGCCGACCCGCTTATTTTCGACCGCCGCGCTGCTTGCCGTCGGGGCGCTGACCCTCCCCGCCACCGCGGCCATGCAACTCGAATTAGATGGCTTGACCGGTTCGGGCCAAGAGGTCGATCCGTTGGGGTTCGCGGGGTCCGAGTCTGAGGAGCAATCGCTGCTGCTCGACTTTGATAACGATGCCGACGGCGAACGCATCATCCACGGCCAGGTCATCGACACCGAGTACGCCGGCTTCGGCGTCGACATCAGTGTCCTGCACCCGAGCAATCCGGGCTTGAACTTCGGCGTCGCGCTCAACACCGCCAACTCCATCGAAGCGGACATGCGTACCGGCTTGGAGAACGGCGCGTTCGGGGTCAACAACACCGAGTTCCTCAACAACGTCCTGATCACGCCCCGCAACGGCGCCGACGCCAACGGCGACGGCATCCTCGACATCCCCGACACCGCCTTCGAGCGGCCCAACGGGGTCATCACCTTCAGCTTCGACGAAGCGATCTTCATCGCCGGCTCGATCACCGTGCTCGACGCCGAGGAGCCGGCCACCCCGGGGCTGGGCGTCGGCGTCGTCGAAGCCCGCCGCAACGGCGTCCTGCTCGGCACGTCCGTGATCCCCGCGCTGGGCGACAACTCCGTCGCCATCGTGGACCTGCCCGAAGTCGATCAAGCCTTCGACGAAATCCGCGTCGTCCTCGCCGGCTCGTCGGGCGTCGACAACCTTTTCGTCACGAACGTCCCCGAGCCCGCTGCCGCGGCGTTGCTGGGCCTGGGCGGCCTCGCGATGCTCCGCCGCCGCTCGGCCTGACTTCTCGTCGAATCACCAAACCATTTAGACAACCGGCGGTCGTTGACCGCCGGTTTGTTTTTGCGCCGTGGTCGCCTCTTGCGCCGTTGCCCCGCACTCGGGTCACGGTGTGATCCCCGCCGCGTCCGCAACTCGATCCGGCCGGTATCGCGGCTCGTTCCGACGTGTTTCGATCGGCGACCTCACGCGTCCTCCGCTTCCGCGGAAATCGGCCGCTGAAACAGATGCACCGCCATCGCCCCGTACACCGCGCGGTCCGGGCCGTCGTACCCGGCCAACTCGGGCGCATGCGTGTCCGCGTCGGTGCGGTACACGACCACGCCGCCGGGCGTAAGTTTGGGCCGTAACGCGTCGAGCAGCGAGTCCAGCCCATTGGGGAGCGCGGGGCTCCCCTCCCCTTGGGAGGGGTCGGGAGAGGTTCCCCGTTCCGTGTTGGGTTCGTCTTCCATCCGCGCCAGCACGAACGGCGGATCAACGAACGCCGCGCTCAGCGAATCGTCCGCCAACCGTGCGCACCACAAAGGCGGGACCGCCGCGCCTTGCACGACCGTGGCTCGCTCGGCGTCGTCGAGCGTGTCGAGGTTTTCCCGCAGCCGCTGCGTCGCGTCGCGGTCTCGATCGACGAACGTGCAGTGGGCCGCGCCACGCGAGAGCGCTTCGAGCCCCATCGACCCGGTGCCGCAGAACACGTCCGCGACCGGGCCGCCGTCGAGCGCCCCCAGCGCGTGCAGCCGGTTGAACAGCGTCTCCTTGACGCGGTCGGTGATGGGCCGGGTGGTCTTCTCGTCCTTGGGCCCAACGATGGTTCGGCCGCGGTGTCGGCCGGCGATGATGCGCATGGGCGGATCGTACGGCGTTGCCTCGCGCGGCCAAACGCACGGCACGCGATACATTGCGGGGATGGCCACCCCCACCAAGAAGCGCCCGGGCAAGAAATCCGCCGCCGACCTCGCGTCGCAAGCCGACAAGTACCGCTGCTACCAGCTCAGCGTGCAGGACCCCGGGCACGAGTGCGACTTCTTCGTCCAGGCCTTCAAGGAGCGGTTCGGCCGAAGCCCCAAGCACCTGCGCGAAGACTTCTGCGGCACGTTCGCCGTGTGCTGCGATTGGGTTAAAAGCCACAAAGACCGCACCGCCATCGGCGTGGACCTCGACCCCGAGCCGCTGAGCTGGGGCGGGCTGCACAACCTCGCACCGTTGACGAAGAACCAGAAAGACCGCGTGCAGGTCATCGAGGCCGACGTGCGGAAGAAGATGCGGGTCAGCCAGAGCCGGCCTTACAAAGCGGACGTGCTCGCGGCGCAGAACTTCTCGTTCTGGCTGTTCAAGAGCCGTAGCGAGCTGCTGGAGTACTTCCGCGCCGCGCGGTCCCACATGGCCGACGAATCGATCATGGTCATGGACATGATGGGCGGCGGCGACTGCCTGCTCGAAGAGCACAAGGACGTCCGCAACATCGCGGGCTACGGCAAGCCGATCGGCAAGTTCAAGTACATCTGGGAGCAGGCCCGCCACGATCCGACCACGAGCGACGCCGACTTCTACATCAGCTTCCGGTTCAAGGACGGCAGCAAGCTGTCGCGCTGCTTCGGCTATCACTGGCGGTTCTGGACCATCCCCGAGGTCCGCGAGCTGCTGCACGAAGCGGGCTTCGCCGAGACGCACGTGTACTGGGAAGTGACGGACGAAGACGGCGACGAGACCGGCGAGTGGGAACGCGTGACCGAAGCGCCGAGCGATCCGAGTTGGTTGGCGTACATCGTGGCGGTGAAGTGATGGCCGCCCCAAAGTCAGAAGTCCAGCCTGATCCGCGCGGCTGGCGAAGAGTGGGTTGCCTTCTGGCTTTATTAGCTGTTGCTTTGCTGATTGCGGGGGTCATTGGATTTGTTCGTGTCTTTTTGAGTGTGGCAAACCAGCAGCAGGCTTACTCGTTGATGCGTATCCATACGCACGGCGTTTTGGTTTACCACGATCAAACAGGCCATTGGCCCTCTGACCTACATGACGTTTTGGAGCGTCGCGGCGTTCTTAGCCATAACGTGGAGTCTTACTTGGAGAATCCGGTGCGGGGGTACTCGGGGTTTCGACTTGTGCTCCCCGAGCAACCTCTTGACGAGCTTGAAGAGCCCTCGAAGATTCCCCTTCTCTACGAAGTCCGCGAAGACGGCACGATCGATCCCCACGGCCTCATCGGCTACGCCGATGGGCACGTCGCGTCGTCGTCGCGGCGCTTTGAGGATTGACGCGGGAAGCGGGCCGTGCCGTCCGTTATTTTGCCCGGATGCCGAAGATCCAGAACCCCAAGGGCACGCGTGACTTCTACCCGCAGGACATGGCGTGGCACCGGCACCTGCTGGACGCGTGGCGGCGGGTGTCGATCCGCAACGGGTTCGACGAGGTCGACGGGCCGATCTTCGAAGAACTCGAGCTGTACAAAGTCAAGTCCGGCGAGGGCATCGTCAGCGAGCTGTTCAGCTTCCGGCGGACGGGCGGCAAGACGGACTTCGCGATCCGGCCGGAGTTCACGCCGACGCTCGCGCGCATGGTGGCGGCCAAAGCCAGCGCGCTGCCGCGTCCGATCAAGTGGTTCGCGACGCCGAACTTCTGCCGCGCGGAACGCCCGCAGCGCGGCCGGTTGCGGGAGTTCTGGCAGTGGAACGTGGACCTGCTCGGGCTGGACACGCCGGCCGCGGACGCGGAGGTGATCTTCACGTGCGTCGATCTGCTCGCGGAGCTCGGCCTGGACGCGACGCAGGTAAAGGTGAAGATCAGCCACCGCGACGTGGTGCGGCAGGTGCTCGAGAAGCTGGGCGTGCCCGCGGAGAAACTCGGTGATGCGTTCGTGCTGTTGGACAAGCGCGACAAGATGCCTCCCGAAGCCTTTGTGGAGCAGGCCAGGGCGCTCGGGCTGGACGAGCACAAGGTGGCGCGGTTCGAGGAGGTGTGCCGGCGCAAGTACGCGTCGGGCGATCTGGATCACCTCGCGCGATCGCTGGCCATGGACGCGCCGCCGGAGGACCTGGTGGCCCTCGACGAGCAGCTCCGGGGCTTCGGCGTCGCGGACTGGTGCGAGTACGACCTGGGGATCGTGCGAGGCTTGGCGTACTACACGGGGACGGTGTTCGAGGTGCACGAGGCGACGGGCGTGGAGCGGGCGATCGCGGGCGGCGGCCGCTACGACAAGCTGATCGAGCTGTTCGGCGGGCCGAAGCTGCCGGGCATCGGTTTCGGGATGGGCGACGTCGTGCTCACCAACGTGCTGGCGGACAAGGGGCTGATCCCCGCGGAGGTGGGGGCTCGGCCGGACGCGTTCGTGTTCGCCGTGGACGACGCCGGGGCGGAGCAGGTTCCCGGGATCGTGGGTGAGCTGCGGCGGGCCGGCCTGCACGCACGGATGAGCTACAAGACGACCCGCAACGTCGGCAAGCTCATGAAGGACGCGACCGGCTGCAACGCGCGGTTCGCGGTGCTCGCGGGCGGGGCCGGCGTCGAGGTCAAGGACATGTCCAACGGGGAGCAGGCGGGGGTGGAGCGGTCGGGGCTGGCGGGACGGATTTCCGCGGGGCGTTGATTCGATCGCGGGCAATACTTTCCGTGCAGCCACGTTGATCTTGTGGCGGTCGGTGGGCGGCGGAACGCGCGGATCGGAGCCGAGCATGTCGATTCGGATGCAACCCAAGGGATCGAACGCGTGGCGCGGGATGGTTTCGGCGTGCCTCGCGGGAGTTTTTCCGACGGCCGTCGATGCGTCGGGCCTCCCGAGCTTCGACGACATCAGCGATCCGCTCGACGCCTACCTGGCGACCCGCGGCGACCTCGACGGGGCCGGGCTGCTGCTGATGGACTTCGAGGGCCGCGTCCTGCACGAGCGGTATTGGGGGACCCACGACCGCGCGACGGTGGTGCCGATCGCGTCGGCGACGAAGTGGATGAGCGGCGCGGTGATCGCCGGCCTCGTGGCCGACGGTTCGTTGGCGTTGGACACGCGCGTCGGCGACGTGCTGCCCGAGTTCAACCTTATCGATGACGGCCGGGCGGACATGACGGTGTCGCAGATGTTCAGTCACACGGCCGGGACCGGCGGGCAGTCGTTTCAGATCGGTCGGACCGACATCCCGCTGTCTACCGCGGTGAGCAACCTCGCGGCGGCGCCGAATCTGATGCGTTTCGAGCCGGGCGGCACGTTCGCCTACGGCGGCGTGTCGATGCACATCGCGGGCGGCATGGCCGAGGCGGTCACCGAAACGGGCTGGGCCGCATTAACCGACGAGCGCCTCCTGCAGCCCCTGGGCATCACCGACACGGACTACACCGGGGTGGGCAATGAGCTCAACCCGCGGGTTGCCGGCGGCATGCGGAGTTCGATCGAGTCGTACCGGCGGTTCCTCTTGGCGATGGGCAACGACGGCGTGCACGAAAACCGACAAGTGATCGATCCCGCCGCGATCGAGGCGATGCTCACCGACTACACGGGCTTCGGCACCGATGACGCGGTGGCCATCGACTTCCTGCCCAACTCCGTCGACTTGTTCCTCGGCCACGGCCTGGGCCCTTGGATCGGCCGGCGCGACGCGGCGGGCGAGCCGACCGAGTGGTTCAGCGCCGGCGCGTTCGGCACCGTCGGTTGGTTGGACCTCGAACACGGGCACCTCGGCGTGTTCCTCGTGGACGACACGCTGTCGCGCTTCTTCGACTTGATCGCGGCGGTTCGCTCCGACGCCGCCGTCCGCGTCGCCGCGGGGTTGGCGGCGTTGCCCGGCGATTTCGACGGCGACGGACGCGTCGCGCAGGGCGATCTCAACCGCGTGCTCAACGGCTGGGGCACGGCACCGGACTGGGAATTGACGGCCGCCACCGCCCGGCCGACCGGCGTGATCGATCAGGACGAACTCAACGCGGTGCTGAACCACTGGGGAGACACGACTCCGCCGTCGTTTTCCCACGCCGCGGTCCCCGAGCCGGGCGGCTTGGCGTTGGGATTCCTGTTGGGGCTCGGGCTTTCACGGCTTCCGAGGTATCGTGGACGGGTCGTCGGTTGACGGCGATCGCCGCGTTCTCGATCCGGAGGCCCCCGTGTCCGCATTCGTGCTCCAACGCTTCCGCCGCGCCCCGCGTCATTCGTTTCGAGGTTTCTTGGTCTGGTCGCTCATCGCGATGTCCCAGCCGGGCTACGCGGACGGCATACCGGTCGCCGAGCACGTCTTGGGCGACGGCCCGGGCAAGTACTTCCTGATCGGGGACACGGCCGCGCCGCCCGACGGTGGCTTCGGGCTCGTGGTGGTGTTGCCGGGGGGCGACGGCTCGGCCGACTTCCTGCCCTTCGTCACCAACATCGCGCGGCAGGCCGTGCCGTCGGGTTACGTCGTCGCCCAGCCCGTGGCGATCGAGTGGCGTGAGGGCCAGTCTGAGCGCGTGGTCTGGCCGACACGGCGTAGCCGCGTACCGGGGATGGCGTTCACGACCGAGCAGTACGTCGCCGCGGTCATAGACGACGTGACCGAGCGGGTCGCGCTGCATCCGAAGAAGCGGTTGCTCTTGGCGTGGTCGTCCGGGGGGCCGGCCGCATACGCGGTGATGGTGCAGAAAGAATCGCCGATTGCCGGGGCCTACGTCGCGATGTCGGTGTTCAAGTCCCGCGAACTGGGGAACCTGCGGTTCGTTCGGGGCCGGGCGTTCCGCATCGAGCACTCACCGACCGACTTCATCCCGATCCGCATGGCCGAGGCCGCGCGGGATGAGCTGAGCAAAGCCGGCGCGTCGGTGGATTATGTGACTTACGCCGGCGGGCACGGTTGGCATGGCGCCATCTGGGACCGGTTGTCCGCGGGCTTCGCGTGGCTCGATCAGCAGGTCACGGCCGTTGCCGAGGCGGACTCCCCGTAGCGCCTCGCCGCGAGTGCGATACCTTCTGAGCGTGGCGCAGCGTCGGTTCCATTACGAGAAGGCGTTCGAGCATTTCCTCCGGGCCAACGGGGTGCCGTATGTCGCCGTGGACGAGGCGAAGCGGGCGCTGCAGGCGACGGGGGCGGCGAAGCTTCCGATCAAGAGCTTCGACTTCGTCGTTTACGGCGGGGAGGGCTCGGCCAATCTGTTGGTGGACGTGAAAGGGCGGAAGCATTCCGGCCGTTCGGCCTCCGGGGGCGGGACCGGCAAGCAGTTGCAGAACTGGGTGACGCGGGAGGACGTGGCGGGGCTGAAGCGGTGGTCGGGGATTTTCGGGGCGGGGTTCGAGCCGGTGTTTGTGTTCTTGTTCTGGTGCGACGCGCCGCCGCCGGACGCGTTGTTTCTGGAGGTGTTCGAGTTCGGCGAGCGGTGGTACGCGGTGCAGGCGATCCGGCTGAGCGACTACGAGCCCGCGATGCGGGAGCGGAGCAAGAAGTGGGAGACGGTGAGTGTGCCGGCGAGGCACTTCGCGGAGCACGCCCGGCCGATCAAGGAGCTTCTGAACCTCCAAGACGGAGATCGCTCATGATGCGGACCCCATCTGTCGATACGATGCACTCGAGATGAACGCTTTCGCCCGAATCCAGCCCGGCATTATCATTTCTAGCCCGCGTCGGCGGTAGGGCGGTGTTCGCTTGCTTGGAGACACCCGCGACCCTGCCGACCGGCAGGTTTTTTTTCGTCCCGATGCTTTGAGACCCGGCCATGACCGACGCCCCCGCACCCCAAGCCCAGCGTTCCTACAAGGACACGCTGCACCTGCCCAAGACCGCCTTTCCGATGAAGGCGAACCTGGTGCAGAACGAAACCGCGTCGGTCAAACGCTGGGCCGGCCTCGGCGTGTACGACCGGCTGCGCGAACGCGCGGACCGGGGCGAAGCTTCGGGGGACTTCGTGTTCCACGACGGCCCGCCGTACGCGAACGGCGACATCCACCTGGGGCACCTGCTGAACAAGTGCCTCAAAGACTTCGTCGTGCGGTCGCGGACGATGATGGGCCTGAACTGTCCGTTTACGCCCGGTTGGGACTGTCACGGCTTGCCCATCGAGCACAAGGTGATGCAGGAGCTCGGCGACGCCGGCAAGACGATGCCCGCGCTCAAGGTGCGGCAGAAGTGCCAGAAGTACGCGGAGAAGTTCGTCAAGACGCAGAGCGCGCAGATGCAGCGGCTGCTGACGCTGGCGGACTACGACGACCCGTACCTGACGATGCGGCCGAAGTACGAGGCGGGCGTGCTGGAGGTGTTCGCGGGGATGATCGAGCGCGGGCTGGTGTACCGCGACCTTAAGCCCGTGCACTGGTCGGTGGACAACCAGACGGCGTTGGCCGAGGCGGAGCTGGAGTACTACGACCGGGAAGACACGTCGGTGTATGTGTGGTTCGCGTCGCAGGCCGATCCCGACGTGGGCTTCATGATCTGGACGACGACGCCGTGGACGCTGCCGGCCAACCTCGCGGTCGCGGTGCACCCGCGGTTCGAGTACGGGCTGTACGCGTTGGGCGACGGCTTTGGCGGCAAGCGGGCGTGGATCGCGACCGAGTTGGCGGACCGGGTGTTGGCGCGACGCGGCGTTGAAATCGGGGAGCCGTCGCAGGTCAAGCGCGGCGAGGAACTCGTCGGCTTGGCGTACGGCCACGCGTTCGTCGAAAGAACGGGCAAGGTCGTCGCGGCCGAGTACGTCACGGCCGAGGACGGCACGGGCCTGGTGCACACCGCGCCCGGGCACGGGGCGGAGGACTACCAGACCGGGTTGCGTGAGGGGTTGGACGTGTACTGCCCGGTGCGGGCCGACGGCACGTACGACGACACGGTGCCGGACTGGCTGAAGGGCGAGTCGATCTGGAAAGCCAACGACGCGGTGGTCGAACGGCTGCGGGAAAGCGGCCACCTGTTCTTCGACGAACGGTTCATGCATAGTTACCCGCACGACTGGCGAGGCAAGAAGCCGGTGATCTTCCGCGCGACCGAGCAGTGGTTTATCGGCGTGGACCGGCCGCTGGAGGGCGGGGGCCGTGACGGCCAGACGCTGCGCGACGCCGCGCTCAAGGAGACGGCCGAGAACGTGGCGTTCTTCCCCGCTTGGGGCCGGAACCGCATGCGCGGCATGTTGGAGGGCCGGCCGGACTGGTGCGTGTCGCGGCAGCGCTCCTGGGGCCTGCCGATCCCCGCGTTTTTCAAAGAAGACGGCACGCCGGTGCTCAACGCCGCGAGCGTACGTGCGGTGGCGAAGGTGTTCGCCGAGAAGGGCAGCGACGCGTGGTTCTTCATGTCCCCGGAAGAGTTGCTTCGCGACTACGACGAGCCGACCCTGGACAAGACGACCCTGACCAAGGGCGGCGACACGTTCGACGTCTGGTTCGAGTCGGGCAGCTCGTGGAACGCGGTGCTGCGGGAGGGTTGGCGCGAGAAGCAGGCGGACGAGGCGTTCCCCGCGGCGCTCTATCTCGAAGGCTCGGACCAACACCGCGGCTGGTTCCAGCACTCGCTGCTGCCCGCGTTGGCCGTGACGGGCCGACCTCCGTTCGAAGCGATCCTCACCCACGGGTTCATGGTCGACAAGGACGGCCGGAAGATGAGCAAGTCCACGGGCAACGCGCTCAAGGTGGACGAGCTGATGAAGCAGTACGGGGCGGACGTGTGCCGGTGGTGGGTCGCGTCGCTGAACGTGGACAACGACATCAAGGTCGACGCGAGCTTCTTCAAGCTGGCCGGCGAGTCGTACCGCAAGGTGCGCAACACGCTGCGGTTCCTCTTGAGCAACCTGAAGGGGTTCGACGCGTCTTCGGTGGAAGCGACGCTGGCGACGGTGGAGCCGACGCACTTGGAGGCGTGGCTGCTCGGCGAGTTCGCGGCGCTGTGCGCGGCGGTGCGCGGGGCGTACGACCGGTACGCGTATCGGGAAGCACACGCGGCGCTCTTCGGGTTCTGCAACGAGACGCTCTCGGCGGTGTACCTGGCGGCGGTGAAGGACCGGATGTATTGCGACGCGGCGGACTCGCCGCGGCGGGTGCGAGCGCAGGCGGCGATGTGGGCGGTGGCCGACGGGCTGTGCCGGCTGCTCGCGCCGCTGCTGCCGCACACGGCGGACGAGGCGTACCGGGCGCTGCACGACGATGACGCGTGCGTGCATCTTGCGTTGCTGCCCGAGCCGCCGGAGGTTCGGGCGTCGGAGGCGTGGCCGGACGTGATGCGTGACCGCGACGCCTGGCTCAAGGCGATGGAAGACTTCGGGCAAGGGCGGGAAGGCGGGGGCAAGGTAAACCCGCTGGACTTGGGGCTGGCCGTGCCGGGCGACGGGTGGTCGTTGGACGCGGTGGACCTCGCCGACCTGTGCGGGGTGAGCCGGTTGAGCACGGGGTCGGAGGTGATCGCGGTCGAAGACTTGTCGGACCAGCCGCGGTGCGAACGCTCGTGGAAGCGGGACGGCACGGTGACCCCGCGGAGCGACGGCGGGCTGCTCAGCGATCGCGACGCGGCCGCGCTGGGGCTTGCCTGACCCGCGCAACCGTTACGTCATCCGGCCACACGATTAAGCGCGACGGTCAAGCGGCCGATGCTAAACGCGTTGACGTAATCGTCTTGTTGCGACCGGGGGCTGGAGGTGTGGCGTGTCGGAAGCATCGAACCCATCGCAAGCGGAAACGCCCACGGGCGGGTCGCCGCCCGCGACGCGGGACCGCGAAACCCGGCCCGACGAGGTCGCCGAGGCGGTGATGTTCGCTGCGGCGGGGGGTTTGTCGCTGGAGCCGGAGGCCGTCGTTCACGGCGCAAGCCACGTCTGCCGGACCGGGGAGGAGCAAGACCCGGCGTTGCGGGCGGTGGCCGTGGTCAGCCACGACGCGGACCCGCCGACGCGGGTGACCTTGCACGGCGAGGACCTCGGCGAAGCGGACCCGACGCCGCGGCGGCTGTTGGACCTGAGCCTGATGAAGCTCGGCGCGGAAGGCGCGCGGACGATCCGGGTGCAGAGCTCCGAAGCGACGGAGGCGGCGCTGTGGTCGGCGTCGGATTGGATCGCGGGGTTGCCGGACCTCAACGACGCGACGCGTTCCCGGCGGTGGGAGGACGCGCTGGCCGGCTCCCCGGGCGACGTGATCGAGGTGGTGCGACGCGCGCTGGCCAGGGCCGAGTCGGCGCTGCGGGGCTTGGCGGAGCAGACGCAAAACGACGACGCCCACGCGGAGCCATCGGCGTCGGGTTGAGTTATCGGGTTTTGACGGTTCGGTCTTGGGGGATCAGCGCGGATGTGGCGTCGACGCCTCAACCGCTCGATCGGGTCGCCCGATGCACGGGGTGTGTCCAAGCCGTTTCCATCTTCCGACGCCGCCGCGCTCGCGCACGAGTTGAACAACCTGTTGGACGGCTCGATGAAGACGGTGGCCTCGGCCGCGTCGGCGTTGCTGCAAGACGGGGACGACTCCGTGTCGGCCGCGCCGCGGGACGCGGCGCTGCGACGCCTGGACAGCGCGGAGCAGCTGCTGCGGCGGATGGCCGATGTGGTGGAAACGCTTGGGCGCAGCGAAACGGTTCCATCCGACGCGGTGCCCGCGTCGCCCCGCGTGCAGACGCTGGGGGAAGCGATCGATAAGGCGCTCAGCGGCGTCGAAGCCGAGACGGCGGCGCGGGGCGTGACGGTCGATGCGATGGTCGATCCCCGCCTCGCGGCGTTGCCGGCCGACGCGTTGTACACGGTGGTTTCCAACGGTTTGCGGAACGCGTTGGACGCGCTGAGGTCGCGGCAAGACGCGCCGCCGTGCAGCCCGCGGATCGAACTGCGGCTCGAGCGTGACGGCGACGCGGCGCTCCTGACGCTTGCGGACACCGGGCCGGGCCTCGATCCAAGTGTGCAGACTTCGGACGGCGGATTCCGCTTCGGTGTGACGACCAAGCCCGGCGGTCAAGGGATCGGCCTGGGCTTGGCGCGGCAGGTCGCGTTGGCGCTAGGCGGCGCGCTCGAGTTGCGTGACGACGCCGGAGGCGGCGCGGTCTTGACGCTGCGTTTTCCCGTGGCTTCCTTGGCGGGTCAGAGCCGGCGGGGGGTCGCGTGAAGCGGGTCTTGATCCTCGACGAAGACCCGTTCGTGTCGCGGGCGTTGGCGGAGTTGCTCGAAGCCGACGGCCACGCGTGCGTGACGTGCCGCGGGATGGACGAAGCGCTCGATCGGTTGCGTGACGCGCAGGCGGGCGTCGATCTGCTGATCACGGAGATGCAGTTGGCCGGCGGCGAAGGCTTAGACGGGTTGTCGTGGCTGCGGCGGGTCCGCGACGAACACCCTTCGGTGGTGCCGCTGGTGGTGACCGGATACGGCAAGATCGAGGACGCGGTGCGGGCGATCAAGTTGGGCGCGGCGGACTACCTGACCAAGCCGGTCTTGGACGACGAGTTGCGTGACGCGGTGCGGAAGGCGGGCGAGCTGCACGCGTTGTTGTCGGGCGTCGAGGGCGGCGGTGGTTCGGATGCGGGGCCCGTCGATTCGGAGTTGGAAGACGAACTCGGCCACGACGTTCGCGTGGCCAAAGCCGTGTCGGCGTTAGAGGATGTGGCGGTCGCGGACGTGCCGGTCGCGATCGTGGGCGAGGCGGGAACGGGCCGATCGCGATTGGCCGAAGCGTTGCACGCGCGGTCGCCGCGCCGCGATGGGCCTTGCGTCACCTTCACGTGCCGAGACGACGACAATCCGCGGCACCTTGCAGACCTGGTGGGCCACGTCCGGGAGGCGTTCCCCGAAACGCCGCGGCGTCGGGGCGGCGCGGCGGGCGCGGCGCGTGGAGGCACGCTGATCGTTCGTGAGTTGCAGGCGGCGACGCCGGCGGTGCAAGCGGCGATTGGGGAGATGTTGGAGCACGGTCGGGCGCGGCCGGTCGGGGCTTCGGAGCCGCGGGCGGTGGATACGCGGCCGGTGTTCACGGTGACCGAACCGGGCTCCGCGGATGGGGCACGGCTGGAGCCCGAGTTGTTGCACCGGGCGGCGGCGGTGCGTTTGGACCTGCCGCCGCTGCGAGCTCGGCCGGACGACATCGCGATGCTGGCGCGGCGCGGGGTGAAGCACGCGTCGCGGTCGCACGGGCGCCGACGTCGGCTCGGCGACGAGGCGTTGCGGGCGATGCTGGCCTACGGGTGGCCGGGCAACCTGACGGAACTCCGCGCGGCGTGCGGGCACGCGGTGGTCTTCGCGGCGACGCCGGAGATCGGCGTGAGCGATCTGCCGAGCCCGGTGACGCGGGGCCCGCGTGGCGACGCGGCGTGTCCAAGCGCGGACGAGCCCTGGGTGCCGCGCCCTTTGAGCGAAGCGATGCTCGAGCCCGAACGGCGCATCCTCCGGCAAGCCTTGGAAGCCAACGGCTGGAACCGCAGCGAAACCGCGCGACAACTCGGGATCGACCGCACCACGCTCTACAAGAAGATCCGCAAGTTCCGGCTGGACGAGCCGGGCTGACCCCGGGTCAATCCACGATCGCGCGGGCGACCTTCCACACGTCGCCGGCCCCCATCGTCACGACCAGGTCGCCGTCGCGCGCGATGCCGCGCACCTGGTCGGCGATGGCGTCGAGCGGGTGGATGTGCAGCGCCTGCGTTCCTCGCTGGCGGAGCACTTCGACGAGCTGCGCGGACGTCACGGAGGCGCGTTCTTCTTCGGAGTCGCGCACGAAGTAGATCTCCGGGACGATCACCACGTCGGCCGCGCCGAAGCTGACGGCAAACTGGTCGAGCAGGTGGCGGGTGCGGGAGTGCTGGTGGGGTTGGAAGACGCAGATCACCCGGCCGGGGGCTTCGTGGTCGCGCAAAGCGCGGAGGGTGGTGTCGACTTCGGTGGGGTGGTGGCCGTAGTCGTCGATAACGCGGAGGGCCCCGCCGGCTTCGAGTTTCGCGGTGCCGACGCGCTGCATGCGTCGGTCGAGTCCGGCAAAGCCTTCCAGAGCTTGGGCGATGTCGGGCCAGTCGGCACCCAGGCGGTGGGCGAGCACGCCGGCGGCGGCGGCGTTGTAGGCCATGTGTTCGCCGGGCATGGCCGGGTGCCAACGGGCGACGTCGGCGCCGCGGTGGCGGAGGATGCACAGCGGCCGGCTGGGGTGGGGTTCGTCTTCGCGCCGGCCGTCGCGGGTGAGTACGAGCTGCCAGTCGGCCTGGGGCGCAAAGCCGAGCGTCTCGACGCGGCACCGCAGCTTGGCGGTGACCGCGACGCGGTGCGGGGTCTCGTGCTGGATCAGTAGGTATCCGCCGTCGTCGGAGCCGGGGAGCGACCGCGCGAAGTGGGCGAAGCTCTGGACGATCGCGTCGAGGCCGTCGTAGATATCCAGGTGGTCGGCTTCGACGTTGAGGATGACGGCTTTGGTGGGGACGAGGTGGTGGAAGCTGCGGTCGTATTCGCAGGCCTCGGCGACGAGCGTCGGGCCCTGGCCGGTGCGGTGGCCGCCGCCGAGTTGGGGGCAGTGGGCGCCGACGATGACGGACGGGTCGAGGCCGCAGGCGATGAGCGTGTGGCCGAGCATGGAGGTGGTGGACGACTTGCCGTGGGTGCCGGCGACGGCGACGCCGACGGTGCCGGGTGTGGCCATGACGCGGCCGAGCATGGCGGCGTATTTCACGACTTCGATGCCGCGGCGTCCGGCCTCGAGGACCTCCGGGTGGTCGTAGGGCACGGCGGCGGAGATCACGAGCGTCTGCGTGTCGGCGGGCACGGCGTCGGCGGTCTGCTGTGGCGCGACGGTAAAGCCTTCGTCGCGCAGCGCGGCGACGGTGGGCGAGTCGTTGGCGTCGCTACCGGTGACGGCCGCGCCGCGGGCGGCGCACAGCCGGGCCAGGCCGGACATGCCGCTGCCCCCGATGCCGACGAAGTGGAGGCGGGATGGATTCATGCGTGGTTGGCGTGAAAAAGCCCCGCGTTTAGGCGCGGGGCTGCGTGGGTTCGGTGGGTTGGAGCAGCGCCCGCGATTTACTTGAACAGCGCGGGGTTGTCGTCTTCGCTGGGGGCGGGGGCGGTCATGGCTTCGACCGGGCCGGGCTGGGCCGACGGGGCGGGCGTGGCGGCGACCGGTTCGTTGCGCGGCACGAGGAAGATCTCGACGCGGCGGTTGGCCTCGGCGCCGCGGGGGCCGTTCGAGACGACGGGCTGGTTCTCGCCGTAGCCGGCGATGCTCATCCGCGCGGCGGGGACGCCGGCGGCGTTGAGCACGCGCATCACGCTGATCGCGCGGAAGGCGGACATGCCCCAGTTGTCCTCGTACTTCTGGACGTTCGCGGCGTTGCGGACGGGCACGTTGTCGGTGTGGCCGACCACGCGGACTTCGTAGCCCGAGGCGGCGGGGCTGTTGAGCACGCCGGCGAGCTGGTTGAGCAGGTTCTCGGCGCCGTCGCGGACGTCGGTCCGGCCCAACGCGAAGGTCACGTCGCTGCGGAAGCGGATCATGCCGGTGTCGGCGTCGAACGTCATCAGGTCGGGGTTGGCTTCGGCCAGTCGCTCGAGCTCGCTGGTCAGGATGGCGGGCAAGGGGGCACCGGCGGCGCTGCTCAATGCGGCGCGGGCGTCTTCCAGCGACGCCTCAAGCGAAGCGACCTGTGCTTCGAGCACGGCGATGCGGTCCTGGAACGCGGGGTTCGGGTTGGTGCGGCTCCGCAGCAGCGCGAGCGATTCTTCCGCCTCTTCGAGCTGCTGCCGCAGCTTCAGCACGAGCTCTTCCGAAGCGCGGTACTTGTCGCGGGCGGCGTCGGCTTCGAGCTGGCTGACGCAGCCGCTGCCCAGGGCCGTGGTCAGCGTGAGCACGGCGGGGACGAACAGTCGGGCGAGGCGGGGGCGGGTCGTGCGGGGCGAAGCGGTCATCGCGGGTCTCCGGGGGCCGGGCGTCGGGTGGGTTGCCTGATCTTCTTCCTGATCTGCGGTAGGGCAACGAGTTTACCAGAGGCGCCGGGGCGCAGCGGGCCGCGCTGCGCCGGGTCGCCTACCCGGGGAGCATCGGCCGATAACCTTGCCGGGCATGAATGAACCCTCGGACCATGTGCGACCGCCGGCCGTGCGGACGCTGCATCTCGCCGCCGCGGCGCTCGACCCGGGCGGCGTGACCCATCGGCCCGGGGCGGTGCTGGTGGACGGCGGCCGCGCCGTGGCCTGGGGCGAGCGCGACGCGCTGCGGCGGGAACACGCCGGCGACGCGTCCGACGCGGTCGTCGTCGATCACGGCGAAACCCTGTTGATGCCGGGGCTGGTCAACGCCCACGCGCACTTCGAACTGGGCGACATCGGCCCCCGCCCCTACACGGGGAGTTTCACGAGCTGGATCCGCTTGCTGTGGGAGCACCGCCCCAAGGACGCGGCGGCGGTCGGCCGGGCGGTGTGGCGTGCGATCGCGGCGAGCGTGGCGGCGGGCGTCGACGCGGTCGGCGACATCGGCGGCGGACGCCTCGGCCAAGACGAAGCGCAGGCGGCCTGGGAGCAAGCCGGGTTGCGCGGCGTGTGGTTTCCGGAACTGATCGGTTTGTCTGGAGCCGGTGTCGCCAACGAACTCGAACGCTTGTCCGAATTGGTTGCGAGCCCTGCGCGCCACGCCACGCTGACCCGCGGCGTCTCGCCGCACGCCCCGTATTCCACCGGCCGGACGCTGTACGCCGCCGTCACCCGCGCCTCGGTCGAGCACGGCCTACCCGTCACCACGCACCTGGCCGAGATGACCGAGGAGCACGAATTCGTCGCGCACGCCGCCGGACCGTTCCGCGATTTCCTGGAAGAGCTCGGCGTCTGGCGGGACGAGCAAGCCGCCGACTATCGCGACGGCTCGTCGCCCGTGCGTTGGATGGAGCCGTATCTGCGGGCGACGCGTTGGCTGGTCGCGCACGGCAACTACGTCGACGACGACGACCTCGCGCTGTTGGCCGACACGGGCACGAGCGTCGCGTATTGCCCGGTGGCTTCGGCTTACTTCCGGCACCGGGGCCACCGCTACCGCGACATGCTCGACGCGGGAGTCAACGTGTGCCTCGGCACCGACTCGATCGTCTGTCAGCCGCCGAACGAACCGCAGCCGCACGGCGTGTTGCCGCAGATGCGGTTTCTCTATCGCCGCGACGGCACGGACCCGGGGGTGTTGTTCCAAATGGCGACAGCGAACGGGCGAAACGCGTTGCGTTTGGGCGACACCGTGCGGACGCTGTCGACGGTGCGCTTCGATGCACGCGATCCGACCGAGCCGCTCCGTCAGGTCCTGGCCGGCGACGCGCCGAGCGCAGGGGTCGTCTTGTAGCCGCAGCCCAACGGGCTGCGCGGGTCCGCGCGAAACGCGCAGCCCGTTGGGCTGCGGCTACGGACGCCGTCGCCGCGAGCCGCGGTTTTCTGCGACGATGCGGCGATGAGCGAAGCGCTGCCGAAACTCGGGTACGTCGGGCTGGGCATCATGGGCTCGGCGATGGCGATGAATCTCGCGAAGGCCGGCTACCCGCTGTCGGTGTGGAACCGCACGCCGGAGAAGGCCGAGCCGTTGGTCGCGGCCGGCGCGCGGGCGTGCACGTCGCCGGCGGAGGTGGCGGCGCAGAGCGAGGTCGTCTTCTTGAACCTCACGGACACGCCGGACGTCGAGCAGGTCCTGTTCGCCGTCACGGGCGTCGCGGCGGGGGCGGACGAGAAACGCGGCGTGGTGGTCGTGGATCACTCGACGATCAGCCCGGTGGCCACGAAGGCGTTCGCCGAACGCCTCCACGAATACGGCATCACGTTTCTGGACGCGCCGGTCAGCGGCGGCGACGTCGGTGCGAAGGCCGGCACGCTGTCGATCATGGTCGGCGGCCCCGAAGACGTGTTCGAAGAACTGCGCCCGGTCTTCGAAGTCGTCGGCGGCGCCGTGACGCGCGTCGGCGATGTCGGCAGCGGGCAGGCGTGCAAGGCGTGCAACCAGGTCGCGGTGCTTGGCGCGCTGATGGGCACGTGCGAAGCGATCGCGTTGGCGAAGCGGTTGGAACTCGATCCGTCGACGATGCTGGAGGTGGTGGCTCAAGGCGCGGGCGGGTCGTGGCAGCTCGCGAACCTCGGGCCGGCCATCGTCGAGGGCGACATGAAACCGGGCTTCTTCGTGGATTACCTGCTCAAGGACCTGCGGCTGGTGCAGGAGGCGGCGCGGTCGGCGGGGCAGGCGTTGCCCGTGACCGCGGTCGCGGAACAGTTGATGCGGTCGGCGTCGGCGATGGGCCACGGCCGCGACGGCACCCAGGCCGTGTCGAAAGTGATCGAGGCGTTGGGCGGCGGCGGGCCTTGAGGTTCGGGATGGCGGCGACGGGTCAGCGTCGGCGGAGCGCCAAAGCGCTCAGGCCCAGCAGCGCGAGCGCGGAAGCGGGCTCGGGCAGCGGCTGGGGATCGGGGAAGGCGAAGCCGTTGCCGATGGCCGATTCGATCTGCGAAACGAGCGAGGGCTCGGTGAGATCGAACGCGAAGATGGACTGGCCGTAAAACGCGTCGGGCTGGGTGCCCGAGGCGAAGCCGACGCTGTTGGGCAGGCCCACCAGCCACCACTGGTCGTAGCGGAAGTGCAGCAGGCCCGCGCCCGAGTCGCCGGGGCCGACGCTGGCCTCGTAGGGCAGGCCGCCGAAGTCGGGGTTGTCGAAGTCGAGCACCCACCCCGGGCCGCCGTTGAAGCCGTCGACGACGCTGGTCTGGGTGTTGGCCGAGTCGAGCACGTTCTCGCCGAAGTTGATCCCGAAGTTGTTGCTGGGGTTGTTGGCGGTGCCGGCGCCGGCGGCCCAGTCGAACCCGGCGGAGCTCTCGTTCACGCCGATCACGCCCGGCCCGGCGATGACGACGCGCTGGCCCAACAGCGACTCGCCGGCGCTGCGGGTGTAGATGGGCACGAAGTCGGTCAGATTGGCGGGTTGGCCGTCGTCGGCGCGGGCGATCTCCACGACCCGGACGTCCCAGTTCGCGCTGCCCGAGGGGTCGAACAGCGTCTGGCTCACCGCGTCGTAGGTCACGCCGTCGATCACGACTTGGCGTAAGGCCGGCGTGTCGGATGTGCCGTCCTGATGTCGGTTGGTGATGACGTGGTTGGGGCCGATGGCCACGGCCGCAGCGTTGTTGCCCCACGTGCCGATCACCGAGGCGGGCGGGGTCAGCAGCGAGCGGGCGTTGGCGTTGGCGTCGACCACTACGGCCGACGCGGGGGAGGCGACGCCGAAAATCAGGGCGGCGACGGGGATGGACAGGAGCAATCGCAAGCGGCTTTCCCTCCGAAGCGGATCGTTGGCCAAGTGGTGCGGTCGGAGCGACGAACGAACCGCCGCGACCCTTAAGTGTACCTGCTGACCGCGGATCGCCCAGCGGAAATCTGTCGATGCGGCGATTCGGACACGGGTCTGGAACGGGCCGGCATTTCCTGGAAATTCACAGATTTCACACGGCTTCGAGGATCGCGGCCCCGAACGTGAACCCGCCGCCGAACGCGCACAGCCCGATGGTCTGCCCGGGGCGGATGTCGGCGGCACGCTTGGCGAGGCTCAGCGGGATCGACGAGCTGGAGGTGTTGCCGTGGTCGGCGATCTCGTCGATGACCTTGGATTCGGGGACGTCGAGTTTCTTGCGGACCGCCTCGAAGATCCGCCGGTTGGCCTGGTGCGGGACCAGCCAGTCGCAGTCGTTCACGCTGCGCCCCACGGCGGTGAAGGCCCGGGTGGTCATGTCGGTCATCGCGCGGACGCCCTCGACGAACACCTTCTTGCCGTCCATCTCGATGTGGCCCTGGCCCTGGAAGCCGACGGTGAGGATGCGCTGCGGGTCGGCCTTGCCCGAAAGCACGGGCTTGGTCAGCACGAACGAGCCGGCGGGGAGCGCGAGCGGGGCGTTCTCGTCCGACCCCGGATCGACGCGCGCCCCGCGCACCACCGTCGCGGTCGCGGCGTCGCCGAACAGGATCGCCGTGTCGAAGTCGGTGGGGTTCACGACGCGCGAGAGCGCCTCGGTCGTGACGACAAGCACCGTCGCTTCCGGGTCGTCGCGGACCGTGTTGTACGCCGCGTCCAGCGCGTACAGCCAGCCGCTGCACGCCGCGTTCACGTCGTACACCATGCACTGCGCGGGCTTGAGCGACGGGTCGGCCGCGCGGCGCTTCTCGTCCAGGCCGGCGAGCGCCATGCACGCCATCGAGGGCGTGTTCAGCGGCGGCGTGGTCGTGTGGCACACGATGCCGCTGACGTCGTCGAGCGTGAGGTTCTCCTGCTTGAGCGCCGCGGACGCCGCCTCGATCGCCATGGAAAGTGCGGTTTGATCCGGGCCGACGATCGGCCGGCTCTCGATGCCCGTGCGCTTGACGATGTCGTCGCCGCTTCGGTCGGGGAACCGCCGGATCAGGTCTTCGTTGGTCAGCCGCCGCTCGCCCTCGACCACCGTGATCGGCGAGAGGAACACGGTCGCGTCGTCGGCGCGGCGCTTGGGCTCCGCGGTGCCGCTCGGCGCCTGGGCGTTCGCCGGGTCGGTGATGCGGGGCGTGCCCTGGTTCTCCCGGAGCTCGCGCTTGAACACCGGCCGGTCCATCGGGTCCGCCGACGCGTCGCCGTTTTCGTTTGGCCCGCCTTCGGGCGCAACCCCCGACTTCCGCAGCTTCATCATCGGGCTGCCCACGTCGACCTGCTCGCCCTCGGGCAGGATCAGCTCCTCGACCACGCCGTCCGCCGGCGCGGCGAATTCGAACACCGCCTTGTCCGCCTCCAGGTCCGCGATGTGTTGGCCGGCTTTGACGGGCTCGCCGACCCGGCACAGCCACTCGGTCACGGTGACGACCTGGTCGGCCGGGCTGGAGCCGGGGATCATCACGGTTTCGACCTCGCCGCCTTCCGTCAGCTCCGCGTCGAACGAAAGGTCGAGCCCGAGCATCTCGCAGCACACGCCCAGCGTGCGCCGGTAGCTGGGCAATACTTCGAGCTGGTTTGCGAAGTTCTGCGGGATCGGCACGTCCGGCCGGGCGATCCGCCGCGCGACGACGCTCACGCCGTCTTTCGCGCACCGCTCCACGACCTCGGCCACGACCTCGGCGCCGAAGCCCGCGGTGAGGTTGTCTTCGTGCACGACCGCGAGCCTGCCGGTGCGTTTCGCGCTGTCCGCGATCGCGGTCGCGTCCCACGGGTCGATGCTCCGCAGGTCGAAGACGTCGATTCGGCGATCGGTCTGCGTTTCGATCGTCTCCGCCGCGTCGAGCGCGAGCCCCACCGTGCTGCCCCAGGCGACCAGCGTGAGGTCGTTGCCTTCCCGCAGCCGACGTGCCGTGCCCGGGACAACGAGCTGCTTCTCGACGTCGTCGGACGTGACGCGGGCGCGGTCGTTGAGGCACACCTTGGGGTACAGGAACACGGTCGGCCGTTTGCTCTCGAACGCCGCGTTGAGCAGCCCCGCCGCGTCGCCGGCGTCGCTGGGCATGAACACGTCCACGCCCGGCACGTGGGCCAGCAAGCTCTCGAAGGTTTGCGCGTGGAACGGGCCCAGGCCCGGCCGGTACCCGCCGCAGGTGACCATCAGGATCACGGGGCACTCGAACCGCCCGCCGGTCCGCCAGCGGATCGTGCCCAACTCGCTGAGCACCTGGTTGATCCCGTTGGGCAGGAAGTCGGCGAATTGGCAGAACGCCACGGGCCGACCCCCGACCATCGCCCGGCCGATCGCCGTGCCGACGATCGTCGCTTCGGTCAGCGCGGTGTTCTGCACCCGGCCGGGGAAGTCGGTGCTCAGCCCGCGCGTCAGGCCGAACACGTCGCCCTTGGGGTCCTCGATGTCTTCGCCGAGCAGCGTGATCGAAGCGTCGCTTTCCAGCCGATGCCGCAGCGCCGCCCGCATCGCCTCGATCATCATGAGCGGTTCGTCTACGGAAGCATCGCCGGTGTACTCCGCGTCGTCGGCCGTGAGCGATTCGGGCAACGGACGCTTGGCGTCGAAGGTGACCTCGGGTTCGCCGACCCGCCGGGCCAACTCGGCCGC
>JBCDDH010000041.1:0-29162 GCA_039180415.1 Planctomycetota bacterium | reverse complement strand
GTTGACGGGCGGCGACCGCGGGCCGGTGCCTCACGCGGCGTGGTTAGCGTTGGCGCATCTGGACGACGAGCGGGTCGATCCACACTTCCGGGAAGTCGAAAACCTGGATCGGGAGGCGTCGGTCGCTTGGCAGTACGGCCTGGGTTTGCGGGACACGATCGATCCGGCGTCCGCGCGGCGGGTCGGGCGATACCTGGAGCAAACCGACTACGCTCCCGCTCGACGTGCGGCGGCGTGGGTATTACGGCGACACGGCGGCGAGGGCATCCTGCCGCTAATGCGGGATCGGATCTCGCACGACATGGACCCGGCCGTCGTCAGCGAAGCGATCCTCGCGCTCGGCGACGCACATCAGCCCGAGGACGAACGCTTGCTGGGGGACATTTACATGGACGTCCACCAGTCGCGTGACGTCGCCGTGCTAAAAGAACTACACCAAAAACATCGCTTCCCGATCGGCGGCAGGGGACTCCATGGCATCAATACGGATCACGGTTTTCCGATCGTCGGCATCCGCAACGCCGCCGCGCTGGCGCTGGCACATTACGACGTCGATCCGGACCAAGAGTCGCCGGCGCTGCGGAGCCTGACGCGTCCGTTCCGTCGCTTCGAGGGCGAATTGCCCGACGTCGGCATCCCTCATGAAAACCTCCGCGGTGGTCCGCCCATCCGCGTGACCAACGGGAACCTGGCCGTTACCCCCGGGCCTTATCCGTTTCTAGATCGGGCATGGTTTGACGTTTCGGGAAACCTCCGGGTTGAGGGCGCAGCCGAAAAACGGTTCGGCCTGATCGCGCTGGGGAAGGTCGGCTTCGAGGAAGAGGCGGACCTACTGGTCGACGTGTTGCGTCGGAAGTACATCCCCGACGTGCTGAGCAAACCGAAGCATCGGATCGATCCGAACCGGGCTTTCGCCGTTTACGCGTTGGGCCATTACATCCGGCGGGCGGGGGAGCGTTTCGAACGGGAAGGCAAGCCGCACCGGGCGGAGCGGGCGAGGCGACGCAACGGGCGATACGTGGAGACGCTTCGCCGCGTGGTGCAAGACACCAACGAACCCGAGAGCCTGCGGTCGGCGGCGGTGGTGGCCCTTGGCCTGAGCCAGGACCCCGGGGCGGCGAACGCCATCCGGGAAGCCGCGGCGTCGTTCCGGTCAAACACCTTGATGCTGGGGTATGCCGCCCTGGCGCTCGGCCTGCTGGGCGATCGCGATGCCCTGCCGGTGGCCCGGCGTGCCCTGAAGATCGAAAGCCGTGAAGGGGCCGCAGCACGGATCGACGCGCAAATGCTTACCGCACGCGGGGTCCGGCACTCCCTACCGCTCAAAGCGCTCTTGACCGCAAGGGCCGCTTGCGACGGCGTCGGGCTGGTCGGTCAAACCGATGCGGACGCGGCGTTTCTCGAGCGAATGGTCGGCGATAACTACTTCGTGTCTCAATCCGCGGTACTCGCACTGCGACGGATGGGAGCCGGCGAGCCCACGCTGCGAGCGATGATCGATGTGCTGGAAAACGACCCGCCCATTCCGCTGGCGGCGTTGGCCGCGTGGTCGATCGGCGTGCTTCTGGACCCCGACCCGGACCCGAGGATGTTGAGCCTTACCCAAGGACACAACTTCACCTTGCCGAACGAAAGACATTTCGTGGATGAAATCGCCCCCAATCACTTCCAAAGGATCGCCAAAGAAGACCCCGGCCTGCGCTACCGTGCATATGCACAGCCGTTTTTCAATCGCATGCTGTTACCCGGAGCCCGTCTCAGATGAGCTTAGCAAATGCGATTAAACCCCTTACGTAATACACCTTCGCCATCCACCGATATTCGGTTGTAACTTCAATTTTGAAAGCGACCAAAGTCTCTATTGCCAACAAAGCCTGGCGATAACGGCGTGATAGATGACGGGATTACCTCAAGCTACACCGATCGTCAAGCGTTCGGCGGCTCGGTCGTTGAGTTCCACCCGCGACCGGCCGCAGGCTCATGGCGGTCCACATATTTTTCAGACGATCGGGTAAACCAGTAGCTTCTCTTCCCGATGTGATTCAACTCTGCTCCGCGTTACGCTTCGCGAGGAACGTCCGCGCGGGCATCGGGAACAGGAGCAGCAGCAACAGGTCGCGGTGGCTGCGGATGAGTTCGCCGTTGCTCTGAAAAACTTTGGGCAGGTCGACGTCGTCGACGAGGTCGGCGGCGCGGCCGACGTACGGGGGTTCGCCGCCGGAGACTTTTTCGAGGACGCGGGCGTCGACCGGGCCGGGGAGCTTGCCGAACTTGCCCATGACCACGTCGCGGAAGGGGATGGAGACCTGTTTGTAGGGCTCGCCGAGGATGATGTTGAAAGCGGCCTGGGAGCCGACGATCTGGCTGGTGGGGGTGACGAGCGGGACGTAGCCGGCGGCTTTGCGGACGCGGGGGATCTCGTCGAGGATCTGCGGGAGCAGGTCGAGCTTGCCCTGGTCGGCGAGTTGGCTGTGCAGGTTGGAGATCATGCCGCCGGGCACCTGGGATTCGAGCTGGGCGGTGTCGGCGGGCGGGTAGCCCTGCGGGCGCATCATCTTTTCTTCGATGAGCGCGACGGCGAGGTCGCAGGCGTGGCGGTCGCGCTGCTGGAGCAGTTCGATGACCCGGCCGATGTGGCGGCGTTGCTCGTCGTTGGGCGTCTGCGGCCAGGGGTTGCCGACGTGGTCCTGGTTTTTGTCGATGTCGGCGAGTTGCTTGCGTTGTTCGCGGAGGACGGCGTCGATGCCGGGGAAGCGCGACGGGTCGACGTTGGTTTCGAGGCCGAGCGCGTCGGCGAACCACTGCATGAGTTCGACGGGGGGCTGGGCGGTGCCGCCGGCGAGGGGGCCGTGGCCGGTGTCGAGCTTGTCGACGCCGGTGAGCATGCCGACGACGTAGGTCGCGCAGGCCAGGCCGGTGGTGCAGTGGCTGTGCAGGGTGATCTCGACGCCGGGGAATTCACGCTGCAGGGCTTCGATCAGGGTGAACGCGTCGGAGGGGTGCAGCAGCCCGGCCATGTCTTTGATGGCGAGCGTGTCGGCGCCGCAGTCCAGCGCGGCACGGGCGAAGCGGACGAAGTGGTCGGTGTCGTGGACGGGGGAGGTCGTGTAAGACAGCGCGGCCTCGGCGACGCCGTTGAAGGCCTTGGTGGCCATCAGCGCGGTGACGAGATTCCGCACGTCGTTGAGGGCGTCGAAGATGCGGATGCGGTGGGCGCTCTGTCCCGGGGCTTTGTTGACGTTGCGGGTCGTGCTGCCGGGCGGGTTGGCGGGGGACGAGCCGGAACGCACCGCTTCTTTCATGAACTCGCTGACGACGTTGTCGGGATATGGGTTGTAGCCGAACAGGTTCTGGCCGCGGCACAGCGAACGGATCTGGACGCCGCCCACGCCGAGCGGGCCGTCGTCCAGGCAGCGCTTCAAGTCGTCGAGGCGCTCGAACGGGTCATCGTTCGTGAACCGCAGGGACGCGTCGAGCACGGCCCCGCCCCAGAGTTCCATGCAGCGGTACCCCGCGTCGCGGACGGCGGGCAGCGCAGCCATGCACTGCGTGCCGGACATGCGGGTGGCGAGCAGCGACTGGTGGCCGTCGCGTAGCGAACAGTCCACGAACTCGATCGAGCGGGGGGCGGGCGGAGCGTCTTCGGGCATCGCGGCCCATGCTAGAGCAAGCCGGACCGCGGCGGCGGTGCCAGTAAACTCACCGCACGATGAACGCCCCCGCCCCCGAATCCAAGCCGCACGCTTACGACTTCGCCGCCCTCGAGGCCAAGTGGCAGGCCCACTGGGAAGCCGAGAACACCTTCGCCGTGCCGAATCCCGGGGACGCCGGCTTCAACGCGGATCGCCCCAAGTTCTACGTCCTGGCCATGTTCCCCTACCCGTCGGGCGCGGGTATGCACATGGGGCACGCGCTCAACTACACCTCGACCGACATCCCGGCCCGTTACCAACGGATGCGCGGCAAGAACGTCCTGCACCCCATCGGCTACGACGCCTTCGGCCTGCCCGCCGAGCAGTACGCCGTCGAGACCGGCACGCACCCGGCCGTCACCACCCAGAAGAACATCGACCATATCACCCACCAGTTCAAGAAACTGGGCATCGGCTTCGACTGGCCGCGAGAACTGAGCACGACCGATCCGGACTACTACCGCTGGACGCAGTGGGTCTTCCTCAAGCTCTACGAGAGCTATTTCGACCCCATCGAAAACAAAGCCCTGCCCATCGATCAACTCGTCGCCAAGCTGCAAGGCGAGGACTACTACGTCGGCATCGACGGCCAGCTGGTCTACTCCGGCATCGCCGAGGATCTGGACGCCATCACCGGTGGCCCGCTTACCGCCCGCAAGTGGCACTCGCTCGACGCCGACCAGCAGTCCCGCCTGCTCGACGAGTACCGGCTCGCGTACATGGCCGACGTCGAGGTGAACTGGTGCCCGGGCCTGGGCACGGTCCTGGCCAACGAAGAAGTCACCAACGAAGGGCGCAGCGAACGCGGCAACTTCCCCGTCGTGAAGCGTCCGCTCAAGCAGTGGATGCTGCGCATCACCGCGTACAACGACCGCCTGATCGACGACCTCGACTTGGTGGACTGGCCCGAACCCGTCAAGCTCCTGCAACGCAACTGGATCGGCAAAAGCCGCGGGGCGCAGGTCGATTTCGCGGTGGACGGAAGCGACGAAAAAATCACGGTCTTCACGACGCGGCCCGACACGCTGTTTGGCGCGACGTACATGGTGCTCGCCCCGGAACACGAGCTCGTGGACGTGCTGACGACGGATGCGCAGCGCGACGCGGTGGACGCCTACCGCAAGCAGGCCGGCGAGAAGACCAGCGTGGAACGTCAGCAGGACGCGAAAGAGAAGACCGGCGTCTTCACCGGCGCCTACGCGATCAACCCGGTCAACGACGAGAAGATCCCCGTCTGGATCGCCGACTACGTGATGACCGGCTACGGCACCGGCGCGATCATGGCCGTGCCCGCGCACGACGAGCGCGACTTCGCGTTTGCGACGAAGTTCGGAATCCCCATCGTGGAAGTGATCTCCGGCGGCGACGTCACGCGGGCGGCTTTCACCGGCAACGGCGAGCTCGCCAACTCGTCTCACGGCGGCCTCACGCTCGACGGCCTCGACGTACCCGCCGCGAAAGAGCACATCATCGCGTGGCTCGAAACCCACGGCCACGGCAAAGCCACCACCAACTACAAGCTCCGCGACTGGTTGTTCTCCCGTCAGCGCTACTGGGGCGAGCCGTTCCCGATCTTGCACGGCCCCAACGACGAAATCGTCGCGCTCGATGAATCCGAACTGCCCGTTGAGCTCCCGGAGATGGAGGACTTCAAACCCACGGCGATGGACGATCCCGACGCCCCGCCGCGGCCGCCGCTCGGCCGAGCCCCCGATTCCTGGCGGGTCGTTGAACGCGACGGCGTCCGCTACACCCGCGAGCTCAACACCATGCCGCAGTGGGCCGGTTCGTGCTGGTACTACCTGCGTTTTTGCGATGCGGGCAACGATCAGACCTTCGTCGGCCGCGACGCCGAGAAATACTGGATGGTCAGCGAAAAATCGTCCGGCGGGCACCACGCCGGCGGCGTGGACCTCTACGTCGGCGGCGTCGAACACGCCGTGCTTCACCTGCTCTACGCCCGCTTCTGGCACAAGGTCCTCTACGACCTCGGCCACGTCAGCACGCCCGAGCCCTTCGGCAAACTCTTCAACCAGGGCTACATCCAGGAAGACGCCTTCAAGGACGAACGCGGCATCTACGTCGACGCGTTCGCCGTTGTCGACGAGCACGGCACCCCCGCGATGCAGCTCGACCGACGGCAACGCGCCGAATCTTCGTTCTTTGTTGACGGAAAGCCGGTGCAGCGCGTGTTCGGGAAGATGGGCAAATCGCTCAAGAACTCCGTCACGCCGGACGAGGTCATCGCTCAGTACGGCTCCGATACGCTCCGTTTGTTTTTGATGTATCTCGGCCCGCTCGACCAATCCAAGCCGTGGAACCAGCAGGACATCGTCGGCGTCCATCGCTTCCTGAACCGCCTGTGGCGCAACTTCGTAGACGAAGACACCGGCCAACTCCGAGTCACTCGCGACAACCCGTCCGACGAGCTTCTCCGCCTCACGCACCGCACCATCCAGCGGGTGACCGACGCCATGGAGGGCATGCAGTTCAACGTCGCGATCGCCGCCTTGATCGAGTTGAATAACGCGCTCGTGTCGATCGATGAGGTCCCGCACAGCGTGGCGCTGGCGATCGTCCCGATGCTCGCCCCGCTCGCCCCGCACATCGCCGAGGAGCTCTGGGAGAAGCTTGGGCATGTCGCCCCGCACACGAGCGTCGCCGACGCCGAGTGGCCCGAGTACCGACCCGAACTGCTGGTCTCCGACACGGTCGAGCTGCCGGTGCAGGTCAACGGCAAGCTGCGCGGCAAGGTCACCGTCCCCGCCGACGCCGACCAGGCCGACATCGAAGAAGCCGCTAAAGCCGAGGAAAACGTCGCGCTGCATCTGCAAGGCAAGGCGATCCGCAAGGTGATCGTCATCCCCAAGAAGCTCGTGAACCTCGTAGTGGGTTGACCCGTGCCGCCTCGCATGCACGGCTCGGGGAAACACAACGACGGGACCTCCGGCCGGATCGACCGTTCGGCGTTACCCCTGAACTTCGTGAAATGGGGCGGGGTGTGCGCCGTCGCCGCGGGGCCGAGCTTCCTTCTCGGAATGCTGGTCGTTGAAGGCAGATCGGCGGGCTTGCTGGGCATGGGCCTGGGCTTGTCGGCGTGGGTCGCGGCGTACGCGCTGGTGATGAGTTCGGGTTGGATGCAGCGCTTGCGGTCGAAACCGTTCGTCGATCGCAGCGTCCGCATCGCCGTCGGCTTGCGGATCACGCAGAGCGTGGCGTCCATCGTCCCGCCGGTCGTCTTGTTGGACATGGTGGCGGGCCTGCTGAGCCTGGTGCTGGCGGAACTCACGCTCAACGCAACGGGACTCATCGAAGGCTATGTCTTCCTTGAAGACGATCTCGTGTTTTCGGGCCCGCCCGCTCAAGTCTTCGCTCTAACCTTCGCCACCACGCTGATCCAAGGCGGGCTGCTGACCGGAGCGATGGCGGGCGTCACAATGGTGTTCTGGGGGCTGCAAAAGATCATCGGCAAACCAGAAGAAAAGCCGCCGCCGTGGGCCGTCTGCGTGACGTGCGGGTACGACCTGCGGGGCAGCACCGATCGTTGCCCGGAATGCGGCGAGGCGTTTTCTCCGAGGCCGCCCGAAACGCCGGCGCTCGCCTCGCCCGCTCTTTCCGGCGACAACGCCGGGCTATCAACCACCGCAGAAGGCTCGCAGCCTCGCGACACGACGCCGTCGGTTTCGCACCGACCGGGCGCGGATCCACCTTAATTTCAAGGCGTCATGGAGAGCGCCGGTTCCTTCGAAATCGCGTCGCCTCGCCGGCTGTTCCCGGCCTGGTGCCTGTGTTGCGATCGCCCGCTGCCCAAGGTCCGCCGCGGGTTCTGCACGTTCTGCCACCGGTCGTTCAACCGTTCAGACCACGCGACGTTTCGCAAGGAACCGCTGGACGAGCGCGGCCCGAACCACATCGCGATGTTCGCCACGCTCGCGCTGGCCGCGGCGACGTACGTCGGCTGGATCGTGCTCGACGGCTGGGTCGAGCAGGCCATCTGGCAGAGCGAGCAACGGTGGCCCGTCGGCTGGCTGTTGCTCGTGTCGCTGCGGAGCGGCGTGGTCACGCTGCTGACGCTGCTGGCGCTGCGGCACACGCGGTTCGATCGGCTCGCGATCCTGTGGTTGCTGGGTGGATGCCTGGGGTTCGTGTTGGGTTTGCCGTACGGCTCGGTCGCTGCGCTGTGCGGGATGTTGCTGGGGATGCCCGCGGCGATCCTCGCGCGGGCGACTTCGCTGGGGATCGAACGATCGCCGTATGGTGTTTGAGAGCGCTTGAATCACGCCGCATCGAGCGGCGTCTTGTCGGTGAGGCTCCCGCGATCGATCCACCAGCCGACGAAGCCCGACCTCCCGGCGATCCGCCGGCGATGCACCCGTTGCTCGCGAAGCAGCCGCGGTATTGCCTCGCGTGCGGGGAGCGGTTGTCGCTGCCGGAGAGCAAGGACGAGCCGGCGATCTGCGGCCATTGCCTCCGGCCGTTCGACCCGGCGGACCCCGAAACGTTCCGGCCCGTGCCGCCGCCGACGCCGCGGCGGTGGTGGGAGAGCGACGCCTTACCCGGCGGGGCGTGGCTGGCGCTGTACGCGACGGGCAACGCGGTGGCCGGGTGGCTGATGCCCGACTGGGTCGTGTGGATGGGCGGCGGCGCGGGGCACGGGCAAACCGCCCGGGCCGGGGCGGCGGCGGGGGTGCTCATCGCGGTGCTTTGGATCTTGCTGGGGCTTTTGCCCTGGGTGTTCGCGTGCGTGTACCTGCTGCTGTTGGCGTTCGAAAACCACCTGCGCGACGAGGTGATCTGGTACTTCACCGCCGGCGGTTTGTTCGGGGTGGTCTGCACGTTGGGTTTCGCGCCGCCGATCCTGGTAGTGGGAATGATCCTCGGCGTGCTGGCGGGCCTGGTGCGGCAGTGGCGGATGAGCCTTTGGGCGTCAAGTTAAAAATGCGTTGACCAGGCAACGACTCCGTGACACACGAATCGTCCGCGAAAAGAAAATGGATGTCCGTCTGGGCGAGCGCTATCGTTGGCTGCCGCTTAAACCACCATCCACGGAGCCACACGTGTCCCACCCCGAACTCGCCCCGCTCTTCTCCACCGCCACGCTCGGCCCATGCCCCTTGCCGCACCGCGTGCTCATGGCTCCGATGACCCGCTGCCGCGCGTCGCTTCCCGGTGAAGTCCCAACCCAACTCAACGCCACCTACTACCGCCAACGCGCGTCGGCCGGCCTGATCTTCACCGAAGCGACGCACGTGAGCCCCGGCGGCCTGGGTTACGTCGCCATGCCCGGCATCTACTCCGACGCGCAGCGCGACGGCTGGAAACTCGTCACCGACGCCGTCCACGACGCCGGCGGTCGCATCTTTGCCCAGCTCTACCACGCCGGCCGCGTCACCCACCCCGAGTTGCTGCCCGACGGCCTCGGCCCGGTGGCCCCGTCCGCGGTCGAGATGAAAGAGACCCAGGCCCACACGCCCAGCGGCAAACACCCCATCCCCGCGCCCCACGCCCTGACCGCCGACGAAATCGCCGCCATCGTCGAGGAGTATCGCCACGCCGCACAGGTCGCCCAAGACGCGGGCTTCGACGGCGTCCAACTGCACGGGGCCAACGGCTACCTCATCGACGAATTCCTCCGCGACGGCACCAACCAACGCACCGACGACTTCGGCGGCAGCATCGAAAACCGCCTCCGCTTCCCGCTTCAGGTGCTCCACGCCTTGATCGAAGTCTGGGGGGCCGAACGCGTCGGCATCCGGGTTTCGCCCACCGGCACCTTCAACGAGATGTCCGACTCCGACCCCCTCCAACACTTCACCGCGATCTTCAAGGCCATCGACAACACCGGCGTCGGCCACCTCGAAGTCGTCGGCCAACTCTACGACCAGCCCGAGCCCCACCCCCAGCAAGAAGGGATCAACGCCGCCGCCCGCGAGTACTTCACGCGCACCCTCATCTTCAACGGCGACTACACCGCCCAGAAAGCCGCCCAAGCGATCGCCGACGGCGTGTGCGATCTGGTCACGTTCGGCCGGCCGTTCCTCGCCAATCCCGACCTCCCTAAACGCTTACGGACGGGCGCCGAGCTTTCCGAGTTCCCCGATCCCTCGCTGCTGTACAACCCCGCCGCAGGCGAAAAGGGCTACACCGATTTGCCCGCGCTCGCCGAGGCTCCGGCCTGACCGTAAATTCTCAAACCTGTCACGCGTCCGCCCAACGCGTAGAAAGCGGATCGTATATTCGTCGGATGATCCTCCTGATCGACAACTACGACAGCTTCACCTACAACCTCGTGCAACGGATCGGCGAGCTGCTGGTCGCCCACGGCCAAGACCCCGATGCGCTGGGGATGCGGGTCGTCCGCAACGACAAGATCACCCCGGGCGAAGCGCTCGCGCTCGAGCCGTCGCACGTCATCGTGTCGCCCGGCCCGTGCACCCCGCGGGAGGCCGGCGTGTCCTGCGACATCATCGAAGCCTTCGCCGGCAAGGTGCCGTTGCTCGGCGTCTGCCTCGGGCATCAGTCCATCGGTCACCGCTTCGGCATGACGGTGCAGCGCCACGCGAAGCTGATGCACGGCAAGACTTCCCTCATCCGGCACGACGGCCGGGGCCTGTTCGACGGGGTCCCGGACCCGTTCACCGCGATGCGTTACCACTCGCTGATCGTGACCGAAGACTCGATCGACACGCGGCGCTTCGAAGTCAGCGCGTGGTGCAACGACGACGTCGACGGGCAAACGGTGCGCGTGGTCATGGGGCTGCGGGCCAAGGCCGGCGTCTTCGGCCCCGGCAACGACCGACCCGTGGAAGGCTTGCAGTTCCACCCCGAGAGCTTCATGACCCCCGACGGCCCGGCGATGCTCGCAAACTTCCTCGGAGTATCGGTGCGCATACCTTCTTGAATAGGGCATTTGCCGTATGTCAAAGAATACCGATCCCAAAAGCAATCAGCATCCAGACCTTGAGAGCTTCTATCCAAACAACAGCGGCGGCCACCAAAAAACGGTGGACATCTCCGGGCAAAGACTCAATATCATTCTTGATGTAGGACATCTTGAAGCGGAGTTACGTCCGCAGGCACTTGAGAAAAGCGCCAATCTCTTTGCCAAGCACTTTTCTGATCTGAAAACGCGGTTAAGGCAGTGCCAAGAACTAATTGCAAATGCTTATCTTGAAAAGGCTCAGCAATATGATTCAAAACTAGGCACAAACAAGAAGACGAAGCTCCAGTTTTTGAAGTGCATCCGCCTGAAAGACATCACAGTTCATCCAGAGGGCTGCTCTTTCTGGTTCGAAGATGGTGACTGCCTGGGTGGCCATGGAATCGTCGTGAGCTTTGGCCCGCGCGGTGGATTGAAAGGCGAACCTTGGCTGGTGGGATAATGTTAAAGGGTCAAATCGCCGCCAACAGCCCGCCATCGACATAAACGATCTGGCCGTTCACGTAATCCGACGCGGCACTTGCAAGAAACACCGCCGCCCCCACGAGCTCCTTCGGATCGCCCCACCGCCCCGCCGGCGTGCGTTGACAGACCCACGCGTTGAACTCGGGGTCGTCGACGAGCGGCCTGGTCAGCTCGGTGGCGAAATAGCCCGGCCCGATGCCGTTGACCTGTACGTTGTGCTTGGCCCACTCGGTCGCCATCGCGCGGGTGAGCATCTTCAGGCCGCCCTTGGCCGCGGCGTAGTTGCCGGTTGTCGGCCGACACGCTTCGCTCATCAGCGAACAAGTGTGAATGACCTTTCCGCTTCGGCGTTCGATCATCGATGGCGCGACATGCCGGCTTACGAGGAAAGCGCTCGTCAGGTTCGCGTCGATCACGCAGCGCCACTGATCGGCCGTCATCTCGGCCAGCGGCGCCCGATCGTGGATGCCGACGTTGTTGACCAGCACGTCGATCGCCCCGGACGCCAACACTTCGGCCACGCCCGCCTTCACCGACGCCTCATCGCACACGTCAAACGCCGCGGCCCGCGCGGCTAAACCGTCTTCGCGAAGCGCCGCGGCGGCGGCGTGGAGCGTGTCGCCGTTCCGCCCGTTCAGCACGACGTGCGCCCCCGCTTCCGCCAAACCACGGGCCATCGCCAGCCCCAAGCCGCGGCTCGACCCCGTCACCAGCGCCCGCTTGCCGGACAGGTCAAACAGCGCGGCTCCTTTCAAACTCTTCGGATCACGCGTCATCGAAGCTCACCACGCCTTTCAACAACCCCGACTCCGGAAGCAACCAATCGTCCAACGCGCCCGGTAACGCCGCCGCGGTCGTGCGGTGCGTGATCCACGCCGTCGGGTCGATCCGCCCCGCCGCCAAGTCCGCCAGGATCGCCCGAAAATCCGCCGCCACCGAGTTCCGGCTCGCCAGCAACGTGAGCTCCTTGCGATGAAAGCTCGGATCGTCGAACGCGATCTCTCCCAACAAAAGCCCGACGAACGTCAGCGTCCCCGCGTGGTCCGGCAGATCGAAAGCCGCCTGCATCGAGCCCCGATGCCCCGTCGCGTCGAACACCTTGAGCGGGCGATCACCGAACGCCGCCGTCCACTGCTCCGCCACCGGCGTCTCCGCGTCCAGCGCCCGCGTCTCGATGCCCAGCAGCGTCTCGGCCTTCGCACAACGGTCCGCGGAAACGTCCAGCCCCACCAACGCCGCCCCCGCCAGCTTCGCGAACTGGCACACCGTCAACCCGATCGGGCCCAGCCCCAGCACCGCCACCGACTCGCCCTCTCCCACGCCCGCCCGGGTCACCGCGTGCCGCCCGATCCCCAGCGTCTCCACCAACGCCAACGCTTCGAAACTCAACTCGCTCCCGTCCGGCGGCGCGTGCAGCTTCCGCGCCGGCAACACGATCCGGTCCCGCATCCCGCCGTCCACATGCACCCCCAAACACGACATGCTCGGACAACAATTCGTCCGCCCCTGCCGACACGCCGAGCAGTCTCCGCAATCCCCCACATACGGCTCCACCGCGCAACGGTCTCCCACCGATACCTCCGTCACCCCCCCGCCCACCGCCAACACCTCCACCCCCAGTTCGTGCCCCAGGATCCGTGGATACGAAAAGAACGGCTGCCGCCCCGCGTACGCGTGGATATCCGTCCCGCACACCCCGACCCGTCGTACCCGCACCAACGCCTCACCCCGCCCCGGTTCAGGCGGAGCTTCGGTGTGCACCTGCCGCAGCGTGCCGGGCTGCTCAAGAACAATGGTCTGCAAGGGCGGGCTCCTGGGAGACGAATCGGGATCCGCACCATCCAACTACACGATAACCCACCGGCTTATCCGAACCGGACAAATCCGCCGCGACCACGGACTAACGCCAAGGACGACAATCCGTAAAACCCGATCCGCGCTATCTCCGAAATCTGCGATCCTCGCGGCTTCCGTCTGGGCCCGCGTTGGTCGGCGCGCGTCCGCGGCTAACTTGCGCGGATGCTCCACGTCGTCCAATATCACCCCGCCATCCCGCAGAACACCGGGAACATCGCTCGCACCACCGTCGGCTTCGGTGCCGCGCTGCACGTGATCCACCCGATGAAATTCGAGATCACCGACCACGCCGTCCAACGCGCCGGCCTGGACTACTGGCCCAGCGTCGACCTGACCCAACACGAAAACGACGACGCCTTCCTCGCCTGGCTAGAAAAACACCGGACGATTTCCGAGGCCAACGTCTGGCTCGTCACCAAATTCGGCAACACCCGTTTCGATCAAGCCCGCTACGGCCCCGACGACGTCCTCATCTTCGGCAATGAAAACACCGGCCTGCCCGAAGCGTGGCACGATCGCTTCCCCGGCTCACGCATCACCATCCCCATGCCCGGCCCGCCCGACGGCAAACCCAACATCCGCAGTTACAACGTCGCCAACACCGTCGCCATCGTCCTCGCCGCCGCGACCGTTCAACGCCTCGATTGATCACCCCGCCCCGCCGGCGACGAGACCGGGAAGAAAGGTCGCCAGCGCGGGGACGAAGAACAGCAGTACGAGTCCCAACAGCAGCGCCACAATGAACGGCAAACAGTGCCGCAGCGTCTGGTCGTAACGCGCATCGGCCACCGTCGTCGCCACGAACAGCACCACCGCGACCGGCGGCGTGACGGCTCCGATCTGTGTCGCCACCACGATCAGCATCCCGAAGTGCAGCGGGTCGAAGCCGAAGGCCTGGCCGATCTGCGCGATCACCGGCACGAGCACCACCAGCACCGCCAGCGACTCGATGAACATCGCCAACACGATCATCACCACCAGCAACAGCGCGACGACGACATAGCCGTTGTCCGAGACGCTCAGCAGCGCCCCGCGTAGCCACTCGTCGAGCCGGAGGAACGTGATCAGGTACGCCAGCCCGCCGGCGGCGGAGATGACGCCGACGACGATGGCCGTGGTGATCGCGGCGTTGAGCAGGACGCCCCACAGCTCCCGCAGCTTCAGCGTGCGGCGGACGAACAGGCTGATCACCAGTGCGTAGACGCAGGCGACGACGCCGGCCTCGGTGGCGGTGAAGAATCCAGTGAAGATGCCGCCGAGGATGATCACCGGCGCGACCACCGCGTCCCATGCGCCCAGGAACGCACGGAGCGAGCCGACCGCAGGTGTCGCCGGCGAAGCGTTGGGCCAGCACTTGGCTTCGGTCAAAGATGTCGAAGGGTCGCCGACATTCGCGGACGGGACTCGCCCCGCGTTGGCGAAGATCGCTACGGCCCCCATCATCAGCGCCGTGATCAGCAGCCCCGGCAAGACGCCCGCCAGAAACAAGCCGCCGATAGACACCTGAGCCATCGACCCGTACACGATCATGATCATCGACGGCGGGATGATCGAGCCGATGATGCCCGAGCAGCCGATGACCGCGGCGGTGAACCCGGGCTTGTAGCCCGCCTCTTTCATCGACGGCGAAAGCACCCCGCCGATCGCGGCCGTCGCCGCCGCGGCCGAGCCGCAGACGTTGCCGAACGCCATGCACCCCAGCACCGAGACTTGCCCCAGCCCGCCGCGCCACCGCCCCACCAGCGCGTTGGCCAATTGCACCAGCTTCTTGCTCATCCCGCTGCGCGATAACAGCTCGCCCGCCAGCACGAAGTAAGGCAATGCCAACAACCCAAATGAATCCAAAAACGTGAACATCCGCTTGGGGAACTCGACCGGTGAGACCTCCTCGTTGAGCAAAAAGCCGCCGAGCGCCACCAGATCGAGCGCGACGATCACCGGCGCCCCGAGCAGAATCAAGACCAACAGCAAGATAAATAGCCCGGCCAGCATCACGCGTCCCCCGACACGGTGTTGAGCTCGTCGTCCGTCGCGTCCTCGAGATCGAGACGCAGCGCCCGGGCGACCAACCGACGCGCGGCCACGAAGGCGATGTACGCCCCGCCCACGACCAGCCCCGCGTAGATGTAGCTGTACGGCACGCCCTCCGTCGTACCCGGCAGACGAAGCGACGGCGAACGGTTGTTCGCCGCGGTTTCCAGAAACGTCCGCCCCAACGGCGTCTGGTACACGGCACTGAAGTGCACCATCGACAGGCCCAGCATCAGCCACGACACGTCGTAGAACACCGCCAAGCCACGCTGCACCACCGCCGGGAAGCGCTCGACGATAAACGTCACCGCGATGTGCTTCGAGTGCCGGTACGCCACGCCCACCGCGAGAAACACCAGCCAGATGTGCATGTAGATCTGCAGCTCCTCGCTCCACGTCAGCGACGAGCCGAGCACCTTGCGGCTGACCACCTGCCACGCCCCGACGACGACCATTGCCGCGAACAACACGACCACCAACGCCTGCACCGCGTGATCGACCCACGCGCACACCCGCCGTGTCCGGCGGAACCGCGCCGCTGCTTCCGTCGGCGGGGCGTCAGCGGGCAAGCCGGATCTTCTCGAGCAGGTCGGTCGCTTCGCGCTCCGCGGCCAGCGAGTCCTGGAGCGGCTTCATCGCCTCGGCCAGCGGCGCGGTGTCGATGGCGTGGATCGTCACGCCGTGGCCACGCAGCGCCTCCATCGCCTCGGCGTCGCGCTCGGCCGACAGGCCGCGCTGCACGTCCCGGGCGTGGGCCGCGGCTTCTTCGAGCAGCATCTGGGTCGCTTCGTCGAGTCGGCCGAAGGCGTGGTCGGAGTAGACGAACACCAGCGGGCCGAAGAGGTGTTCGGTGAGGGCCAGGTGCTGGCCGACCTCGTGCATGCGGTTGGCCAGGATGACGCTCGCGCCGTGCTCGAAGCCGTCGATCACGCCGGTCTGCATCGCGCTGTACACCTCGCCGAACGACATCGGCGTCGGGTTCGCGCCCATCGCCCGCAGCGTCTCGGTGTAGATCGGCGTGCGGATCGTGCGGATTTTTAGGCCCGCCAGGTCGCCCGGCTCGGTCACGGGGCGCGAGCTGGTCATCACGTTGCGGAAGCCCCAGCTGTCCATCCACGCCAGCACCCGGAAGCCCTCGCCCCGCAATTCCTCGGCCAGCGTCTGACCGACCTCGCCGTCGAGCACCGCGTGGACGTGGCCGTAGTCTTCCCACAGGTACGGCAGGTCCAGCACGCCGATACGCTGGTTGAAGTTGCCCAGGATCGCGGTGCCGCTGATCACGCAGGTCGCGCCCGAGCCGAGCTGCATGCTCTCGTAGACCTCGCGCTCCGAGCCGAGTTGGCCGTTGGCGAAGATGCGGACCTCGATATCGGGGTTGCGTGACTCGACGTATTCCTTGAACGCCACCGCCGCGGTGTGGATCTCGGACGACGGGTCGGCCGCGTGGACGTGGGCCAGCCGGATTTCGATCTTGCCGTCGGCCGGTGATTCGCCGCCCCCGCCGCAACCGGCCAGCCCCAGAAGGCCGACCACGGCGAGCACCATCGCCAGCGCTGTCGCCACCCGCCGGACACGCTCGTTCATCGTTGGCCGATACGTCATGGTGATTCCTTACGCCGGGATGTCGGGCGATTCGCAGTCGACCAACACGTGGATCGTGTCATTGTCGTAGGTGTTGCGTAGATCAAACGCCCGTTGCACGTCGGCCAGCGGTACGAGGTCGGTCACAATCTCGTGCGTGTTGACCAAGCCATCGAGCACCATTTGGACGCCCTCGTGGAAGTACCGTCGCATCGCTACGTCGCTCCGCGGCTCGGTCGAGTAGATCTCCAGCCGCTTGCGGTGGACCTTGAAGAAATCGAACGGCCGGTTGCACGTGCCGATGCAGCCGTACATCACGATCTTGCCGCCGAAGGCCGACGCGTTCACCGCATCGATCATCCCGTCGCCCTCGAGCAGGCACGGCACCACCACATCAAACCCGTCCGGGAACGCCCCGCCCGCCACCTCCATCGTCGGCGTGTCGGCGTCCGGGATCAGGAACGTGTCCGTCGCCCCGTAACGCTTGGCGATCTCCAGGTTCTCCGGCTTCAGGTCCGTCACCGCCAGCCGCTTGGGCGAGAACCGCGAGATCACCTGCGTCAGCACCAGCCCGCTCACGCCCTGCCCCGTGATCAGCACCGTCTTCGACGCGTCGATCCGGCACAACTCCGCCGCGTGGATCACCCCCGGCAGGATCTCGATCAGGCTCACCTGCTCCAGCGGGAAATCCTCGGGCAACACCTTCACGTTGAACGGCTCGCAGACGATGTACTCGGCGAACGCGCCCCACACGTACCGGCACGACACCTTCATCCCCGGCCGCAGCCCCGTCACGTCCGCCCCCACCCGGTCGATCGTCCCCGCCACCTCGTGACCCAGCCGCACCGGCATCGACAGGAACTCCGGCTGACGCGCCCCGCGGAACGCCTCAACGTCCGACCCGCACACGCCGACCCACTTGATCTTGACCCGCACCTGCCCCGGCCCCGGCTCGGGCACCTTCGCGAAGTGCGTGCTGATCCGACCGGGCTCTTCGAGCACCGCGACGACCTGGCTCCCCGGCGTGCCCACGTCGACCAATTCCAATTCCGCCAGCGACATCTGCGACGCCATCGAAGCCAACTCCTGACCTGAACCAAATCACAGCAACCAAAAGCCGATATGCGGGCCCGACCTCGACACAACCTACTCGAAACTCGCCCGTTCCAGCCAAAATCAAGCCACAAACACAAGCTTTCCGAAACCGCCACGGAATTCGGCGAAGACTGTACGTTTCCTTGGACCGAAGCCCGCAATCGCGGGCCCGATGAAGCACGGCTCGGCCGACCAAACCGCCGGCGCCTGCCTGGGATCAGGCGGGACGCCGACGGTTCAAGGATTCCTTCAGCGAACGGGAAGAAACTTTGGACGCTGGATCATCCGCCGTGCTTACCGGCGAGCCGTTGGGGACGTCGCCGCATGACGACCGCCGCGGCGAGCGGGATCACGCCCGCGACCGCGGGCTCCGGGATCGCCGAGATCGCCGACGCGCCTTCAAGGCGGCTGCCCCAATTGTTCAGCACGGCGTTGAGCTCGGGCTGATCGATCAACCCGAACACGCCGAGGGGATTCGTGAATCCTCGGGGCAGACCAGCCACCGACGTGTCGGTCCCCCAGTTCAGCAAGACCAAGTTCAGGTCGCCCTGGGCAACAAAACCATCGCCGTTGAAATCACCGAAGAGCACCGGGTCGAAACGGCCCGCTGCGAGGTTGTCGGTCCGGACGGGGATCGAACGCACAAAGTGGATGTCCGGGTCGTTGGTCCGTGCGTCGGGGATACGAAACAGGCTCGCTTCGTCGTTCGTGACGACGAAAAGGGTACTGCCGAAATAAGCGGCGCCGGCGCTGGTTTCGATGTTGCGGCCGTCGATGCCCTCTTCGTCGATCTTCGAGCCGTTCAGGGTCGCGCGAATGATGTCGTCGGCGCCGTGATCGACGATCACGAGTTCGTTGCCAAAGTCGGCGGTGCCGGTCAGGTCTTTGGTGTCGTTGATCCGTCCGAGCGACAGCACTTCGCCCGTATCGATGTTGATGCGGAACAGCGGGTCGTTGTTGCTGCCCGGGCCGTCGGCGGCGGTGAGAAAACCGACCCCATTGACCACGGTGAAGCCGGGATCGCGGTAGAACGCGCTGCCCGCGTTGCGAGTGATCGGGGCGATCGATTCGACGATGCCCGTGAATGGATTGATTTGGCTGACGTAGTTGGTCGAACTCCTGTTGTCTGAAACTCCGATCACCTTATTCCGGGTTTCGTCGTAGCCCAAGCCGCTGAGGCTGTTGATGGCGCTGTTGAAGACATCGTCGCCCAGTGTGGTGCCATTTAAAAGGGGGGAGGAAGTCTTCAAGCGGCCGCCGGTGTCGAAGGTCAGCAATTGACGAAACCCTTGGAACGGAGCGACCGTTTGGATTTGGCCCAAATCCGCCGCTGTGAACGACGTCTGCCCGAACGACGGGCAAGCGGCCAAAGCCAAGCCGCCTGCCATGCACGCTTGATAAAAAAACCTCATGATGAACATCTCCTTGAAAAATGCCGTGATCGATCTACGGTTCCCGGCGTAGCGGCTTGGCCCTGACGATCAGATCCCAGAAGGAACCGCCCTGCTCGTCCTTGTGACGCGTCCAACGGAGTGGATTGCGCACTTCGGAGTGCAAGCCGTCAGAAATCCGCCAACGGACCCAACGCACGAGAACCGCGCGGGCAAAATCGAGCGCCCGCTCAAACATCGGGCGAAGTAGGTTCAGCCCAAGCCGGGTTCTGGGCACAGCGAAAATAGAGCGTGCGATCCACTACACTCCGCGGCCCGGGCGCTCGAAACAGCCCGCCTCCGAACGAGGGGCGGACGACCCACTCACCCTCCTCCCACTGAGAAATTTGCGATGAGCTTTGTGATCGAAGACGTGCACGCCAGGCAAGTGCTGGACTCCCGCGGTAACCCGACCGTCGAGGCGGAAGTCACGCTCGGCGACGGGGTCAGCGGACGCGCGGCCGTGCCCTCCGGCGCGTCCACCGGGGAAAACGAAGCGGTCGAACTCCGCGACGGCAAGAAAGACTACTACGTCGGCAAGTCGGTCGAAGCGGCGGTCGAGAACGTCAACGAAGCGATCGCCGATGCGCTGCTGGGTTTCGACGTCCGTGATCAGGAAGCGATCGACGACGCGATGCTCCAGCTCGACGGCACGGACAACAAGGGCAAGCTCGGGGCCAACGCGATCCTTGCGGTGTCGATGGCGGCGGCCCACTGCGGCGCGGCCGCGACGCAGCAGCCGCTGTACCGGTACCTCGGCGGCAGCGGCGCGAAGGTGCTGCCCGTGCCGATGCTCAACATCCTCAACGGCGGCAAGCACGCGGACAACACGGTGGACTTCCAGGAGTTCATGGTGCAGCCGTGGGGCTTCGACAATTTTGGGGACGCGATGCGGGCGGGCGTGGAGATCTACCACGCGCTCAAGGGCGTGCTGCACGACAAGGGCCTGAGCACGGCCGTGGGCGACGAGGGCGGTTTCGCGCCAAACCTCAAGTCCAACGAAGAAGCGTTGCAGATCATCGAAGAGGCCGTCGATAAGTCCGGCTACAAGTGGGGCGAGCAGATCTTCGTCGCGCTCGACCCGGCGACGTCCGAGCTTTGGAACGAGGCCGAGAAGGACGGCAAGCAGGGCTACAAGTTCTTCAGCTCGACCCAAGAGATCATCAGCAGCGACGACATGGCGAGCCTGTGGGCCGAGTGGTGCGGCAAGTACCCGATCCGCTCGATCGAGGACGGCCTGGCCGAGAACGACTGGGCGGGCTGGAAGACGCTGACCGACAAGGTCGGCGACAAGGTGCAGCTCGTGGGCGACGATCTGTTCGTGACCAATTCTAAATTCCTGCAGCGTGGGATCGACGAGGGCTCCGGCAACGCGATCCTGGTGAAGGTGAACCAGATTGGCACGCTGTCGGAAACCTTCGACGCCGTGAACCTGGCGATCCGCAACAAGTTCAACGCCGTGCTGTCGCACCGCTCCGGCGAAACCGAGGACGCGACGATCGCGGACCTAGCGGTCGCCACCAACTGCGGACAGATCAAGACCGGGGCGCCCTGCCGCAGCGACCGCAACGCGAAGTACAACCAGCTGATCCGCATCGCGGAGGAGTTGGGCGATGCGGCGGTGTACGGCTCGGTGACGTGGAACAAGGGCTGAGTTTGAATGTTTCCTCGCCGACGTCCACCGCGTCGGCGAGGGTTTGCTTCCGGGGTTTGCCTCTTTGCGTCTCGATGCGTTTCGGGACGTGTTCTGATATCGGGGCTCCGCTTGTCCGGGTCCCCCCGCGCCGCTTCACCTCGACGCAGCCGGAGTTTGGATCGTGCAAGCCAATGAACTGAAGTGGGGCGTCTTGGGCCCCGGGACCATCGCCAAGGCGTTTGCTCAGGGCGTCGCCGCGGCGGACGCGGGAAAGATCGTCGCGCTTGGAGCGAGAAACGCGGACAAGGCCAAGGCCTTCGCCGACGAGTTGGGCCTGACCGACGTGACGATCCACGGGTCGTACGAGGCGTTGTTAGCCGACGACGCGGTGCAGGCCGTGTATGTCGCGACGCCGCACCCGCTGCACGCGCGGTGGGCCATCGCCGCGGCGGAGGCGGGAAAGCACGTGTTCGTTGAGAAGCCGGCCGGGCTGAACGAACCGCAGGTCATGGCGATCGTCGAGGCGGCGCGCGTCAACGGCGTGTTCTTCATGGAGGCCTTTAAAGACCGTTGTCACCCGCAGAACGCGAAGCTGGCCGAACTGCTGAATTCGGGCGTGATCGGCGAAGTGCGGACGATGGCCACGTCGTTCGGCTTCGACGCGGGAGAAGTGGATCTGGGCTCGCGGCTGTTCGATCCAAAGCTGGCGGGCGGGGCGATCCTGGACGTCGGTTGCTACTGCGTGCAGCATGCGCGGTTCGTCGCCGGCGCGTTGCAAGGCCGGAGCTTCGCGGACCCGGTGGCGGTCCGCGGGGCCGGTCACCTCGGGCAGACCGGCGTGGACGAATGGGCGTCGGCCGTGCTCAAGTTCGACGGCGGATTCGTGGCCGAGGTGGCGACCGCGGTCCGCGCAAACCTGCTGAATCAGACACGCATCGACGGCAGCGAAGGACACCTCGTACTCGAGGATCCGTGGGTCGGCGACTGGTTCGGCCCGGTCGACGCCAAGATCGACGTTTTCCGCAAGGGCGAGGAGCCCGAAACCTACGCGCGCAAGGCCGACTACTCCGGCTTTGGGTACGAAGCTCTCGCCGCCGCGACCGCGATCGCCGCAGGGCAGACACAGTGCGCGTTCATGACCTGGGAAGATTCGATCGGCCAAGCCGTCGCGCTCGACGCGTGGCGAAAACAGATCGGCTTGACTTATCCCAACGAGACGCCGGAAGGGATCACGACCACGATCCGCGGCACGTCGCTGAGCAAGTCTCCCGATGCGTCGATGACTTATGGCAAGATCGAGGGCCTCGACAAGCCGATCGCCAAGCTGATCATGGGCTGCGACAACCAGCCGAGCTACCCGCACGCCGCGGTGATGTTCGACGACTACTGGCAGCGCGGCGGCAACGCTTTCGACACCGCGTTCATCTACGGCGGCGGCCAACAGGAACGACAGGTCGGCGCGTGGATCCGGTCGCGCGGCGTGCGTAACGAAGCGGTGGTGATCAGCAAGGGCTGCCACACGCCGTTCAACTTCCCCTCGCTCGTAGATTGGCAGGTGAACGGTTCGCTGGAGCGCCTGGGCTTGGACCACGCCGACGTGTACCTGCTGCACCGCGACAACCCGGACGTGCCCGCCGGCGAGTTCATCGACGCGCTGCACGAGCAGGCCGAGGCCGGACGGATCGGCGTGTACGGCGGGAGCAACTGGTCGTTGGAACGTATCGCCGAGGCCAACGCTTACGCGGAGAAATACGGGAAACGCAAGATGGCCTGCGCCTCGAATAACGTCTCGCTCGCCCGCATGGTGCGGCCGGTCTGGGACGGCTGCATCCACGCGTCCGATCCCGCCTCCATCCAGTTCTTGGCGGACCATCAGCTCGCCAATTTCGCGTGGTCCAGCCAGGCCCGCGGCTACTTCGTCTCGCCCGACGCCGTCGAACTGCAAGACGAATGGACCGCCAAGGACCCGTTCGACAGCCCGGACAATCGGCAACGCCGCCTCCGCGCGTTTGAACTGGCCGAGAAGCACGGCGTCACCGCGATCAACATCGCCGCCGCTTACGTGCTTCAACAGCCGTTCCCCAGCTTCGCCCTCATCGGGCCGCGCCGCCTGATGGAAACCGTGACGTCGGTGCCCGCGTTGTCGATCCAACTCACGGCCCAGGAACACGCGTACCTCGACCTGCGGGCCGACACCCCGGGGAACTGACCGCGGCGGATCACCCGGGCACGGCCACCGCCGGGCCGGCGAAGCGGCGGTACCCGGCGAGGTTCAACCCGCCGGCGGGCTGTGTCCATGGCAGCGTCCCCAGCTCGTGCAACGTCCGGCCGCCACGCTCGGCCTCGCTCAACGCAGCGGAGATGCCTGCGATGTGGCGGAGCGTGTGCGGATGACGCGTGGCTTGCGTCTGGACGAATTCGTCCGGCACATTGTGGATCGTCGCGGCTTGGGAAACGCCGTTGACCAGCACCGTGTGAGGACGAGCGGTTTCGAGCGTAGCGACCCCTTCGTCCGTTCTTCTTGACCCGTCGCGCAACCGGCGTAGCAGCCGGCGAACCATGGCCTCGCGCGGGCGCTCGTCGCGCGCGATCCATTCGATGCCGCCGTCGGGTGTCGTGCATCGGGCCTGAGCTTCCGTCTCGTCCCAGAGCACATCCAAACCCTCGGCCCGGAGACGTAGGCGAGGCCCAAGCGGCTCCGGGCAGGCGTGGGTCAACGTCACAACCAATTCCGAGCCGTCCGTGAAGCCGGCCCGCAACGAGACGGTGTCGTAGTTCTCGATCGCGTTCACCCGGTAAAGCTCGGCCTCGACGCGCGACGGCTCCGCGGCGGCGTTTGGCCGAGGGCCCATCAGGAAGACGGCCAGATTGACCGCGTGAGCCATGGCGTTGTTGAGCGGGCTGTCCAAGACGTAGTGTTCGCCGCGCTGGATGTGGCCGGCCCAGTCATTGCGACCGAAATAGTCGCTGCCCCGTGGCCGAGCGCCAACCAGACTCGCTCGGATCGGCCCACGGCCGCGGGCGTCGAGAACCCGCTGCTTAAGCCGATGGGTGGCGGACTCGTAGACGTGCTGAAAGCCAACGAATACGGGCAAGCCAGCTCGGTCCTGCGCCGATTTCATCGCGTGCCACTCATCGATCGTGCCCGCGACCGGTTTTTCGCAGATCACCGCGACCCCGGCGGCCAGGGCTTGCTCGGTCATGGGCCGGTGCAGATGGATCGGCACGGGCAGCCAGACCGCGTCAATGCCCGAAGCCAACAGGGCCGCGTAGCTATCCACGCATCGCACCCCTTGCCGTTTCAGCTCGGCGATGCGCTGCGGATGTCGCTCAGGGTCGGGCACAAAAATCGTCGACAGCGTGTTCGCGTCGTCTCCAAGGTTGGGCGACTGAAGCAGGTGTCCGATTTCGTTGGCGTAGCCAGCGATGCCGACGAGGCCGAGGCGTAGATCACGGTCCATCGAATTCCAATCAACAAAACAACGATGCGACGCAGCTTTTCCTAGACCCCGGGCCGCCGCACGCCGGGGCCGTGCCCAAGCTCATTCAAGAAACCGGGGCTGGCGGAGCGTGATCCGGCCCGCGTCGTCGGTGTAGCGGCGGCGCAAGCTCTCGGCGGCCTCCGCTCGGCCGGTCTGCTCGAGCCGAGATAGGTACGCAGGCAGGTCGGTCGGGGCTTCGGAAATGGTGTCGAACCGGGCGTGGAACGGGCCGCCCTCCCGCAGCACGGTGATCATCGGATCGACCGCGTCGCCGGATTCCCGCGCCACCGCGGCCATCGCCCGGTCGTGCCAATCCAACAGGCGTGCGGCCGCGTCTCGGACCACACCGGGGTGTTGGTCGGCCAAATTGTGCTGCTCGTGCGGGTCGGCCGCCAGATCGAAGAGCATGTGTCTCGGGAACGGATGTAAGCCGTCGTGGTAGGTCCGGAGATAGAGCCAGCGGTGTGACCCCTGGTCGAAGCGGACCGAGCGCTGACAGACGTGGGCGCACTGCGACAGGACGAGCTCGGAGCGCGACGCAACATCCGACGACGCGCCGGCCTCGGCACGCAGCGCATCCGCAAAGCTTCGGCCGTCCCAGACCGTCGGCGTCAATGCGGCGGCGTCTTGCCCCATCAGTTCCAGGCAGGTCGGTGCCCAGTCGAAGTGGTAATGCAGCCCCGCGTCGACGCGGCCGCCGCTCACGCCCGGCCACTTAACTACGAACGGGATACGGCACGTGCCTTGGTCGGCGGTCGCGTGTTCGCCATAGATCCCCAGGTCGCCCTGATTCTCGCCGTGGTCGGCCGTAATAATGATCGCGGTATCGTCGAACACGCCCTGCTCACGCAACGCGTCGAACAACCGCCCGATCGCGTCGTCGACATACCGGATCGCGACGTCGTAGCCATCGATCCACTGCTTCAAGCTCGCGCGATCGGTGATCCGGCTCGGAGTCCGCGGATACGCCGCGGTGTCGCTATCGGTATACATCCCCAGGTCTTGGGCGCTGTGCGGGCCGCCGCGTTTCTGATGCTCCCGGATGACCTCGTCGGTAAACCATTCGGCCACCGGGTCGTCTTTGAATGGGTTGCCGTAATCCATCGGCACGCGGTAGTTGGTGTGGATGTCCCAGAAATTCAGGTGCAAGTACCAGTGGTCGCGTTTCGCGTTGGCCTCGACCCACCGCCGCAAAACCGGCTCAACGAGGTCCACGGGTTCCTGACCGCATTCACCGGTGTTGTGGATCTCGTGAAAGCCCGCGTAGAACTGGTGCGCGGCGTGCCGTTGTCCGAACGGAGAAATCATCGCGGTGTGGTAGCCAAGCTTCTGGAGCTGGCGCGGGAAACTGTCTTCTTCGTACGTCGAGCGGAAGTTGCGGCCCACACCCTCGCACTTCGGGTCGGCCGCGGTGCCGCCGTGTCCAACCACGCCCGTTCGGATGCCGAACCGACTCTGGTAGAACGCGGTGCGCGACGGCAGGCAGGGCGCGTCTGAGCAGTAGACGTTGTCGAAACGTATCCCCTCTCGCGCAACACGGTCGATGTTGGGCGACGTGTTTCGGTGGTAGCCGTAACAGCCCAAGTGCGAGGGATTCAGAGCGTCTAGGTCGAGGTAAAGGATGCGCATGGTCAAATCAAGCCGGTGGTGCCGTGTCGGGCAAGGTGCGTGAGCAAACGATTACGGCGGGCGGCGGGTTCCTTGTCAGGCGGGGCGCGGACCACAGGAGCAAACCGCCGATCGTGACGATCGTCACGCCGCAGAACAGGCATCCCAGCCGCTGTGCACCGGACTGCGGGAAAACCGTCAGCAAGCTGATCACGCCGCCGTACACAAGACAGAGCCCGCCGATCACGCGGAACTGAAGAGTGTCGGTGTTGGCTCCGGCGATCTCTTCCGCAGAAAGCGGCGTGCGGGTCTTGGTCACAAACGCCTCGCCGCGGACCGCATCGGTCGAAGCGGCCGGCACCAAACGGGCCAACCAGAAGAACGCGCTGCCGAGCATGAACAGGAAGTAGAAGCCGAGGACGGCGTAGTCGAGGGTGGCCAAACGGTGCTCGTACGGTTGGGGGTCTGAAGGTTTCGGAGTGTCCGAATGGGGTGTCGCTCTGTTACTCCGCCGATTCGGCGGCGAGGCGCTCCACGTCCACCATGAACGTCTGCACCAGCCCACGCGCGACGGGGCGTTTGTAGTAATGCCGTCGGTTAATAGCTGGTGTAGTTGCGGTCGTGGAGGTTGTTGGTCGAAATCGTGAAGGCGACGTGGCTGCCGTCGGTCGAGTACTCGGGATGCGAGAAGAACCAGCCGTCCGGATTGTCGGTCCCGTCGCTCCACTGCTCGTTGGAAGTGCCCGCGAATTCCTGAGTCGTAAAAAGCCGTACGACTTCGCCGCCGCGCGTGTCGAGTTCGTAGAGCCACAGCTCACCGCGGGCCAGGTCGTCGTAACGCGACAGCTCGTCGCGGTCCTGCACGGTGCAGAGGATGCCCGATCCGTCGGGGCTTTCGGGCGAGGCGCCGTAGATGCCAAACGCCGTGTAACGGTCGGCGGGGCCGATCGGTACTTCATGCGGCAGCGGTCCGACCGTCGGCACGGCGGGCATCGTGACGGTGTCGGCCATCCCGGCGAAGGTGACACCCTTTCCGGAAAGCCGCCAGTTGTCGGTGCGGATCGTTTGCGGCTGCTGCGTCGCATTGACGGAGAAGAACCCCGCCGCGGTCAGGTCGCCCCCGATGTCCGAGCCCTTGACGGCTTTATCGCCGACGGCCAGGTTGTAGTCCGGCTCGAATTCGAGCTCCCGCCACAACATATCCGGATCGGTCACGACGGTGGTCAGCACGGTCTGCCCTCCCTTGACCGCGTCTTTGGACTCGAGGACGTACCACCGGCCGCCGCGCTGAATGGCCGGCCAGATCACCGGGCTCTTGCTGTTGCCGAACACCATGTCCCAAGCGACCTCGCTTGATGGGCCGATCTGGGCGGCGCGCTCGAAGGCCACGTAAAGCAACACCCGGTCGCCGGGCTTGACGCCGACGCGGATCAAACCGGCGTCGGGCAGGCTGTCGTCACGATGAGGCACCGCCGCGTTCACGTCTTCCGCAGGCTCTACGGGTTTGGACGCTTCGGGCCGTACGACCCGCGCCGAGGATCGGTCCTTGCCTTTCACGCCGCGGTAGTGCGCTACGCCGTAGTTGCCCAATGCCGCGTTGACGTTGCCGTCGGCGTTGTTGGTGAAGGTCTGGTGGAACAGCACGTCCGCGGCCGCGGGCGCCGCCGACATGGCGCCGGCGATCAGCAGCCCCACGCCCGCCCCGTGTTTCCAGCCGGCAAATCTCATGGTCGCTCCAACAAGGTCCGTACGGGTTGATATTCGCTGTGTTCCGTATCGATCGGCCCGGTGTCTACGACCAGGTCGTACGCCTCTCGGCTACGGACCGACGCCGCGCTGCCGTCGGCGAACAGCCGGTTCCAGACGTCCTCGTGGCCGAGGTTGCTCTGCCGGTGCGTCATGTCGTGCAGCACCATGTCGTCGGAACTCAGTTCGAAGATGCGCCAACGCGTCTGAACCGCGAACGTGCCCCGGAACTCGACCGGCGGGAAATACTGGTAGCCCGAATTCACCCGGCGATTCGCGGGCACCGCGCCTTCCCACAGCTCGCCCCGCGTCTCGAACGTCCACGCGGGGTCTTCCTGCGCGGGGCAGTAGAACAGCGACGCCCCCGCCAGCTCGGCCGCGAGATACATGGCGCCCTGCCCGTGGGCCGCGGCCGGCCCCGGCCCCGTATCCAGATACGCGATGTAGGTGTGCCAGGGGCGGCGGACCCGCGGCTTGTCGTCGCCGCTGAAACCAGGCGTCACCGGCGGCGTGAAGTCGTCGTGGTCGGTGGCGTAGATGGCGTACGCGATCCCGATCTGTTTTTGATTCGACGCGCAGGCGGCGAGCTTCGCGGCGTCCCGCGCCGCGCCAAGGGCCGGCAGCAAGAGGGCGATGAGCAGCGCGATGATGCTGACGACCACCAGCAACTCGATCAGCGTGAACCCCCGGCGGGCGAGGCACGCGACACGCTGGGTTGGCCGAGGGTTCACGGGCAGGCCTTTCGGGGAGACGGGGACGGGCCGGGCGGGAAGGGCCGGCACGCCGGTTCGGGCGTGTCGGCCGAAAGGATGGGATTCAGGCGAGCCGTCGCCGCGTCCGCACGCACGCCGTGCCGGCCGCGAGGAGCACGAGCGTGCCGGGCTCGGGCACGGTGGCCGCGAAGTTCTCGGCGACCTCTTCGGCGGTGAGCACGTCGTTGTAGACCCGGAACAAGCCGATATCGCCATCGAACCCGGCGTACGACGGGTTGCGATCGATCGGGTCGTTGCCGGCGACGTCGGTGCCGCCGGCGTTTTGCGATCCGCCGATCTGCCCCGCCGTCCCGATCTGGGCCGCGTTCGAACCGCCGAAGTCGCCGAAGGCCAGGCTCGAGCTGGCGTCGATCACCCCGGCGTCGGTGGCCCCCACGGCGTTGACGTAGAGGTTGTGAGAACTCGCCCCGTCGGTCGTCACCACGACCTGAAGGAAGTCGCCGATGTCCGACGCCGAAAGGGTTTCGGTCAGCACCACTTCGCTGTCGGCGCCCCCGCTGGCGTCCTTGAGGAGGACGACGACCTGATCGTTGAACAGGGCGATGGCGAGCCCTTTGCCGTTGCCGCCGGTCTCGAAAAGCAGTTCGCCGCCGACCAGGTCGGTCGGCTTGAGCCACAGCTCGAAGCTGGCGTCGGGGGCCTGGGAGGCGAACTCGCCGACGCTGGTGCCGACGTCGGCCGTGGCCGGGGTGAACGTCCAGGCCTGCGAGAGCGTGGTGCTGGATCCGGTCGCGGTGTTCAGGGTCAGGCCGCCGGTCGCCCAGGTCGCCGTGGTGTCGCTCGCGGGGCTCGACGACTGCCACGCCTCGCCGGCGATCGCCGTGGC
>JBCDDH010000040.1:0-29234 GCA_039180415.1 Planctomycetota bacterium | reverse complement strand
GTTCAGCCCGGGGAACGCGTGGCTGTATCACGCTTCGTTGGCGTTGGTGCTGGCCGGCGCGTTGGGTAACCTGTACGACCGGGTGGTTTACGCCGCGGTGCGAGATACAGCCACGCGTTCCCCGGGCTGAACCAGAACAGCCACGCCAACACGAACACCGCTAACACGCTTACCGTGATAAACACCCAGCGTTTACCCGCGCCCAACCCGAAGACCGCACCGGTGTTGGTGTGGAGCTTCAGGTTCAACACCGAAGGCACGACCACCCGGGCCGGCACCTGAATCAGTTCGCCGTGGGGATCGCTGCTCACGACCACCAGCCGCGTATGGTCCCCTTCCTCCCACCAGCGTTGGACGTCATCCCAGTCTCGTACCAGCGTGACCGGCCGATCGCCGATCCACGCAAACGCCGCGTACTTGCTGGCCAAGTCCACGCCCAGCACCAGCGCGAACACCGCGACAAAGCAAATCCAAGCCCGACGCGTGCGCCCGGCCAGCACGAGCGACTTCAACTGCTGAGTCCTCGGCGTTCGCGTTCCCGTGCGATCTCGATGCCGTACTTCGCCCAGGGTTTGATCTCCAGGCGGATGCGTTCGATCGGCTTGCCGGTCACGTGGCAGACGCCGTAGGTGCCGTTGGCGATCCGGAGCAGCGCTTCGTCGATTTCGCGGAGCAGCTTCTTTTCGGATTCGAGCAGGCCGAGGTTGAACTCGCGGTCGTAGTTTTCGCTGCCCACGTCGGCCATGTGCAGCGGGACGTGGCTGATTTCACCGCCAAAATCGTTACGTGCCAGGTCGAGATTCGCGACGTCGCCGAGGATCTCCGCGCGACGCTCCAGCAACTCGTCGCGGAAGAAGAGCAGGTCTTTGCGTTTCAGCCCAGACTTTGCCCGTTTCAGCTGCGACTGCGTCAGCTCGTCGAGACTTACCGCGCCCGGTGAGGTTGGCACCGCTTGGTGGTCGTGTTGACCAAAAGATGCCCGACCGAGTGCCAGGGCCGACCGCCGATTCGCGGGCTTCCGCTGGCCGGATTGGTTAGATTTGGTTGATCCGCTGGACACGCTCACGTTTTGGGCAAAGGAGCGTTTGGCCGGCACGGCCTTCTTGGCGGGCTTCTTCGTGGCCGCTTGTTTGCGAATTGTTTTCTTATTAGCGGCCGTTTTTTTGGCGGCGGTCTTCTTGGATACCGGTTTCTTGGATACCGGTTTCTTGGATACCGGTTTCTTGGGTACCGGTTTCTTGGATGGTTTTTTCTTGACCGCCGTTTTCTTAGCGGCGGCCTTGGTCTTCTTGGACGCAGCCGCTTTCTTGACCACTTTCTGCTTGGCGGCCCTCTTGGCTACCACTTTCTTGGACGTGACCTTTTTCCTCGCAGACTTTTTGCTGGCAGCTTTTTTCTTCGCACCCACTTTTTTATTCGACGCGGTTTTGACACCGCGCGTAGACGAAGACCCGCTCGCCGCCTTCTTGGCCGAAGACTTGCGGGTGGTGGGTTTTCTGGAAGTCTTCTTTTTGGCCACCGTCGGCTCCTGGCCCGGCCGCACATCCGCACACGCGGACCGACGGACCGGATTTCCGTCGAGCCACGTACTATAACCAAGCCCAGATCGATACGCAAGACTAGGCCAAAGCCGCACTTAGCGGCAAAAGCCGAGAATACTCCCGCCCAACCGATACCCGCGGATCAATCATTGTGGAGCTTGCGCAACCGGCCCGACAGCCGCAGGAGCAACGCTACCCGCTCAAACTCATCGACCCAATCCGCCAATTCGGCGTCCAACTCTTCTTGCGGTACCGGTGCGCCGGGAAGGGGACAGTGAGCGCCGAGTTGCTGTTCGGCCATGATTCGGTATCGGCTCAGCAATTTATCGCCGGCCCAGCCCACGGACTCGAAATCCTCCGCCGCGAAAATCACGACCGGCACGCGGTTTCCCGCATTGATCGTGACCCGCTCCTGAGCGTCCATGTGCTCGTCCCGGTCGATCCAGCGCACCTCACACTTAGCCCCGGCTTCTTTCCCGTAGGCGTCGGCAATCGCCTGGATCATCGGCCCCTGCCGTACGCAGTCGCCGCACCAGATGCCGCTAACCACGATCAGATTCAGGTTGCGCTTACACGCGGCGAGCATCGAACGTTGGGCGTCGGTCAGCGTGATCTCCGTGCCGATCTTCTCCCAGGCCTCGCGCTGCCCGGGTTCGCCGGTCTGCAGGTAATCGGCGTAGGCATGTCCGGCGTCAAATTTTGTGCGGAGAAAATCGGCATTCATCGTGGGCTCCGGGTAAGCGGTTTGACAGAAGCGGACTATACGCACTGGCGTCACGCGTCGGAGCCACCGATACACTCGCGGGATGCCCCCCACCGCCTCCCGGATGAAAAAGCCCGCCGCCGCTCGTGCGAAGACGCCACCGCTGTTGGCCGGCCGGCTCTCCGCGTTCCGCGCCCGACTCCGCGCCGCAGCGCTGGACGCCGCACTCGTCACCGAACCCGTCAACGTTCGTTACCTCACCGGGTTCGTCGGCGAAGACTCGTGGCTGCTCGTCTTCGCCGCCGGTCACCCGATCATCCTTTCCGACAGCCGCTTCACCACGCAGATCCAACGCGAGTCGCCACACAGCATGACGCTCATCCGCAAGGGCGCGATGTCCGACGCCGTGAAGCAAGCCATCGGTAAGAGGCGCGTCGCCACCCTCGGCCTGCCCGAAGATGATTTCACGCTCAGCCAACGCAAGAAGCTCGCCGCCGCCTTCCGCGGCACCGGTGTCCAACTCAAACCGTTCGCCGATCGCCTTGCCGAGCAGCGCGCGACCAAGAGCGACGATGAAGTCAAGCGTATCGTTCGAGCGGGCCGCATCCAACAGCGCGCGTACGAAGAAACCCTCGCCTTCCTCGAGCCCGGCCTCACCGAAGCCCAGGTCGCCGCCCACCTCGAGTACCGCATGCGCGACCTGGGCGCCGACGGCGTCAGCTTCCCCACGATCGTCGCCGCCGACGCCAACGCCGCCCTGCCCCACGCGATCCCCGGACCCCGCAAAATCAAGAAGGGCTCGTTGGTGCTCATCGATTGGGGCGCAAAGTTTCAAGGCTACTGCTCGGATATGACGCGCGTGATCGCCCTGGGCAAAATGAAGCCGAAGCTACGCGAGATCTTTCAAATCTGTCTCGACGCACAACTCGCCGCCATCGACGTGATCGCGCCCGGCGTCTCGCTGCGCGACGTCGACGAAGCCGCCCGCGCCGTCATCCGCGACGCCGGCTACGGCGAATACTTCGGCCACGGCCTCGGGCACGGCCTAGGCCTCGACATCCACGAAGAACCCCGGCTCTCGCCCCTAGCCCCCGAGAAGGGCGTGCTTAAACCCGGCCACGTCGTCACCGTCGAACCCGGCATCTACCTGCCCGGGCTCGGCGGGGTCCGCATCGAAGACGACGTGCTCGTCACCGACGATGCGCACTGCGTCCTCACCGACTTGCCCAAGGACCTCCCTTCCGCAATCATCTAAAGCTCGGTATTTCCCCGGAAGTCGATTCGGCTTTCTCCCAATCGCTCCGGCAGCTCCACCCGACAAGGCCCCGACATGACCGATCTCAAGTCGCTCAAAGAACTCTTCAAGCTTATGGCCGACCATGGCCTCACCGAGGTCGATCTCGAAGACCCCAAAGGCGGCAAGGTCAAGCTCCGCCGCGGACCCGCCGGCGACGTCCAAGTCGTCCACGCTGCGCCCGCCTCTCCCGCCCCGGTTGCCCCCGCGGCACCTGCCCCCCCCGCCGCCGCACCGCAAACGCCCGCCGAGAGCCCCGCTCCGCCCGCCGCCGCCGGTGGTCAAACCATTGAGTCGCCCATGGTCGGCACCTTCTACGCCGCCGCCAGCCCCGAAGCCGATGCCTTCGTCAAAGTCGGCGACACCGTCTCCGCGGACACCGTGGTGTGCATCATCGAGGCCATGAAGGTCATGAACGAGATCAAGGCCGAGGCCGCCGGCACCGTCGCCGAAGTCCTGCTCGAAAACGGCCAACCCGTCGAGTTCGGCCAACCCCTCTTCCGCATCGCCTAACTCTTCGGAGAACCCCCGCTCATGTTCTCCCGCATCCTCATCGCCAACCGCGGCGAGATCGCCGTCCGCATCATCCGCGCCGCTCAGGAACTCGGCGTCGAGACCATCGCCGTCTACTCCACCGCCGACGCCGATTCCAAGCACGTCCAGATGGCCGATCACGCCGTCTGCATCGGCCCGCCGCCTTCGTCCGAGTCCTACCTCAACATCCCCCGCATCATCGCCGCCGCCGAGGTCTGCAACGCCGACGCCATCCATCCGGGCTACGGCTTCCTCGCCGAAAACGCCCACTTCAACGAGGTCTGCCGAGACTGCGGCATCGAGTTCATCGGCCCCTCCGTCGAAGCCATGGCCACCCTCGGCGACAAGGTCGCCTGCAAGCAGCTCGCGGTCGCCAACAAAGTCCCCACCTCGCCGGGCTCCAAAGGCGCCATCGAAACCCAGGCCGACGGCCTGAAGATCGCCAAGGACATCGGCTATCCCGTCATGATCAAGGCCGCCGCCGGCGGCGGCGGCCGCGGCATGCGCGTCGCCCACAACGATAAGGAATTCAAAGACGGCATGAGCCAGGCCCAGTCCGAGGCCAAAGCTGCCTTCGGCGACGGCACGGTCTACGTCGAAAAGTTCATCGACCAGGCCCGCCACGTCGAAGTCCAGGTCCTCGGGGACAAGCACGGCAACGCCGTCCACCTCTACGAACGCGACTGCACCATGCAGCGCCGCAAGCAGAAGCTCATCGAAGAAGCCCCCTGCCCCGCCATCACCCGCGGCGAAGCCGAGGCCCTCTGCAAGTCCGCGGCCCGCTTGGTCAAAGCCGCCAAATACTCCGGTGCCGCCACCGTCGAGTTCCTCATGGACAGCAGCAAGACCTTCTACCTCATGGAGGTCAACACCCGCGTCCAGGTCGAACACCCCGTCACCGAGATGGTCACCGGCCTCGACATCGTCAAGACCACCATCCGCGTCGCCGCCGGCGAAAAGCTCCCCTTCCGCCAGAAGGACATCAAGGTCAACGGCCACGCCGTCGAGTGCCGCATCAACGCCGAAGACCCCGACCGCAACTTCATGCCCGCCGCCGGCCTGATCGAAAGCATGAACCCGCCCGGCGGCTTCGGCGTCCGCCTCGACACCCACGCCTGTGCCGGCTACCGCATCCCCCCGCACTACGACTCGATGATCGGCAAACTCATCGTCCATCGCCCCACCCGCGACGAGGCCCTCGACGCGATGACCGGTGCCCTGCGCGAGTTCTACATCGAGCCCACAAAGACCACGATCCCGTTGCACGACCGGCTAGTGAACGATGAGGGGTTCCGGACGAACAAAACGGATATCGGGTACGTCGAGCGGTTGTTGGAATCTGGAAGTTGATCCTATTTGAGCGGTATTAGCCGGATTCGGCACCTTTTGATTTGCGACCAGTGACGAACCTAGCCCCACATTTGAATGTGGAATTTTGCGTTGTGCCCTCATCAGAAGGTGGCCGTGCTACGCCAATCTTCCACGGCTACAAACCACAGTTTCACCTTAAAGGCGAAGACCAGATTGCCGACACGGAACTGCATCTGCCCTGCGGCAAAATTGAGCTGGGAGACTCAGGAACCGGCCAGATTGGCTTTTGCCGGCCCGAAGCCCACCTGCCAAAGATATCCGTGGGCGACTACTTTGAACTTCGTGAAGGCGCGCGTGTTGTTGCCCGCGGGAAAATTGTGTCCTTCATTGACGACCAAGTAGAGTGAGTCAATCGTAGTAGCAGTGTGTGAAGAAGCCGGAAATTACATCGCATCTAATCCGAAACACACGAGATGCGTTACGACATCGTCGACGCACGCGAACATCGCCCTGAACGTTACGCCGACGCGTTCACAGGTTATCGAGCCGTGCGGATGTTAAGCGACGAAGGAGAAGCCCTCGGCGAATTCATCTGGCGGCTCGGTACCGGCGAGGCCGTCGAAGTCACCGAGTTCGGCATCTACCGCGAATCAGGTCGCCGCCAGGGCTTAGGCACTCAACTTTTCAACGCGGGCATCAACGACATACGGCAATTCTTCGCGGACAAGCAGTACGCATTTCGGCGGATGTATCTGTTCTGCGATTCCACGAACGACGCGGGTCGAAATTTCTATGAATCGCAAGGTTTCCAACTGGCGGCCGTCTTGCCGGACTTCTATGGTTACTGCGACACAACCATGTACGTCCGCGATATGGAACAATGAAGCTGGCCGGTTTGCTCTTCGGTACGCCATGTCGATGGCGTCAGGATGCGGCCACTAACTCAAACACCGTCACCTCCGGCCGCACCCCAAACCGCACGCGGTGGCTGTGGCCCAAGCCCACGTTGACGTACAGCTTTCGCATCGGCGACACGTCGACCCATCCGGCCGCGTAGCGGTGATTCCGCATCGGCAGGATCGGCCGGCCGACCAAAGGAAACCGACACTGCCCGCCATGCGTGTGTCCCGAGACCATGACCCCAGCCCACCGGCCTTCGCCGAACGCGGGCGTGTCGATCCCGTCCGGGTTGTGGCACAGCACCAACGCATCTCGGTCCTCTGGCAAGCGTGCCGCCACCGCGGCCGGCGAGAAATCCGGGCTCCATAGATCATCAACGCCGGCCACGTACAGCCCGTCGATCTCCGTGACGTCGTTTCGCAGGAGCATGACGCCCCAATCACAGAGACGTTCCGCTAGCTCGTTGGCCAAGGCACGATCCGTCCACGCGTGCCCGTAGTCGTGGTTGCCGAGGCAGCCGACGACCGGGACGCCTTGCTCGACCGTCGCGGCCACCAACGCCCGCATCGCGTCGTCGAGCCGATCGACCGGCACGCGGTCGTGCATCGTGACCCAGTCGCCGGTCACCAGCACCAAATCGGGCTTGAGCCCGGCAAGGCTCGCGAGCGTCCGTCGCAGGTACGCCGGCGAGACCCGGGGCCCCGCGTGGAGGTCGCTGACCTGCACCACCCGCCAACCCCGCCAGGTGTCCGACAGGCCACGCAACGGCAACTTCAGATGGCGGACCTTTTCCCAGACCGGCTCGATGCCGACCGCGTAGCCCGCGGTTGCCACACCGGCGGCGCCAACACCCAACGCACCCCGAAGAAACCGCCGGCGAGAAATCCGTGTCATGCTCGGGGTACGCGGACGCCGGGCCACAGGTTCACGTCAGCGTGCGTAGAGACTGAAGCAGAACCTCCGGCCGAATGTGGCAAACAGCCCCGCAATCTAGGGCGCGTGAGCAACCGTACGCGAAGCAGAAACACGGCGGTTAGAGCGCGACGCTCGACCGCGCTGGGCTTTGACCTCTGCAAGCCGACAACCTACGAAACGCCGTCATGAAGCCGGTCTGCTCGGCAATGCATTGAGTTCTGGCTGCCGATAGCCGTCAGACCGCGGGCAAGCCTTGGACCCGACGCCACGCGCTGAGTTGGCCGAGGTGCAGCGACTCGTGGTGGGCCATGAGGTACGGCAGGATCGAGCCGGCCTGGGGAAACTTGCCCTGCCAGCGCGCCAACGACATCGGCGCTTCCAGCGTTTCGGCCGTGACCATTTGTAGCGCATCCACCACCGAGGCCCGGCCTTCGGCATACGCCGCCACCAACTCGCCTTTCGGCAGATAGACCGACGCGTCCGACTCGGGCTTGGAGAGCATGCCGAACCGGTGTTGCTTGGGATCATCGAACGGCTCGCCCTGGAGCAGCGCAACGATCACCGGGTGGTACGCGTGCAGGTGCGAAAGCAGCCAGGCGGGATGATTCAGGCCCGGGCCGGCGTCGCAACCCGGTTGACGCGTCATCTGCTCCTCGGAAAGATCGGCGACGAGCGACGCGGCGTAGCCGGTGTTCAGGTCCCACTCGCGTTGAAGGGCATCGACAAAGAGGTCACGCATGGGAAAGGTTGGCTGCGGCTCGTGGCCTGAGATCAAAAGGAAGGAACCGGCCGCTGGATACTTGTTACCGGCCACTGAGATCACATCGGCTTCTGCTCGACCGTCGCGTCGTAGACGCTGAGCAGCTTCGCTTTGTCGAAGATCATCTCGTTACGCGTCAGGCCCACGATGTCGTAAGCGGGCGTGAGTTCGATCGCGTCGACGGGGCAGGCTTCCTCGCACATGCCGCAGAAGATGCAGCGCAGCTCGTCGATGTCGAACTTGACGGGGTATTTCTCGCGGTCGTCCCAGGGCGACTCCTTGCCCTCGATGTGGATGCAGTTGGCCGGGCAGGCGGTGGCGCACATGAAACACGCGACGCAGCGGACGCGTCCGTCTTCGTCGCGGTTGAGCCGGTGGACGCCACGGAAGTTGCCGACACTCAGGCCGCCGTCTTCGACGGGCAGGTCTTCGCGGCGCTGCTCGGGATACTCCATGGCCCGGTTGCCTTCGCGGCGGGAGCCGCCGACCGAGCCGAGGATGTGTCGCATCGTCGTACCCAACCCCTTGAAAACCTCGGGCAAGAAAAACGACTCGCCCGCGCCCAAGGGGGGCAAGTCTACGTTGATCACGTCGGCGTCTTGAACGGGCATATCGGCTCGTGGGTTTCGGGGGCGGGTGCGTGCGGGATTGTATCGGCCCGATCGTCACCCGTGCCGCACGTCGAGCGAACCGCCGGTGAGCTTCGCCTTGATTCGCCGCCCCAGGTCGTAGATGCCGCCAACGCCGGCCCGACCGGACGCCATCTCGACGAACGCCGACGGGTCGCGCGCGATCGCCGCTGCCGCCAAGCGGTCCATGGTCGCGGTTAAATCGTTGGCCAAACAGGCCTGCCAAGCATCCACGCGACGCATATCCGGCGAGGCTTGCGATGCACCGTCCAGCACCCGACGTACCGGCCCGAACGCGGCCAGAAGCTCCGGCGTCCGCTGGTCCCAGAACACATACTCCAGCGCCAGCGTGACCACGACGCACGGGCTCGCTCGATGGCGGTCCAGATGCGTCAGCAGATGCGCCACGCCGGGGCGGAGCACCACGGGCCGTTCCCGCACGTCCACGAATCGGCCCTGTGCGGTTACCCACAACGCCCGCCGTGCGGATTCCTCTCCGGTCAATACCGCCCGGCCGCCACGTAAGAACTGACGGACCCCGCGGGCCTCGTCCGCGGCCACACCGAAAAAGCCAAGCCGCTTGAACACGCCGTAGGCCTCAAGCATCGCCTCGTCGATCGGCGCGTAGTGTGTCCGGTCAATAAACGCTTCGGATCCTTCGCTCAAACGGACACACGTCAGCGGGTCCCACCAAGACGCGTGGTTCATCACCACGAGGACCGAAGCGTCACGAGGAATCTGCGGCCACGGCGACGCGCCGGGTTCCGTGGGTAGCAGCCGCACCGCGTCGAAGTGCCTCCGCACGTAACGTCGAACGTACCCACGGAAGCCTCGCAACAGCCAAGGCGTGATCGGAGGCAGCGGGTCGCGGTTCGATTCGGACATCTGGAAGACAGCGTAGGACCTGAAAAACCAACCGGCTTATCGGTCTCGGTCGCAACCCGCTCTTCGGGTTCATCCGATGAAACCGGTGACGATGTTGCACGCGAAGAGGCCATCCCGCTGTCACCGACACACCCCCATCCTCTGGATGGTCCTTGTCTTTATCGGCATGATGGCAGCCAGCGTGTTTAATGCCGGTCTCTCCAGCCATGCCGGGGAACCGGCGTTCGAGACGACCGCGATTCCGGCATCAAGGCCGATCGAACGCCTCACCGCGGCGATGCACGCGATCCGCGATCGGGCACGAGACGACCTGGACTACGAGACGGCGCTGGCGGCTCAGCGGGTCGTGGAACACGCGCTAAGCCGGGTCGCCCACGCCGAGTTTCCGGCCGAAAGCGAACCGGCTTTGTCTCTGGCTTCACGGGAGATATCGCAGCTTCAACGGACCACATCCGATACGTGGACCCTCGACCATCTGAAGACCGCGGCAGATGCGCTGCACGAGTTATCGGCGACCGTCCCAAGCCCCACCCGTGACCAACCGGAATCGGAACCAATCAAGCCGCTCCAAGTCGCGAGCGTCTCGATAACCCCGGAACCCGACGCGAACGCGTCTTCCCCACCCTCCTTGCTCGTCACAAACGGCATCAAGACCGAACGAATTGCCACCGAACCTGCCGCGGTCATTCCAGCCCGACAACTCGACACCCGAACACACCTTCAAGCGTTTTCGTTGGACAACACCGAAGGACCTCACTCAGCACGGAGCTTCTCGAACATGTGGATCACCTCACTTCTGATCACGATCGTGGTCATCGCGGCAGTGGCCTTCATTGCTTGGCGCTTCGTAGATCGCCTGACCATCAAAACCAAACTCGTCGGCCTCACGGTGGCGACGGGGATTTCAGCCGTCGGCGTCGTCGGCTTCTTAAGTTTGACCAAAGCGGAATCGGCGTTGCGCCAGCAGGAGTCCGCCAAGCTTGAGGCGATCGCCGCAAACCGTAAGGACCAAATCGAGTCCTACCTCGGGTTCATCCACGAGCAGGTCCGGAACTTCGCGCAGAGCCAGATGATCATCGAAGCGACGCACAATTTCGCCGACGCCTTCTGGTATCTGCCCGACGAAGCCAACCTGGACACCGAAGCCAACGGCCCGATCGTGGCGAGCGTCAACCGCTACTACGACCAAGACTTCCGAAACGAACTGGCCGCCCGTGATCCTCAAGCGACGTACCAAGGCGCCGCGTACTACCTGCCCCGAAGTGAAGCCGGTCGGATCCTGCAGGCCTGGTACATCGCCGACAACCCCAACCCGCTGGGCGAGAAGCTCACGCTAGACCGTCACGACACTCAGAACCAGTACAACGTCTGGCACGCGAAGTACCACCCGATCGTCCGCGACTATCTGGAGTCGTTCGGGTACTACGACATTTTCCTTTTCGATACCAAGGGGAACCTCGTTTATTCGGTGTTCAAAGAAACCGATTTCGCGACGAATTTCCTCGAAGGCCCATACCGCGACACCAACTTCGGGGAAGTGGTTCGTAAGGCATTGGCCGCCACGTCGCCGGGCGTGGTCTTTGCTGAGGATTTTGCGAGCTACGAGCCCAGCTACGGCAGCCCCGCCGCTTTCTTCGGCAGCCCGGTCTTCCGCGGCGACCAGAAGATCGGTGTGGCCGTCTTCCAGGCACCGGTGGACGAAATCAACCGCGTGATGAACGCGGGCGCCGGGTTGGGCGAAACCGGCCAAACCTTCCTGGTCGGCCGCGACGGCACCATGCGGTCGCAGGACCGTTTCCAAGAACAAGGAACCATCCTGATCGAGCAGCGCGACAGCCCGGCCACGGAAGCCGCATTTGCCGGCGAGCCCGGGGTTTTCGAAATCGCCGACGCAGAAGGCAGGGATTACTTCGCCGCCGCGGCACCGCTGGAGATCGATCAGTTCGAGTGGGCGATCGTCGCCGAAATCTCGACCGACGAAGCGATGGCGGCCGCCACCGCGCTTCGGCTCCAGCTCATGGTGTTCGGCCTGGGTATTGCCGCGGTGATCGGCGTGCTCGGCTGGTGGTTCGCGTTGCAGCTCGTCAAGCCGATCGGCCCGGCGGTGGAGCGAGCCCGGGCGATCGCGAATGGCGACCTCTCGGGCGACGAGTTGCCCGTTAAGTCTCAGGACGAATTGGGGCAGCTCACCGCAGCGATGAACCAGATGTCTCAAAGCCTCCGCGGCTTGATCGAAAGCGTCACCAGCGCCTCCTCGGAAGTGGGTTCCGCGGCGGGCCAGATCGCGTCGAGCTCCGAGGAAGTGGCGCTGGGCATGGACGAACAATCCTCTCAGGTCACGCGGGTATCGGCGGCGATCGAAGAGATGTCTGCCTCGGTGGTGGAGGTCGCCCGGAAATCCGCCGAGGCCGCGAGCCGGGCCGAAGACGCCGGCAAGCTCGCCGGCGATGGTGGCGGCGTGGTCGAAGCCACGATCCACGGGATGAAGTCCATCTCGTCGGCCGTTGAATCGTCGGCCGAGTCGGTGCGAGGCTTGGGTAAGCGCGGCGAACAGATCGGAGAAATCGTCGCGACCATCAACGACATCGCGGATCAGACGAACCTCTTGGCGCTCAACGCGGCGATCGAAGCGGCCCGCGCCGGCGAGCACGGCCGCGGCTTTGCGGTGGTAGCCGACGAAGTCCGCAAGCTCGCCGACCGCACCACGGCGGCCACGGAAGAGATCGCCGAATCGATCCAGGCGATCCAGCAGGAAACCAGCGAAGCCGTGTCACGGATGGACGCGGGCACCGATCAGGTCGCCGAGGGCGTGGTCAAGGCTTCGGAAGCCGGGGACGCCTTAGGCCGGATCGTGGATTCGGCGAACGACGTGTCGGGCATGATCGGGAGCATCGCGGCGGCCGCCGAAGAACAGTCCGCGGCTTCCGATGAGGTGGCCAGAAGCGTCGAGCAGATCTCGCAGGTTGCCTCGACCACCGCCGAAGGCGGCAAACAAGCCGCATCCGCGGCGTCCCAGTTGGCTGGCAAAGCCGAGGAGTTACAGCAGCTGGTCAGCCGGTTCCGCCTCGTGTAATCGGGCAGGCTCCAAATCACGAACATCGCGGCTGGCACACGCTCTTAGTAAGCGCGTGCCAGCTTCGCGTTGGGGTAGTACGTCGCCAAAATGTCGGCGTATCGGTACCCCCGCAAAGCCATGGCTTGAGCCCCGTATTGGGAGAGGCCGACGCCGTGACCATGGCCGTGGCCCTGCAAAAACAGCACCCGACGGCCTCGCACCGTCGGTACGAATTGGCCCGAGAACAGCAGGTTGGCTCGATCCGGTTCGGGGTGGCCGGCGGCCGCGCGATTCGCCGCGTGGCGAAGCTGATCCGCTCGAAGCGAAAAGGAACGGCCCCGCCCGTCGGTGACCACGTAAGCGACGTGGCGGCCGGCGGCGTTACGCCCCGACAACCGCACATCACGGATCGGCGGAACCACGCCGGCGACCGCATGCCGATTCGCTCGTCCCCAAGACGCGATCCGCTCTGCCAGTTCGTGCGTTTCGCGTGAGGCTTGCCAGTTGAAGCGAGGACTCAGCGCATCGCGTGTGCCGTGTACCTGACCCCGCAGCGGGGGCAGATCGGCCACTCGATCCACGAACGTCGTCGCTGCGTCGGCACCGAACGGTCCGTGCGATGACGCATAAAAGGCCGGCAGCACCCGCCCCTGCCATTCTAGCACTAGCCCACGTGTCGCAGCGACACCTTGCCGAGCCCGCGGATTGGTCGCGACACCGACGTAAGCTTGGCTGGCCGTCGTGGATTCGAGATCGAATTGTTTCCCCTGCGAGCGTGAGCGCGCGATCTCCCATAGCGCATAGCTGCGAGCGGCCACCGCTTGCGCCTCAAACGCAGCCGGTTCCCAATTCGGAAACAGCTCTCGCTGAAGCACACCCGGCAGATACGTCTCCATATCGACCGTGTTGACTACGTCGATGCCGTCGGCCGCATCGGTTGGCGACAGCAAGGTCAGCCGACCGGGATATGGCGCGGCGTCCAGAAGCGTCTCGCCGCGTGCGGAAGGATCGACATCTAATCGTTGGCCACGAAACTGCAACGCCGCGCCCCGTGCGTCGGTCAGTCGCCAGACCCCACCGGAACGAACGACCTCGACCGGCCCCGCCAAGCGCAACGGCGCCGCACCCGCCGCACGGAAAACAACCGAAGGATCGGCCGAAATGGTGATCACCTGCGCCGCCCGCGCGACCCGTACCCGGACCCACGGTTCACCGGAAACGTCCGCCAAGCGTGGGCCGTGCGTCGGCGCCAGCGCATCGGGTGCGATGCGTTGCGGGAGCGCCGCCGGCTGCGGAGCACGCGAAGGCGATCCATCGGGCTGTGGGACCGTCGCCACGCATCCGGCGCACACCACCGCTCCCGTCAACAACCCGATCAGACCGGCGCATCGTTTCAAGCTAGGCGTTCGCATGAGCGTCATCTTAAGACCCGACGAACCGATAGACTCTTGCGATGCCCACGGCAAGGACGCCAACCCGCTGGCAGCGTCGCACCGAGCGCCCGCCCGACATCCACGACATCGACCGGCTTTGCGAATCATTGCGGATTCCCCCTTTGGTCGCGACGTTGTTGTGGCAACGCGACCTGGGCGACACCGAACGCGCCGATCGTTTTCTTCGCCCGAAACTCTCACACCTGCCGGACCCCGCGACGCTGCCCGGATGCGTGGAGGCGGCGGAACGGATCGCCGAGGCGGTCCACCAAAAACATCCGATCGTGATCTATGGCGACTACGACGTCGATGGCATCACCGCATCGGCGATCCTTTACCACACGCTGAGTGCGTTGCACCAAACTCTCCACGGCACCCGTCCCGACCAAGCTCCGGTCGCGACCTACGTGCCGCACCGCGTGGACGAGGGTTACGGCTTGAACACCGAGGCGCTCGACGCCATCGCCAACTACACGCCTTGCCCGTCGCTTCGTCCGGATGATCATCCCGCGACACCCGCCCCACCGCTGGTCATTTCCGTGGACTGCGGAATCACGGCCCGCGGCTGTGCCGCCCACGCCAAAACCATCGGCCTTCCGCTGATCATTACCGACCACCACGCGATCCCCGAAGGCGACCCGCCCGATGCGCTGCTGGTCCACCCTGACCTGCCCAGCGAAAATACCCGGCCCTTAGACGCCCCGCCATGCGGTGCCGGTGTGGCCTTTGAGGTCGCCTGGCAGGCCGCGCGGACCGCCTTGGGAACCGACAAGCTCCCGCGAGACCTGCAGGAGCTGATGCTCGAGCTGATGAGCTTCGCCGCACTGGGCACGGTGGCTGACCTGGTCGAGCTGCGGGGAACGAACCGCGTCATGACCGCGACGGGGCTGGGCCGGATGAGGCGGACGCGTTTCACCGGCCTTAACGCCTTGATCGCCGCCGCGGGCTTAGCGGATACCAACGAAAGCGTGGACGCCTACAAGGTCGGCTTCGTCTTGGGGCCACGACTCAACGCCTGCGGCCGCATGGGCCACGCGCGCCAGGCCGTCGAACTGCTGACGACCGCGCAAGGCACCAGGGCCGAAGCGCTTGCCTCTTTTCTTACCGAGCAAAACGACGCTCGTCGCGCCGAAGAGCGAAAAGTGTTTGAGCACGCCGCCGCCCGCGTCGAGGCCGAAGGGCACGCGAACGACGCCCGTCGCGCCATCGTGCTCGAAGACCCTGCCTGGCATCCCGGCGTCGTGGGCATCGTCGCGTCCCGCCTCGTCGAACGCTTTCACCGCCCGGCCGTCCTGCTCTACCACGCCTCGGATGAGATCGGCGGCGAACCACGCCTGAAAGGGTCGGCCCGCTCGGTCCGCGGCGTACACGTCCAGCAAGCCTTTGCCGCCTGCGGCGAGCATCTCGAAAAGTTCGGCGGCCACGCGATGGCGGCCGGCCTTACCCTCCGCGCCGACCGGCTCGAAGCGTTCCGCGAAACGTTCGTCGAACACATCAACGGCCTCCTCGGCCCCGACGACCTCACGCCCACGGTCCGCTACGACCTCGACGCAACCGCAGACGACTTACACCCCGAGGTGTTCGCGGCGGCGCAGCAGCTCGCCCCTTTTGGCATGGGCAACCCGACGCCACGCTTCCGCCTACAGAACGCATCGATCCACCGGCCGCCTCGCCGCGTCGGCAAAGCCGCCGCCCACCTGACGCTCGAGCTTTGCGCCGGCGGGCGGAGCATCCGCGGCATCGCCTTCGGACGCGGCGAAGACGGCGAGACGCTCGGCGTCGGCGATCGGATCGACCTAATCTTCGAGCCCAAGCTCAACACGTGGAACGGCGTAACCCGCGCCGAGATGGTGATTGTGGATTTTCGAGAGGCCGAGTGAAACCCTAAACGCGCCATCACCGATCAATCCAGCGTCACCCGTTCGCCGAACTCGGGCACCGACGCCTGGATTTGTCGGGTCGCCCGAATCTCCTCGGCAAACCGCAGAGCGACCTTTTCTTCGCCATGCGTCAGAAACAACCGCTTGGGCTTCGGCTTAACGGCATCGAGGTAGTCGAACAAACCCTCGCGGTCGGCGTGGGCCGACAACCCGTAAAGTTGCGCAATGTCAGCCTTCACCTCACGCTCTTTGCCGTGGATACGAACAGGATTCTTGCCGCGCACGATCAACCCACCGAGCGTGTCGGGCGACTGATAACCAACGAACAAGACGGTACTCGCGCTGCGCGAGATGTTGTGCACCAGGTGGTGCTTGATCCGACCACCGGTACACATGCCCGAACCCGCGAGGATCACCGCCGTCCCCCGTACCGCGTTGATCGACTTGCTCTGGTCTTGCCCTCGGCTCAGGTAGAGCCCCGGGAAGTCAAGCGGGTGTTCGCCGGAACGAAGCAGCGTTCGCGTGTGTTCGTCTAAAAAGTCGGGGTAACGCTCGAAGAGCTCGGTGACGTTAATCGCCATCGGCGAATCCAGAAACACCGGCACCCGTGGAATCCGCTTGTCGTAAATCAATGCCGCCAGGTGGAACAGCAGTTCCTGCGCGCGCTCGATGGCGAACGTGGGGATCACGACGTTCCCGCCGCGCTCGGCCGCCGCGTTGATATGCCTGGCGAGTTGCTCGGGGATGTCGCCTTCTTCGCGGTGGTTCCGATCGCCGTAGGTCGATTCGAGCACGACGTAATCGGCGCGTTCGATGAAAGTCGGATCCGGGATCAGCGGCTTGTCGTGCTGACCGACGTCGCCCGAAAGCAAGATCGTCTTTCGGCCCGCCTTCGTTTCGACGTCGATCGTCAACGACGCCGAGCCCAGCACGTGGCCGGCGTCGTGAAAGCAGGCCGACATGCCGCCGCCGAGCCGGTGACAGGCGTTGAACGCGACCGGGCTTAGCCGATTCGCCGCGCGGCGGGCGTCGTCTTCGGTGTACAACGGCTCGTAGCCGTACCGGCTCTTGCGTTTTTCGCGGCGGTGGCGTTTCTTCTTGTAGCGGGCGTCTTCTTCCTGGATCCGAGCCGAGTCGCGCATCACGATGTCGGCCAACGCGACGCTGGGTTGCGTGGTCAGGATGCGGCCACGAAACCCGTCACGGACGAGCTTGGGGATCAGGCCACAATGGTCCTGTTGTCCGTGCGTAAGCAGCATCACGTCAACGTCGGCCGGGTCGAAATCAAACGGCTGCCAGTTGCGTGACTGGAACTTGCGTTCCTGGAATAAGCCGCAGTCGATCAGCACGCGTCGGTCGTCGTGCTCGAGCAAGTAGCAGGAACCGGTCACTTGTCGATTCGCGCCGTGGAAGGAGAGTTGCATACCTTGCTTCGTCATCGTGAGTGGTTTAGGCGGAAGCGGACCGTGTCCGCTCGAGGATGCAAGCGACCGCTTCGCGGATGTCCCGGACACAAGCGGCTGGCGGCGGATCGATCCGGCCCTCGTCGCCGTCGGTGTATTTGCCGCTGCGAACGAGCACACCGACGAGCCCGTGGGCTTGGGCACCGCCGACGTCATCACGGACGTCGTCACCGATCATGGCCAGCCCGTCGAGCGCAACGCCCATCTCCGTCGCGGCGGCCTCGAAAAATGCGCGGGCCGGCTTGCCAAGTACCTGTGCTGTGATCCCGGCCCCGTCTTCCAACGCCCGAACGAAAGGACCCGCGTCGAGCGCCAAGGCCCCGTCGCCGTGGCGAAAGTATCGATTCACGCCCATGGCCAGGAGCGGCCCGCCGCTGTTCATCAACACATTAAAGGCCTGGTTCATCGCCGCGTAGGTGAAACCATCTCCGGCGTCGCCGACCAACACGGCGTCGGACGCGTCGGGCGTTTCCGCCGCGAGTCCGGCGAAGTGATCGCGCAGCTCGGGATGCACGAGCAGCCAGGGCCGAAGCCCCCGCGCAGCGATGAAATCCTTCGCCGCCCGCGGGGCCGAAAAGACCGAAGCCTCGTCGGCCGCGATGCCCGCTTCGTTCAGCCGTCGGACCATGGCGACCGGTGGGCGGCGGGTGGTGTTGGTCGCAAAGCGATACGGCAAGCCAAAGTCGATGAGTTGAGCGATCGCGTCGGCGGCCCCGGGCACCGCTCGCCCGTCGATCAGCAGGACACCGCTGATGTCCAGCAACACGCCGGTGATCGGGCGGGCCTCTTTCACAGGTCAAGCTTAGCGGGGCACGCTCACCCGCCGGGCCCTTTCGCGCGGTCCTCGGGCAATTCGTACAGGCCACGCCCCGCATCGCACAGGCGCTTAAGCTCGACGAGCTTGCGCCAAACCGCGGCGGGGTACTCGCGCGGCGGCTCGATCGCGCTGATCTGCGACGACCGACCGGACGTGACGTATTTGCTGCCGAGCTTGGATTCGTCGTCTCGCCGCATGGTCTTAAGCTTGCGGCGGAACGCCTTGAGCGCCTTCTTGAGGTTGTCCTCCTCGAGCGAGTCGTGGCCGCTCGCCTTAGCCCGTTCCTGCCGCATCTGACCGATCGTTCGGCCATCGGCGACCGAGGGCAGAAAGTCGCGCGGCTTGGCGTGGGAGGAAGCGGGGGAAGATTTCGGCGTGGCGTTCGCTTCCCGCCCCTGCTGCCCCAGGGCTCCACCGGTATCGGCCTGCTTCACCAAGCGTGCGAGCGCCTCGACGTCCTGCGCTCCCACCACCGAAGCGACTTTGTTCGCGTCTACGCCCAGCCGCATGAGCGCGACCTGCGCCTTGCCCCAAAGCTTGGTCGCCGCCTTCGGATCGTCCGCCAACCACAACTCCGACACCAATTCCGCGAGCTTGGTGCTCTGGATCGTGTCGTGATTCGCATAATAACGATCGACGATTTTCTTTTGTCCGGGTGTGAAATCAGCCATCCGCGGATCTTAACCGCCCTCGCCCGTGAGCTTCACCACAACGTAAGTTTCGTCGTCTTCTTGCGGCGCTTCGCCGCGAAAGGCAGCCAGCGCGTCGTGCATCGCCGCAGAGATATCTCGCGCATCGGCGTCGCGGTGGTCTCGGATAATCTGCATCAGCGCTTCTTTGCCGTGCATCTGCCCGGCTTCGTTGCGAGACTCCCACATCCCGTCGGTCGACCCCACGAGAATCGTCCCGACCGGGAGGTTCGCCAAGACATATTCTTCGTATTCCGCAAACTCTGCTACGCCTAACGGCAGCCCGCCGTCTTCATGGCCCAAATCCAGGAACTGATCGTGGGTTGGGTCGTACACAAACGGCGCATCGTGGCCCGCCGACGCCCATCGCAACGTCCGCGTCTCGGGATCGAGGTTAAGCATCAGCATCGTCATGAAGCGCTTGCCCGCCGTAACCTCGACGAGTAATTCGTTGAGGTGATCCAAGAAGTCGGCCAGCGTGCCGGGTCGCCGCGCCCGCGATCGCAGCACGCCACGGGCCGTAGCCATGAGCATGGCCGCGGCGATGCCGTGGCCCATCACGTCGCCGACGACCACTGAGACGCTCCGACCCTCCTCGCTCCGAGTGATCTCGATGAAGTCGTAGTAGTCGCCGCCGGTCTCGTCGCAGTAGATGCAATGCCCCGCAAGGTCGAGGCCCGGCACGCTGGGATCGGCGTCGGGCAACAGGTTCTGCTGCACTTCCATCGCCATGGCCAGGCTTTTCCGCAACGCCATCCGATCCCGCAACCCCGCGGTCATCTCGTTGAGTTCGCCGGTCAGCTTGTCCACCTCGGGCGAATGCGTCAGTTCGAGTTCGGCCTCGAGGTCGCCTTCGCCAATGCGGTGGACGTGTTCGCCGACTCGGATCAGGGGGCTGATGAGCCAAGCCGCAACGAGCATGCCGAACAGCAGCGCCGCGAGTACCGCCGCGATCGCCAACGCGACCCCTCGCCGACGGATCGCTTCGATGCCCCCGGTCACATCGGCCTCCGGCACGAGGGTGACGATCAGCCACTCCAGCCCGGGCTCGTGCGTGAAGCGTGTCATGCGGACGAGCGTGGGCTCGCCGTCGATCTCGTGGCGCCCGTCAAACGAATGCGGCCAAACCTTGCTCGCTTCGTTCCGGTCCGGCGCATCGCTCGAAGCCCCACCGGTTCGTGCCGGCGTCGCGTCTTCCCCGTTCTCGGCACGTCGCTCGATTGCCCGACGCGCCGTACCCGTCAACCAGCTAGCCACCGACGCGATGCGAGCGTCTTCGCACTGGGTTGCGGAGATACGTTCCGGCTCGCCGTTCTGATCGGGCGACGACACCGGCACCGGCACCGATGTCGCCACCAACAAGCCGTCCCGATCCATCACAAAGGCAAACCCGCTGTCGCCGACCTTGATCCGGGCCAAGAACGACGATAATTCTCGTAGCCCTACTTCGACGTCAACCACGCCCAAAAACGAACCATCGTCCCCGTACACCGGGGTCATAAACGGCAGCCCGAGCGATCCGTCCGGATCCCCCGTGGTCAACCACACGTATGGCTCACCCCACAACGGATAACCCGCCTCCGCCGCCATCGTAAACCAAGGCCTGACCCTCGGGTCGTAATCCAAAGTCACCTTGCGTTCAGCGCCCGCGTCGATCTCCCCGTCTGGCGTCAGCGTCCGCTCGTGCAGATGCCAGTCCGTCAGATCGTCCCGCACGCCCCACTCGTGATGATCGTCGCCCTCGTATCGGAACACCCACGCCGTCCGTCCCCGTTCCGCGTCGGCCCAGCAAGCGCCCGCGATGGTTCGGTCAAATGAAGCCGCCTGTTCAAACAAAACCGATCGCCAACGCCGGACATTGACCGTGCTCAACCGATCGCGCTCGATCAGGTCCACGATCTGCCGATTCCACCGGACGGGCCCATCGAGCAGGCCGCGCAGGCGATCCGCGATCCGGCCGTGCACCTGCTCAACCGTTCGCGCTTCAAGCGTGCCGGCCACCTCGCGTCCTTGCCAATAGGTCACCGCACCGATCGAAACCACGGCCACCAGCACCGCCGCCGCGAGCACCAGTGGTGCCGACCACTTCAAGGGAACCTTCGAGAGCGCACCGCCGACCATCCAAAAGTTATACCGGCTACGCATGCCGGCTCGACACGAGTTATCCGCCCGATGGTTTCGCCGGGTATCCCAGCGTCCTCAACCACGCGACGACCGCGTCGCGGTGATCGCCTTGCACTTCGAATCCGTCCGCGGTCACACCGCCCCCGCCTGCCCACTTTTTCTTGGCCTGCTTGGCCAACGCGGGCAGATCGCTCGCCGATGCGTCCAGGCCAAAGACGACCGTGACCCACTTGCCACGACGTTTCTCACGCCTCACTCGGGCTGCTTGATCGCCGGGCAAACACACCTCACCCGAAGTGGTCTTGGGACAATCGCAGACCTCGCCGGGCCGTCCGCAACGCTCGCAGGTCACGGGACGCTCCAGCGAGGTTCCGTCGAACAGACCCATGGGCTCAGCCTTGAAAGAAAAGCGAAGCCACCGGCCGGAATTGAACCGGCAACCTTCGCTTTACAAAAGCGGTGCTCTGCCAATTGAGCTACGGTGGCAAACGCGATAAGAATCGCGTAACCGTAGTCTATCGGCATTCCGGTCGCCGAAGACGTCAGACGTCTTCTTCGTCGTCAGTAGGCTCCGTGTCGGGGGTCTCGTGGCCGGGCGGGATCACGCCCTTGGCTTCGAGGACGAGCTTCTTGATCTCGTCGGCGAGGTCGGAGTTCTCGCGGATGAACTCCTTGGCCTTCTCGCGGCCTTGACCGAGCCGGACTTCACCGAAGCTGAACCACGCGCCAGATTTCTGGACAACGTTTTCGGCGACGCCCAGGTCGATCAGGTCACCCGACGCCGAAATGCCCTCGTTAAACATGATGTCAAACTCGGCCTGCTTGAACGGCGGAGCGATCTTGTTCTTCACGACCTTGGCGCGGGTGCGGTTGCCCACGGCCGTATCGCCGTCCTTGATCGAAGCCGTGCGGCGGATGTCGACACGGACGGAGCTGTAGAATTTGAGCGCCCGGCCGCCGGGGGTCGTTTCGGGGTTGCCGAACATCACACCGATCTTCTCGCGGATCTGGTTGATGAAGATGACAACGCATTTGCTGCGGCTGATCGCGCCGGTGAGCTTGCGGAGGGCCTGCGACATCAATCGAGCCTGCAGGCCGACGTGGGTATCGCCCATCTCCCCCTCGATCTCGGCCCGGGGGATCAGCGCGGCGACCGAATCGACAACGATCACATCCACGGCGTTGGAGCGCACCAGCAGTTCGCAGATCTCGAGGGCCTGCTCACCGGTGTCGGGCTGGGAGACGAGGAGTTCGTCGAGGTTGACGCCCAGCCGGCGGGCCCAGGACGGGTCGAGGGCGTGCTCGGCGTCGATGAACGCAGCGACGCCGCCCTGCTTCTGGGCCTCGGCGACGACATGGAGGGTGAGGGTGGTTTTGCCGGAAGACTCGGGGCCGTAGATCTCGACGACGCGGCCACGGGGCAGGCCCTTGCCGCCGAGCGCAAGATCGAGGGACAGGGCCCCGGTGGAGATGCCGTCGACGTCGAGCGTGGCGTCGGAGTCCATCCGCATGATCGAGCCCTTGCCGAACGCGCGTTCGATCTGGGACATGGCCTGGTCGAGGGCTTTTTCGCGGGTACCCGAAGGGACGAAGGACGAGGCAACGTTGGGGTTGGATTGGCGGGCCATGCGTTTGGTCTTGCTGGGAAGGGTGGAAGTGCCGTTGAGAGCGGGTTTGGCGGGGGCAAGCGGCATCGTAATGCTCCGGAGGTTGGCGTCAATGTTTGGGAATTGACTGGATTAGGGCACGATACCTCTTGTTCGGTTTATGTCAATGCTTGAGATGATTTTTGAACGGTTTTTTTTGGGTCTCGGGAGACATGTGCTCGGTATGTATCACGGCGATACCCACACCGAAGACCGTGGGCTTCCGGAAAAGAAACGGCGGGCAGCGATACGAATCAGCGTGGCGGGCCGGTGAAGGCGGTGATCGCCATCAGAGCGGTGCCGATGAGGATCAGCAGCAGGATCGCCCAGGCCACGGCCCGAGAGCGCCACGTCATACGCGGGGACCACTGGGTGTAGCCAGGCGGGGGCTCGGGGCGGGGTTCGGGGAAGGGAGACATGGGTGTTCGGGCTTAACCGTGGCCGAAGTGCCACAGGTGGCGGGTGCGGAGCAGGAGCCAGCCGAGCGGCACGGCCAACGCGACCGTGTAGAGGGTACGCAGCAACCCGCGTCCGAAGTTCGCCGCGGCGGTCGTATCGGGCGGCGGGTGGTCGGTGAGGAACGATAGCCCGCGTAGCCCCAGGGTCGCGGCGGCTACGAGCTCGACGAACACGCCGGCGACCAATGTCATAACCGCGAGAGTCAGCACGGCGTGGCGGAACAGCAGCGATCGGAGCTGCAAAACTGAATAGACGCCAACCGTAAAACCCAACGTGTACGGCCCGACCAAGACACCCAGCTCGGGGTACGGCCGGGCGAACGTGTCGGCCAGCACCCCGAGAATCAACGCCGAACCGAGCGCCGCGACGCTGGGCCCGCACTGCCCGATGAACACGGCGAGCACCAACAACACCGAAGGGGCGATGCCCTGCCCGGTGCGGGCTCCTCCGAGTTCCCAGAGCGGCTGGAGCGTGGCTTGCGTGAGCAGCGCGAGGTACACCGCGGCGATAAACACGAGGCGGTTCACGGGGCGCCCCCGCCGGCTTGGCTTGCAGACGGCGGCATGAGCACGGTGACCCGGCTCAGACGCGGCAGCTCCAGCGCGGGCTCCACAACGATGCGCTGCAACGTCAGCGGGTTGCTGGGCAGCGGCTCGACGACGGTGACACGGCCGAGTTGGAAGCCCTGCGCCTCGGCGAAGCTCAGCTCGTCGGCGAGACGGACGACGTCACCGACGTTCACGTTCGACGTGGTCGGCACTTCCTCGGTGATGAACGCCCCCAGCTCCACGTCGAGACGGACCCGCGTGTCGAGTGGCGTGACCCGAGACGCGGCGACTCCCCCGGCGGTTTGCGCATTGGCCGGCGGGCTGATCGTAACGCGGAGGCGGTCGCCGATGCGGGTGATCAGGGCGACGGAGGCGGATCCAGAGCCGAGCGGCTCGGCGACGCGGCCGACGACGTGGACGCCGTACACCACGGTCTGCCCGGGCGCGACGCCGTCGTCGGTGCCGGCGGCGACCGCGAGCGTGCCGTCGGCACCGCCGGGGTTAACGCGGGCCGAGAGCTGGCGGAGCTGGTCGAGGCCGCGTTCGGCGAGCAGGTCGCGGAGCGGAAGGATTTCGGCCAGACGTTCGGTCAGCCGGAGGTTCTGCTGGCGGAGGCGTTCGTTTTCGACGCGGGCCAGGGCGTAGTCGCGGCGTAGCTGATCGTCGGTGAAGCCGGCCAGTTCGTCGGCCTCGGGATTCTCAATCGCGCGGGTGCCCCCCAGGGCTTGATACACCGGCCGGCCCGGCGTTACGAGCAGTTGCACGATCGGCTGGAGGAAGTTGCCCAGCCCGAAGGCATACCCGATCGGCATCAACGCGTTGATCGAAAGCAACGCGGCCAAGATCAGGATGACGACACGGGGGTGGAGCATGGGGGAAAATGTCAGATGTCAGATCGGCGATCTCAGATGGGTAGCCGCCGCGAACATCTGAAACCCGACATCACTCACCCGAGACGCTCACAGCTCGTCCATGTCGGACTCCATCGTGCCCTTCCATTCCTCGAGGTGTTCGAGGTAGATGGAGGTGCCGCGGGCGACGCAGGTGAGCGGGTCTTCGGCGATGCGGCAGTCCAGGCCCGTCGCGTTGGAGACGATCACGTCAATACCGCGGAGCAGGCCGCCGCCGCCGGCAAGGGTGATGCCGTTGTCCACGAGGTCGGCGGCGAGTTCGGGTTCGCAGCGCTCGAGCGTTCGGGTGACGGTACCGACGATCGCGCTGAGCGGTTCCTGGAGCGCCTCACGGATCTCTTCGCTGGTGATCACCGTCTTGCGCGGCAGACCCGAGATGTTGTCCCGGCCGCGGACCTCCATCGTGGTCTCTTCGTCGACGGGCGCCGCCGAGCCGATCTCGATCTTGATGCGCTCGGCGGTCTGTTCGCCGATCATCAGGTTGTAGGCCTTCTTCATGTGGTTGATGAGGGCCTCGTCCAGGTCGTCGCCGGCCACGCGGACCGATTCGCACTGCGCGATGTCCGCGAGCGACATGACGGCGACTTCCGTGGTGCCGCCGCCGATGTCCACGATCATCGACGCGGTGGCTTCGACCACGGGCAGGCTCGCGCCGATCGCCGCGGCCATGGGCTCTTCGACGAGGTACACCCGCCGCGCCCCGGCCCGCTCGGCGGACTCGATCACCGCGCGCTTTTCCACGGCGGTGATGCCCGAGGGCACGGCGATGACGACCCGCGGCTTGACGAACGGGCGCTTGCCGTTGACCTTGCGGATGAAGTAGCCCAGCATCGCCTGCGTGATGTCGAAGTCGGAGATCACGCCGTCCTTGAGCGGGCGGATGGCGGTGATGCTGCCGGGCGTCTTGCCGAGCATCTCCTTAGCGACCCAGCCGACGGCGTTGCCGTTTTGCAGGACCTGGTTGGTCCCGCGTTTGACCGCCACCACGGAAGGCTCGTTGAGCACGATCCCCTCGCCGCGGACGCAGACCAGCGTGTTGCAGGTGCCCAGGTCGATACCCATGTCGACGCTGAACCAACTTAGGAGGTTGTCGAGGATCAAATTCGTGGCGTCGGTGCGGGTGCGTAGGGGTCGGAGCGGTTGGCTTTCGGGCGGCCGAAAGCAAGCCGGCAGTGTAGCCGGGAGTCGGCCGCGGCGCGGCTATGCGGGAGCATCGGTTATCGGGTCGGTCGGGGTGCAGAATCCGCGGCGGGTTGGGGCCGGCTCGGCCTTTTCGGATCAAGGCGACGCGACGCCGGCCATCGATTCGTCGGGGTTCCACACGCTCGCCCCCGCCGCGACCTCCTCGATGCAGCGCGTGACCAGCGAGGTCCAGCCGGTCTGGTGCGACGCGCCGCAGCCGCGGCCGGTGTCGCCGTGGAAGTACTCATAGAACAGCGTCCGGCCGTTCTCGTCGGGCACGCAGAGCCTGGTCAGCCGCTGCGCCAACGCCCGGCTCGCGTCCATGAGGTTCATCCAGTTCCCCGAGCCGGTGGGGACTTCGACCTTGAAGCTGTCGCCGTAGAAGTGGTGGTACCGCTGCAGCGCCTCGATGATGAGGTAGTTCATGGGGAACCACACGGGGCCGCGCCAGTTGGAGTTGCCGCCGAACATCGCGGTGCGAGACTCGGCCGGAGCGTATTCGACGACGTAGTGCTGCTTGCCGATCTGGACCTCGTACGGGTCGGCCTCGTGCTTCTTGGACATCGAGCGGATGCCGTAAGGCCCGTAGAACTCGTCCTCGGCGAACATGTGCGAGAGCACCTTTTCCAACCGGGCCCGTGAGGGCAGTGCGAGCAGGAAGCGGTTGCCGTGCACGCGCTCGGACGTGGCGTCGGCCGACTCGTCGTCGACCATGTACGTGATCGTCCGGGCCAAGTCGGTGCGGTGCTGCAGGAACCAGTCGAGGCGTTTGCGGAAACCGGGGATGCGGTTGATGCGCTCCCGGTTGAACGTCTCGACCGCCACGATCGGCATCAGGCCCACGAGCGACTGCACGCGCAGCGGTTCGCTCTTGCCGTCGATCACCAGGTGGTCGTAGTAGAAGCCGTCTTCGGGGTCCCACAAGCCCGAGCCGCCCAGGTGGTTCGCGGCGTCGGCGATGTGCACGAAGTGCTCGAAGAATTTGCTGGCCATGTCGGCGTACGCCCGGCTCTCGGGGTGGTCGCCGTCGGCGAGCTCGATCGCCATGCCCAGCATCGTCGCGGAGTAGAACGCCATCCACGCGGTGCCGTCGGACTGCGTGAGCGTGTGCCCGCCCGGCAGCGGTTGCGACCGGTCGAAGACGCCGATGTTGTCCAGCCCGAGGAAGCCGCCGCCGAACACGTTGTTGCCCTGCGGGTCCTTGCGGTTGACCCACCACGTGAAGTTAAGCAGCAGCTTCTGGAAACAGCTCGCCAGGAACGCCCGGTCGCGCTGCCCGCGCGGCGCGGTCATCTTGTAGATCCGCCAGACCGCCCAGGCGTGCACCGGCGGGTTCACGTCCTCGAACGCGAACTCGTACGCGGGGATCTGCCCGTTGGGGTGCATGTACCACTCGCGGAGGAACTTCTCCATCTGCCGCTTGGCGAAGTAGGGGTCGATCCGGCTGTACGGGATCATGTGGAACGCCGAGTCCCACGCGGCGAACCACGGGTACTCCCACTTGTCCGGCATGCTGAGGATGTCCCGCGCGAAGAAGTGCCGCCACTCGCCGTTGCGCCCCTCCTTGCGCTTCGCGGGCGGCGTAGGCATGAGCGGGTCGCCGTCCAGCCAGGCCTGCACGATATAGTGATAAAACTGCTTGCACCAAGCCAAACCGGCGTAGGCCTGCCGGCTCACCAGCCGCTGCTCGTCGTCGAGCCCGTCGGGCAACACATGCCGGTAAAACGCGTCGGCTTCCTGTTTTCGCTGCGCGAACACCGCGTCGTAGTTCTCGCCCAGCGCTTCGGCGCTGGTCATCGCGGGCAGCTCGTCGTTACGAAACCGGATGCGGATCGTCTGGCTCTCCCCGGGCCCGAGCGTGAACTTGTACACGGCGGCGGCCTTCGTGCCGCGCATCGCGCGGTTGACCGCAGCCTTCTCTTTGTTGATCAGGTACCGACCGAACGCGTCCTTGGTGTACGGGGCCGGCTCCTTGTCGTTGTAGAGCGCTTTGGTGTTCGCGAGGTTCTCGGTGAACAGCAGCTCGGGCTGCCGGCCGTCGGGACCGACGCCCAGGTGAAACGTGAACTTGCCGAGGGTCTGATGGTCGGCCCGGATCGTGCTCGGCGGCTCGCCGGTGCCCGTGCCTTCGCTCCACATCCACGGCTTGATCGTGCAGCCTTCGTGCTCGCAGCCCCACATCCAGGTGTTGCGGAACCAGAGCTGCGGCAACACGTGGATCGTTTTCGGATCGCCGTCCGACGCGCAGTTGGTCACGGTGACGCGCACCAGCACGTCGTCGGCCGTGTCCTTGGCGTATTCCGCCACCACGTCGAAGTACTTGCCGTCGTCGAACACGCCGGTGTCTTCGATCTCGTACTCGTCGTCCTCCCGGCTGAGCTTGTTGTTCTCGGCCAGGAGTTTCTCGTAGGGGTAGGCCGCGTGGGGGTAGTGGTACGCCGCGGCGTTGTACCCATGGGTCGGCGTCGCGTCGAGGTACCAGTACTTTTCCTTGACGTCTTCGCCGTGGTTGCCCTGCGGACCGGTCAGGCCGTAAAGGCGTTCCTTAAGGATCTCGTCCTGCCCGTTCCACAGCGCAAGGCCGAAGCACAGGCGGCACTCGCGGTCGGTCCAGCCGAGAAGGCCGTCCTCGCCCCAGCGGTACACCCGCAGGTGCGCGTGCTCGAAGGGGAAGTGTTCCCAGCACGCGCCGTCGGGCGAGTAGTCCTCACGGACCGTGCCCCACTGCCGTTCGGACAGGAACGGGCCCCAGCGTTTCCAGTTCGCCGTGCGGGCGGCCTCCTCGGCGAGTCGCGCGTGCTCGGCGGTCGGATAGGTTCCCTGGTCGTCAGACATCCGCGTAGCGTAGCCGCAGGGCTCCGGGTCCGCGGAGGCGAAATTTCATTCAGCCGTGGGCCGGCAGGTAATACCCGCTCACGTAGTCGCCCAACATGCGGTGCGTGCTGAACTGCGCCGGGATCGACCGCATCGATTCGCGCATCACCTTGACCCACTTCTTCGGCACGCCGTCTCGACCGCGGGTGTAGAACGCCGGGACGATCGTGTCCTCGAGCAGCTCGTAGATGCAGCCCGCGTCGTATTTGTCCTGGCGGGCCTGCGACGTGTACTCCCGGCCGTCGCCGATCGCGTAGCCGTTGCGGCGGTTGAAGCCCTCGGGCCACCAGCCGTCGAGGATCGACAGGTTCACGCCCCCGTGCAATGGCGGCTTCATGCCCGACGTGCCCGACGCTTCGTTCGGCCGCAGCGGATTGTTGAGCCAGATATCGCTGCCGGACGTGAGCATCCGGCCGATCTGCATGTCGTAGTTCTCCAAGACCGCGATGCGCCCCTTGAACCCGGCCTTCCGGCTCATCTGCACCACCCGCTGCAGGTACGCCTGCCCGCCCAGGTCAGCCGGGTGCGCCTTGCCGGCAAAAATGAACTGCACGGGGCGGTCGTCGTCGCCGACGATGTTGATCAGCCGCTTGAGGTCGCTAAAGATCAGCGGCGCGCGTTTGTAGGTCGCGAATCGCCGGGCGAAACCGATCGTCAGCGCGTTCTCGTCGAGCATGTCGG
>JBCDDH010000039.1:0-29723 GCA_039180415.1 Planctomycetota bacterium | reverse complement strand
CACACGGTTTTGATGATCTGCGTCACCCGGCCGCCGCGGGGCATGGCGGTGAAGGTGCCAAGCGTGGCGGTACAACCTTCGGGTTGGATGTAGTTGCCGAAGGGTGCGGAGATGATCGCGGGCCGCCAGCGGGAAACCGCGGCGGGCGGAGAAGACTCGGCGTTGGGCGCGGCGGCGGGCTCGATGAGCGTGGCTTCCGGGGGCACCATCGGAGTATAAAGACGGCATGGCGGACGCCGCGGCTCGGGTACGGGATACGGTTTCGGATTGGCGACGCAACTTGCGGCGCGGCTTGGACCGCGTGGCCCCGCCGATCGTCGAAACGGCGCTGGCCGAGACGCTGGCATGGCAGATCGATCGGCGGGAGAAGTATTGCGCCCGATGCGGCGCGTCGCTGGGGATGGGCGGGGCGCGGCGGACCGAGCACGGCGATGGCTGCGAGCGGTGCGTGAAGCGTGCGGTGCCGTGGGTCGATGTCACGCGGCTGGGCCCGTACGGCGATCCGCTGTCGGGTTGGGTGCGAGCGATGAAGTTTCAGAATCGGTTCGTCTGGGCCGAGTGGTTCGGGGAGCAGCTCGGGCAGGCGTTGGCGGACCACGCCTGGGCGGGCGACGCGGGGGTTTGGGTGACGGGCGTGCCGATGCCGTGGCGTCGGCGGTGGTGGCGGGGCTATAACCAGGCCGAGCGGATGGGCCGAGCGTTGAGCCAGGCGCGGGGTTGGCGGTACGCGGAGCTGCTTCGGCGGACGCGTCACCCGCCGCCGCAGACACAGGTCGCGCCGTCGTACCGGGCGACAAACGTGAGCGCGAGCTTCGCGGCGGAGGACGTAGATTTGACCGGGGTTCGCGTCATGCTGGTGGACGACGTGCTGACCAGCGGGGCGACGCTGCGGGGCTGCGTCCGGGCGTTACGGGGAACCGGCGTCGAGCAAGTCGCGGTGGCCGTCGCGGCGGTCGCGGATCCGAAAAGCCACGACGCCGGGACGTGAGGTGTGCCGGCGATGGCGGTCGGCTTAGAATTGTGGTGATGACGACCGTTCGTTGCTCCATCTTCCGAGTCGTCCGCCTCGTATTAATTGGCCTGTCCTGCGGGCTGGGGTGGATCGCGGCCGGCGGGTGTTCGTCGGTGGGCAACGCCGGCGCGCCGACCTACGCCTGGGCGCCGCCCGACTTCGCGTTGCAGGCCGCGGTGTACCCCGACGCGGCGACGCCCCGCGACCGGCCGCACCTGCGATCGGCTCAGCACGTCGTCGAGGCCGACGGCACCTTCCGCGCCGCCGTCGGCCCGGGCATCCACGCGGGGATGCTGCCCCCGGTCACCGCCCGGCTCGACCCCTCCGAGTTGGACCGCCTCTGGCGGCTGGCCGCGCCGCTGATGCCGCTGCAATCCGCCGAGGCAGCCGCGGCCGAGAGCCCCGGCGCCGGGCTGGTCGAACTGGGCATCACGGCCGGCGGCCAGACCCAACGCGGCTTCGCCAACGCCCGACGCGCCGAACCCCTGCTGCGGCGGCTGGCCCGGCTCCGCGGCGACCGCCCTTGATCCGGCCCCGGCGCCTCCGTACAATCGACGATCCCGCGGAAAGAAAGCCGACGCCGGCTCGTCCCCGCGATCCCCGCCTCCAACCCGCGATACCCCATGATCGAAGCCCTCAAAGACGACACCGTGATCCACGCGCTGGGCGGCCGGTTCAAGTTCACCTCGCTGGTCCAGCACCGCGTCCGTGAGTTGATGGACGGCGCCCGCCCGCTGGTCGATCGGCGCGGCCCGGACGGCAAGATGCGTAACGACTTCGAGGTCGCCGTCGCCGAGATCGTGGAAGGCAAGATCACCTGGGCCATCGAAGGCCAAGAGCCCGAACCCGTGCCCGCGGCCGTCGCCGCCGCGGAAGCCGAAGCCGATGAAGAAGCGTCGGCCTGACGCCGCTCGCGTTCTTCCTGGGTTTCCGTCATGCCCGAATCTCCTCTCGCTGATCGCCGCGTGCTCGTGGGGGTCAGCGGCGGTATCGCTGCGTTCAAGACGGCCACGCTGGTTTCCCGGCTGGTGCAGGGCGGGGCCGACGTCCGCGTGATCATGACCGAGGCGGCGACACGATTCATCACGCCGCTCACGCTGCAGTCGCTGTCGGGGCACCCGGTGCTCACGAGCATGTGGGCCCACGACGATCGGCCGGACTCGCAACACATCGGCCTGGCGCGGTGGTGCGAGCTGTTGGTCGTCGCGCCGTGCAGCGCCGACCTGATCGCCAAGCTCGCCGCCGGACTCACGCCGGACCTCGTCTCGCTCACCGCCTGCGCCCTGCCTACCGAGACGAAGCTGCTGCTCGCCCCCGCGATGAACGCCGACATGTGGGCGAACCCGATCGTGCAGCGCAACCTCGCGACGCTACGCGACACCTTGCCACAACTCGATCAGGTCGGGCCCGATGACGGCTGGCAGGCGTGTCGGACCTCCGGCGGAGGTCGCATGGCCGAGCCCGATGCGATCGTCGATGCGATCGCAAAAAATCTAAACCGATCGTGAAACATCCCGCATCCGTTGCGGCGTAAGCCGCGAAAGCGAAGGCAGACCCGCACGCGTCGAGACGTTTGCGGCGGAACGCCCGATTTCGCCTTCTCGCTTCCACGGAGCCCATCGCGATGCACGATCCGAACCCGACCCATGCTCAAGGCCTAAAAAGCCGTCGCCTCCCCTTTTGGACGGGCGTCGCGGCGATCCTCACCGTCGGCCTCGTGGTGCTCGGCTGCACCAGCGGCGGCGGCTTCCCCAAGCCGTACGCCGACGGCGAGGTGCTGCGTTCGGGCCTGTCGATCCCGCCGGGCGAAACGTTCGTGCTCGGCGGGGGGCAGCCCGCGGGCTTCATCGTGCAAGCCTTCAACCACGGCGACGTGCCGGTTGAGCTCGCGGTTGGCCCGATACCGTCGCCGACCGATCGCGGCCGTATTTATCCCGGCAGCCAGAGCGAATCCGCCTTCGAAGCCGGAGAAGTCGCGCTCCTGACGAACGTATCCGACCGCAGCACGGCCCGGCTCAAAGTGACGATCACTTCCCTGCAGCCGGGCCAACAACTCGGCATGCGGTACATCCGTCAATGAAAGACGGCGTCGTGATCAAGATTCGATCGACATCTCGACCTTGTGCCCGAACCGCACGCGGTTGTCGATCCAGCGCAGCCACGTCGGCGTGAACGCGTAGAACCGCTGCTTCTCGACGGCGGCGCGCAGCTGCGGGTTCGACGCGACGAAGGCGAACTTACCGGTGTACTGCTCGAAGGCTTCTTCCGTCGGCTCCCCCGCTTCGACCACCGACGCGACGCCACGCAACTGCAGGCCGTGGATGTTTTCGGCCCGGTCGTCGTGGGCGTAGGCCGTCATCGCCACACGCGGCTCGCGTTGCAGGTTCCGACTGTGCCGCGCGTCGGGCGAAGACACCCAGAGCAGCCGGAAGTCGGCGTCGTGGGCGTACTGCACGTTGGCGGCGCACGGGGCCCCGCCGGCGTCGACCGTGGCCAGCGTCGCGGTGCGACACGTCGCCAGAAACAGCGAGACTTCCTGATCGAACGCGAGGCGGTCGGGCGTGGTCATGCCGCGAGTCTACGGCCCGCCGCGCCGCTTAAACCGTGGCCTTGGCCGCGATGCGTTCGAGCGCCGCGTCGACGTTTTCCCGGCTGTTGAACGCCGAGAGCCGAAAGTACCCCTCGCCCGCCGCGCCGAAGCCGGCGCCCGGCGTGCCCACGACGTGCGCGTCGTTCAGCAGCGCGTCGAAGAAGTCCCAACTGCCCACGCCGTCGGGCGTCTTGAGCCAGAGGTACGGCGCGTTGGTCCCGCCGAATACGGTGTACCCCGCGTCCGTTAGGCCGCTCCGGAGCCGCTCCGCGTTGGCCAAGTAGAACGAGACGAGGTCTTTGACCTGTTGCTGGCCGGCCTCGGTGTACACCGCCTCGGCCCCGCGCTGCACGACGTACGACACGTTGTTGAATTTGGTCGCCTGGCGCCGCTGCCACAGCGCATGCATCGCGACTTCGTCACCCGCGGCGTCTTGGCCCATCAGCTCTTTAGGCACCACCGAGTAGGCGCAGCGGGTGCCGGTGAAGCCAGCGTTCTTGCTGAAGCTGCGGAACTCGATCGCGCACTTGCGGGCGCCTTCGACCTCGAAGATCGAATGCGGCAACACCGCGTCGGTGATATACGCCTCGTACGCCGCGTCAAACAGGATCAGGCTGCGGTGCTCCAAGGCGTAATCAACCCAGGCTTGGAGTTCGGCCTTGGTCGCCGTCGCGCCCGTGGGGTTGTTCGGGAAGCAGAGGTAGATCACGTCGACTTTGGCGTCGGGGATCTGGGCGCTGAAGCCGTTGGCTTCGGTGAGCGCGAGATAGGTGATGCCTTCGTAACCGCCCTCGGGCAGCGCGCCGCCCGTGTTGCCCGCCATGACGTTGGTGTCGACGTACACCGGGTACACCGGGTCGGTCACCGCGATCGAGTTGCCCGGGCCCAGGATGTCCAGGATGTTCGCGCAGTCGCACTTGCTCGCGTCGCTGACGAAGACCTCGTCGGCCGAGACGTCGCAGCCGCGGGCGGCGAAGTCGTGCCGCACGATCGCTTCACGCAGCCAGGAGTAGCCCTGGTCCGGCCCGTAGCCCTGAAACGTCTCACGCCGCCCCTGGTCTTCGATCGCCCGGGTCATGGCGGCACGGCACGCCTCGGGGAGCGGCTCGGTGACGTCGCCGATGCCGAGCTTGATTACCTGGGCGTCGGGGTGCTGTTCTTGGAACGCGCGGACCCGCCGCCCGATTTCGGGGAACAAGTAGCCGGCGCTGAGCTTGAGGAAGTGGTCGTTGATGCGGGGCATGATTCAATGACTTCGGTTTCGGCGGACGACGTCCGCAAGAAAAAAACACGTTGCTCCACACCACCGCGGTAATGATCAGCCACAGGGCGGGCTGGTTGGCCACCCAGGGCGGGGTGCCGAGGCTCGGGAGCAGCACGCAGACGAGTCCGCAAAGCAGCAAGGCGATGGTGACGACGTTCTTCCATCCCATCTGGCGACAGGCTAGCGGGACAGCCGTTCCCTCGCGAATTGTTGGGCGGCTTCTAGCGCTTCGGGCAGCTTGCTGGCGTCCTTGCCGCCCGCCTGGGCCATGTCGGGCCGGCCGCCGCCGCCGCCGCCGACCACGGGCGCGACGTGCTTGATCCAGTCTCCGGCCTTGAGGCCGTCTTTCACCTTGGCTTCGGGAACCGAAGCGAGCAGCGCAACCTTGCCGTCCGACGACGCGGCCAGCAGCATCGCGGCTTCCGGCTTCTTCTTGCGGATCACGTCCATCGCCGTCCGCAAGGTCTTCCCGTCCGCCTCGGGGATTTCGGCGACGACCAGCGACTCCTCGGCGGATTCGGCGACCCGCCGCGCGTGCTCGACCACGGCCTGCTCGGTCTGGCTGCCGGCGGCCTTGCGGTGCCGTTTGACTTTGTCCGTCAGCTCGCCGAGCCCCGCCCGCAGCTGCGATTTGTGGCGCAAGGGCACGACCGCGGCTTCGATCTGCTTCGTCACGTCGTCGAGCAAGTCGGGCAGACGCTCGGGCGGCGCGTCGTGCAGCTTGCGCAATTCGTCAAGCAACCGATCGCCGTCGCGCGTCGCGTGGTGCGCGGCGTCGCCCGTGACCGCGGTCACCCGGCGGACGCCCTTGCTCACGGCTTCCTGGCTAATCACGGCGAACGCGCCGGCCTGCCCGGTGGCCCCGAGGTGCGTGCCGCCGCAGAACTCCACGGAATAACTCGCCCAGTCTTCGTTGCCCGGGTCGGCGAGCATCGCGGCGGGGTCGGCCCCGATCGACACGACGCGCACCGTGGGCGGGTACTTCTCGCCGAACACGGCGCGGAGGCCGTGGATCTGGGTCGCCTGCTCCTGCGGGGCGTACGCGGCGAACACCGGCAGGTCGGCGGCGATGTCGGCGTTGACCTGCGCTTCCACCGCGGCGAGTTGGTCCTCGGTCAACGCGCCGCCGTGGGCGAAGTCGAAACGCGTCTTCTCGTCGTCGACGAGCGAGCCGCGCTGGGCGGCGTCTCGATTGACGTGGTCGCGCAACGCGCGGTTCATGACATGGGTGATCGTGTGGTTGGCTTCGACGGCTTTGCGGCGTTCAAGGTCGACCGCGAGCGCCACGCTCACGTCTTCGTCGGAGTTTTCGAGCGTGCCGGCCGAGACGGTGCCGAGGTGGACGTGTACGTCGCCGACCTTGACGCAGTCGGTAATTTTGACCCGCACCGTCTCGCCGCCGGACGTAGACACGGCGTTGCGGACGATCATCGAGCCGGTGTCGCCGACCTGGCCGCCCTGCTCGGCGTAGAACGGCGTGTGTTTCAGCACCACCGCGACCTCGCCGCCGGGTTGGGCCTGTGTCGCGGGTTCGTAGGCGTCGCCGTGCTTGACGAAGACGTGCACGCGATTGGGTTGCGGCGGACACTCGCTGGTTTCATAGCCGGTAAAGTCGGTGTCGGTGTACCAACCGGCGTCGAGGCCCTTTTGGGTTTGCTCGGCAAGCGACGCTTTGGCATCCGACCCACCGCCGGCACCGCGTGATTTCTCGCGGGCCTCTTCCATGAGCTTCTCGAAGCCGGCGACGTCCACGGTCATGCCGCGTTCTTCGGCCATGAGTTGCGTCAAGCTGATCGGGAAGCCGTAGGTGTCGTGGAGTTGGAAAGCGTCTTGGGCGGCGATGGTTTGGCCGCCACGCTGCGCGGCTTCGTCGAAAAGCACGATGCCGCGATCAAGCGTCTTGCTGAAGCTCTCTTCCTCGTCGCGGATTTCTTCGGCCACCGCATCCGGGTTGTTCTTGAGTTCGGGGAAGGCGTCGCCCATCGCGTCGATCACGGCGGGCACCAGCTTGAAGAAGAAAGGCTCCCGCACGCCCAGTGTCTGCCGACCGTACCGCACCGCCCGACGCAGGATCGAACGCAACACATAATTCCGGCCCTCGTTGCCGCAGTGGGCGCCGTCGGTGAGTGCAAAAGTGAGCGTGCGGATATGGTCGGCGATCACGCGGTACGCCACGTTGATCGGGTCGCCGAGGTTGTCGCCGCTGCCGCCCGGCTGGTACGTGCGGGCCCCGGTGACGTCCCGGATCGCGGCGAAGATCGGGGCGAACACGTCGGTGTCGTAGTTGCTGTCCTTGCCTTGGAGGACGCGGACGACGCGTTCGAAGCCCATGCCGGTGTCGACGTGCTGGGCGGGGAGGTTTTCGAGTTGGCCGGCGAGCGTGCGGTTGAACTGGATGAACACGAGGTTCCAGATCTCGATGACGTCGGGGTGGTCGGCGTTGACCAAATTCAAGCCGGACTTGTCGGGCGTGCCGTCGTAGTGCAACTCCGAGCACGGGCCGCACGGGCCGGTGTCGCCCATCTCCCAGAAGTTGTCTTTCTTGTTGCCGGGGTGGATGCGTTCGGGCGGGAGGTACTTTTCCCAGAGGGTCTTGGCCTCGAGGTCGGGTTCGAGGCCTTCGTTTTCGTCGCCTTCGAAGTAGGTCGCGTGCAGGCGGTCCGGGTCGAGGCCCCAGACGGCGGTGAGCAGTTCCCACGCCCAGTCGATCGCCTCGGCCTTGAAGTAGTCGCCAAAGGACCAGTTGCCGAGCATCTCGAAGAACGTGTGGTGGTAGGTGTCCTTGCCGACGTCGTCGAGGTCGTTGTGTTTGCCGCCGGCGCGGATGCACTTCTGGGTGTTCGCGGCGCGGGGCGGGTCGGGCGGGGATTCGGTGCCGAGGAAGTACGGCTTGAACTGGTTCATGCCCGCGTTGGCGAACAGCAGCGTCGGGTCGTCGTGGGGGACCACGGGCGAGGAGGGCACGTTGGCGTGGCCGTGTTTGTCGACGAAGAAATCGACGAACTGGCGGCGGATGTCGGCGGCGGTGGGCGTAGTCATGGCGGGTTCGGCTTCGATTCGGAGCGAGCCGGGGAGTATAAGTTTCTTGCGACGTCGGCCCGCGTTCTTGGGACGCGGGCTTCCTAGGGTGTGGAGGATCGATCGGGAGCCAAACCATGGAAGACATACACGTGCCCGAGCCGCTGCGGGGGCTGCCGCACATCGTGGTGCTGGGAGCGGGGTTTGCGGGGCTGACGTTTTGCCGGGAGTTCCGAGGCAACGCCCGGATCACCCTGGTGGACAAGCAGAACCACCACCTGTTCCAGCCGCTGCTGTATCAGGTCGCGATGGCGGGCTTGTCGGCGCCGGACATCGCCGAGCCGATCCGTTCGATCTTCCGAAACCGACCGAACGTCGTGTCGCTAATGGGCGAAGCCGAGGCGATCGACGTGTGCGAACGCGAGGTGCGGTTCGTGCGGCGGACGCTCAAGTACGACTACCTCGTGTGCGCGATGGGAGGCGAGAAGAGCTACTTCGGCAACGAGCACTGGGAGCAGCACGCGCCGGGCTTGAAAACGTTGGACGACGCGATGCGGATCCGCCGGCGGGTGCTCAGCAGTTTCGAGAAGGCCGAGACGGCGATCGACCCGGTCGAGCAGAAGATGCTCATGACGATCGTGGTGGTGGGCGGCGGTCCGACGGGGGTCGAACTGGCGGGATCGATGGCGGAGCTGGCGCAGCGGGTGTTTCGCAAGGACTTCCGTCGGATCAACCCCGCCGAAGCCCGCGTGATCCTCGTGCACTCCAAGGACCGCATCTTGCAGGAGTACCCGGAGGACCTGAGCGCGTCGGCGAAGGAGCAGCTCACGTCGCTGGGCGTGGAGATCATCCTGAGCGACCGCGTGGTCGACGTGCAGGAAGACCACGTGATGCTCAAGAGCGGCCAACGGATCGACTCGCGCAACGTGCTCTGGGGCGCGGGCGTGAAGGCGAACCCGATCACCAAGAGCGTCGCGGAGGGGTGCGGCATCGAGCTGGCGCGCGGCGGACGCGTGCCGGTGGACGCGGACCTGTCGCTGGCCAGCCACGGCTACCCCGAGGTGTTCTTCGTCGGCGACATCGCGTCGATCACGGACAAGCGGGGCGACCCCGTACCCGGCGTCGCGCCCGCCGCGATCCAGATGGGCAAGCACGTCGCCAAGCTGATCGAGGCACGACTCGAGCGGCAGATCGCCCGCAGCGAAGGCGAAGAAACCAACCGGCCGTTCGAGTATTGGGACAAGGGCATGATGGCGACGATCGGCCGGAAACGCGCCGTCGCATGGACGGGCGACCTGCCGCTGATCCGCGGCCTCAAGATGAAGGGCTTCGTAGCGTGGATGGCCTGGATGTTCATCCACATCGCGTACCTGGTCGGGTTCCGCAACCGGATCGCGGTGATGGGCTCGTGGATTTACGCGTACGTCATGTTCCGCCGCGGAGCGCGGATCATCGTCTCACCGATCGGCTCTGCCGCGCCGCCCACCGCGGAACCCCGGACCACCGGCGAGGCTGCGTAGCCGGACGCCGCCCCACGCCCCGCGGCCACGCTCTAGACTCCACGCAACGGACGACCCGTGGTTGTCCCGCCCCGGCCCTCAGGGACGACGCCATGCCCGCGGTGTGTTTCTACTTCCAGCTGCATCAGCCGCAACGCCTCCGCCGATACTCGGTGTTCGACGCCGCGTCGGACTACTTCGACGATACGAACAACGCGGCGATCCTCCGCAAGGTTGCGGCCAAGTCCTACCTGCCCGGGCTCCGCCGGCTGCACGAACTCGCGGTGCGGATGGGCGGCGACTTCCGGCTGGCCCTGTCCGTCACCGGCAACCTGATCGAGCAGTGCCGCCGCTGGTGCCCCGACGTGGTCGAGTGGCTGCAAAAACTCGCGGAGACCGGCTGCGTCGAATTCCTCACCGAGACCTCACACCACAGCCTGGCCCACTTGTTCAGCGACGACGAGTTCGACGCGCAGGTCGCCCTGCACGTCGAGCTCATGGACGAGCTATTCGGCCAACGTCCCAGCGTGTTCCGCAACACCGAGCTGATCTTCAACGACGCGCTCGCGCAGCGGCTGCTCGAAGACGGTCGGTTCCTCGGCGTGCTGTGCGAGGGGGCCGAGTCTTTGCTGCAAGGACGATCCGCGAACCACGTCTATCGCGCCGCCGCGGCGCCGGGCCTATCGGTGCTGATGAAGAACCACCGACTCAGCGACGACATCGCGTTCCGCTTTTCGGATTCGAGCTGGCCAGGCTATCCCTTGACCGCGGACAAATACGCCCACTGGATCGCCGAAGAAACCGGCGATGTGGTCGGCTTGTTCATGGACTTCGAGACCTTCGGCGAGCACCAGTGGGAGCCCACCGGCATCTTCGACTTCCTATCCGGGCTGCCGCGGCAGCTGCTCGACGCGCACGTCCCGATGCTCACGCCGTCCGAAGTGCTCGACGAGTTCGATCCGCAGGGCTCGATCGAAAGCAAGTCGGTCGTGAGCTGGGCGGACACCGAGCGCGACGCGTCGGCCTGGCTGGGCAACGCGATGCAGAACAACGCCGCGGCGGAGCTGTTCAAGCTCGAGCCGGCGGTCAAGCGGGCCATCGCCGACCCGGCGTCGCACAAGGTGGACTCGCCGAGCGATCTGCTTTGCGATTGGCGGAAGCTCACCACGTCGGACCACTTCTACTACATGTGCACAAAGTTCTATGCGGACGGCGAGGTGCACAAGTACTTCAGCCCCTACGCCTCGCCTTACGACGCGTACATCAACTTCATGAACGTGCTGGATCACCTGCGCAGCCGGACCGAGCCAGCGGCCCGGGTGTGAATCGGGGCCGGCTCTCAGGCCGCTTGCGCGGACGCGGCGGGTTCGGCTTGCAGCAGCGTGTTGAGCGCCGCGGCAATCCGACGCGGCGACACCGGCTCGGCCAGGCATTGCACGGCGCGCCCGGCCATCGCGCCGTCCTCGAGCGTGAGGTTGCCCTTGGGCGAGATCAACAGCACCGGCAGCCGGCCGACGCCGTGCTCGAACTCCCAGCCGCGCAGCTTGCCGGTCAGCGGGTCGCGGTCGCGTACGTTGGTGAGCCGGACCACGGCAACGCTCGGCTTTATTTCGGCGCTGGCGTTGAGCTGGCGGGCGAGTACCGCAAAGGCGTCGTTGTTCGGGTCGTTGCCGACGAACAAGGTGCCCAGCGTCTGGCGGACCGCCGCGTCGAGCGTGGCGAGCCAGGGCGGGTCGGTGGGCATCGCTTCGCCGACGGCCTTGCTGAAGGACGCGACGTCCTGGTCGAGCTGCCGCCGGCAAGCGTCGAGGCTCGCGGCCAGTTTTTTGGCGTCCAGCTTCAGCGCGGCGGCGTGGTGTTCGAGGCCTCGCAACGGGTCGGCGACCGGATCGCCCGTGCCCAGCGCCGCGGCGTACCGATCGGCGATCGCGAGCGTGAGCGTTTCCTGAAAGTGTTTGCCCGAGAGGTTGCGGGCCTCGATCAGCGGCAATTGATGGCAGCCGATCGACGTGGCGAGCGCAGGCGCGAGACGCAGACCACGGAGCAGCTTTTCCATGAGCTGGCCATGGTGGTCCAGCATCATCTGACTCTCGACCGCGACCAGCGGCAAGCCCAGAGCCACGGCGGCTTCGCACGCCTCGGCGTAAGCGTCGGGCAGCGTGGTCGCGAACACCTGCCGGCCCAGGTCGTGCAGCCAGCCCACGGTGCGAGCGGCCTGTACGTCGTCGGCGTTGCCGCCGCCGAGACGTGCAACCTCTCCGGCGATGAGCGCAACGGCGTGAGCGTGCCGCCAAGCCGCGCGGCGGTCGATGCCGCAGCGTTTGAGGTCTTCCGTCAGTGCTTCGCAAGTGGCTTGTGGGTCGCCGTCCTGCTCGGCTTTGGTGAGGATCGTCGCGATGCCGGCCTTCCCGACGCGGTCGATCGCCGTGGCTACCGAACGCACCGGCTCGCGCCGGCCCTCCGAAATCGCGGCCGACGCGGCGAGCACGCGCAAACTCAACGCCGGGTCTCGCGCAACCGCACGGCAGAGATCGGCGGGCGACGCGTCGGCTTGATCCAGCAGCGCCCCGACACGAGCAGAAACTTTCGTGTCCAGCGGCAACATCACGCCGCGGGCGGTGGCCTCTTCCAGTTGATCACGCGTCACCACTGGTTTGAGCGTCTTGAGCAGCCCCAGTTCGTCGATCGCCGGAATCGGCGCGACGGAAACCGGTTTGGGCGTGGTGGGAGCCGTGGCCGACGGCTTGGGCGCGGCGTGAGCCGGCGAGTCGAACGACTTGCTCGGTGGGTCGAGTGAAGGAGCCGACGTGCCACTGCTCGCCGCGGCTGCCGGGATCAAATCGCGGCAGGCCTTGAGGAAGGCTTGCCGCTCGAACGCGTCACGAGCCACGCAAGCCCCCTTCCGCTCTTCGACGAACGCTTCGGCCGTGGCGGCCTGGAGGTCTTGATGCAACAGCAGCAGCTGCGGCCGACTCTCCAAAGCGTCCCATAAGCCCGCCAGGCCCAACAGGTCCGCCGACGGATCGCACGCCGGGTCCACGATCAGCAGGTTGGGCGCGACCCCGGTGACCAGCTCGGCCGCCTCATCGAGGCTCGGAGCGGTCAATACCAGATACCTCTCGGCTTCCAACGCGCCCGCTAGGAGCTCGCGGACCAACGCCTGCTTTTCCACCACAACCACGGTTTCCATCTCAAACTCCCACCCCCCCAACAGGTGAGCCCCCGACGACCACAACGTGTGCTCACTATCTTCAAGAGCTATCGGAAACAACGCGACGCAGCTTGCGTCCACCGCCCCAAATATTGCAATCCAAGCCTCCCAGCCTTCCAATCCCACCAGATAGGCCGCCGGCGATCAGATGAAATCACACCCTCCAAAACTCGCGATCTGCCCACAGAATATGTCTTGATTTAACGGTCTAAGTTCTTATATATTGCCTCAAGCGTTCCCGACACGTTCACTGTCGCCCATCTTCTACCCATTTCCGAGTTGATCCCGATGAACCAGAGAGAGATAACGCTGTGGCCATGCGCTTCCCGGGTCCAAAACTTTGCCTTCTCGACCGCGGCCCTGTTCGCCGCCTCCGTCACGTTAGCCGGACACACCCAAACCGTTTGGAACGCCAGCACGGACGGCGATTTCGGCGTCGCCAGCAACTGGGACACCGGGAGCGTGCCCGCGAACGTCGACGTCTTGATCGCTAACCCGGTCGTGACCGTGGACGGCGTCGATGTGACGTCGACCGCCAGCCGCTCCATCTTGAGCCTCGACCTCGCGGACTCCGGCTCGGCAGATCCCAACCAACTGCTTATCAACTCCGGCATTTTCACGATCAACGGGCCGGACCTTAACAATGACGGCGTCATCGTGGTGACCGCACCCGGCGTGCTCGCGTTCCAGGACGTCCAACTCGGCGGGACGGGGCTGATCCTCTTGGATGGCGGCGCCCTCCGCGACAACGGCGGCACCCAGAACGTCCTCACGCAACAAGCCGGCCACACCATCGCGGGCACCGGCAACCTCGGTAGCAACAGCCTCGGCTTCATCAACCAGGCGGGCGGCTTGGTCTCCGCCGACGTCAGCGGCGGCGTCCTGCTGGTCGATCCCGGCGCGATCAACGGCTTGATCAACGACGGCACGCTCCAAGCCGTCGACGGCGGCGCCCTCCTATTCACCGGCAGCGGCAACGGCAGCTTCGACAACACCGACGGCCTGATCCTCGCCGACGGCGCCGGCTCGGAAGTCCAGTATCAAGTCAACGCCGCCGTCACCGGCGGCACCCTCCGCAACACCAACGGCGGCGTCCACCGCGTCTTGGCCAGCCAGAACGGCTTCTTCAACGACGTCACGATCGACGCCGGCACGCAACTGATCGTCGAGAACAACGCCGACGCCGAGTTCGCAGACGGCTTGGTCAACCAAGGCACCATCGTCCTCAACCCCGGGGCCAACACCACCAGCGTCGGCTTCAACAACGAGCTGACCCTCTCGGGCGGCGGCACCATCGTCCTCAACGTACCCGTGGACGGTATCGGCGTCGCCACCGTCGGCGATCTCAACGGAGGGGCGCAGACGACCACCACGAACGTCGACAACACCATCCGCGGCCAAGGCAACCTCGGCACCAACAACATCGGCTTCATCAACCAGGCCGACGGCTTGGTCTCCGCCGACGTCAGCGGCGGCGTCCTGCTGCTCGACCCCGGCGCGACCGGTGGCTTGGCCAACCAAGGCACCTTGGAAGCCATCAACGGCGGCGTGCTGCGGTTCACCAATAACGGCGGCGGCAGCTTCGACAACACCGACGGCCTGATCCTCGCCGACGGCGCCGACTCCGAAGCTCAGTACGTCGCCAACGCCGACATCACCGGCGGCACCCTCCGCGGCACCAACGGCGGCGTCCACCGCGTCTTGGCCAGCCAGAACGGCTTCTTCAACGACGTCACGATCGACACCGGCACGCAACTGATCGTCGAAAACAACGCCGACGCCGAGTTCGCAGACGGCCTGGTCAATCGCGGCACCATCATCATCAACCCCGGAGCCAGTGCCAGCCAGGTCGGCTTCAACAACGAACTCACCCTCTCGGGCGGCGGAACCATCGTCCTCAACGCCCCCGTGGACGGTACCGGCAACGCCACCGTCGGCGACCTCAACGCCGGGACTCAGACGACCACCACGAACGTCGATAACACCATCCGCGGCCAAGGCAACCTCGGCACCAACAACATCGGCTTCATCAACCAGGCCGACGGCCTGGTCTCCGCCGACATCAGCGGCGGCGTCCTGCTGGTCGATCCGGGCGTGACCAGTGGCTTGACCAACCAGGGCACCTTGGAAGCCATCAACGGCGGCGTGCTGCAGCTCACCAACAGCGGCGGCGGCGTCTTCGACAACACCGGCGGCCTGATCCTCGCCGACGGCGCCGGCTCCGAAGCCCAATACGTCGCCAACGCCGACGTCACCGGCGGCACCCTCCGCGGCACCAACGGCGGCGTCCACCGTGTCCTGGTCTCCCAGAACAGCTTCTTCAACGGCGTCACGATCGACACCGGCACGCAACTGATCGTCGAAAACAACGCCGACGCCGAGTTCGCAGACAGCCTGGTCAACCAAGGCACCATCGTCCTCAACCCCGGAGCCAGTGCCAGCCAGGTCGGGTTCAACAATGAACTCACCCTCTCGGGCGGCGGAACCATCGTCCTCAACGCCCCCGTGGACGGTGCCGGCAACGCCACCGTCGGCGACCTCAACGCCGGGGCTCAGACGACCACCACGAACGTCGATAACACCATCCGCGGCCAAGGCAACCTCGGTACAAACAACCTCGGATTCATCAACCAAGCCGACGGCCGCATCCTTTCGCAAGGCGCGGGGCTGACCATCGACCCCGGGATTTCTGCCGGCCTGATCAACCAGGGCCTGATCCGCGCTGAAGGCACCTCGACACTCACGCTCAGCGGCAACGGCGGCGGCGGCTTCGACAACCAGGCCGGCGGCGTCATCGATATCGAAGCCGGCGGCTCGCTCTCCCTCTCCGGCACGCTCACCAACCGCCAGGGCGCGACGTTCACCCAAGCCGGCGACTTCGAGATCGCGGCCGGCGGCAGCTTCATCAACGAATCCGACAGCTATAGCCCCGGCGCCTCGACCGGCACCGTCAACGTCACCGGCACGTTCACCAATGACGCGGCCGGTGACATCCTCTTCGAAATCAACAGCGAGACCGACTTCGACCAGATCACCGGCACCGGTACCTTTAACCTCGCCGGCGGCATCGACATCGAACTCAACTTCACGCCGGACTTCTACGAGTCGATCGCGTTGATCCTCGACACCAGCAGCAGCAGCGTCAACGGCACGTTCACGGAATTGCTCTTCGACCCGATCATCGGCGTCGGCGAAGCCCTGGCGATCACCTACGAAGCCAACGCCGTCCTGCTCACCCGTGCCCTGCCCGGGGACGCCAACCTCAACGGCCAGATCGAACAGGGCGACCTCAACGCCGTGCTCAACAACTGGGGCGCCTTTGGCAACAGCTGGTCCGACGGCGACCTCGACGGCAGCGGCCAGGTCGAACAAGGCGACCTCAACCTCGTGCTGAACAACTGGGGCAACCAGTTCGTCGCCCCCGACTTCACCGGCTTCACGGTCCCCGAGCCCGCCGCCGCGCTCGGGCTGCTCGGTCTCGCGGGGCTGCGGCGGCGGTCGCGGCAGCGTACGCTGGCTGCATGCCACTGACCGTCACCTACCTCGGGCACAGCGGGTTCCTCTTCGACGACGGGTTTGACCGTGGACGACTCTGCGTTGACCCGTTCCTCACCGGCAACCCCAAAGCCAAACACGCGCCCGAAGACATCGATTGCGACTATGTCGCCTTCACCCACGGCCACGCCGACCACTTCAACCCCGGCGGGTGGTCGATCGCGCGCCGAAACCAGGCCACCTGCATCGCCAACTACGAGATCGGCCAATACCTCGACGATCGGGTCGGCCTCGAAGACTGTCTCGCGGGCAACCCGGGCGGGTCTGTGGCCACCGAATTCGGCACCGTCGCCTTCACCCCCGCGATCCACGGCAGCAGCTACGAGGGCACCTACCTGGGCGTCGCCTGCGGCTTCGTGCTGCACTTCGACCGCGTCGGCGACCATGGCGTCAGCGTGTACCACGCCGGCGACACCGCGCTGTTCGGAGATATGAAGCTCATCGGGGAGCTCGCCCAACCGGACCTGGCGCTGCTCCCCGCCGGCGGCCGATTCACCATGTCTGCCAAGCTCGCCGGCAAGGCCGCCGAACTCATCCAACCCAAGCTCGCCGTGCCGATTCACTGGGGCACCTTCGACGCGCTCGCGCAGGACGTCAGCGACTTCCAGCCCGCGGGCGTCGAAACGAAAATCGTCCAGCCGGGCGACCGTTGGGACATCGCCGGATGACCAACGCACCGCACGAGCCAACGGCTCCCGGCCGGCTTCTTCACTGGACGCCCCGCGCTCCCATCACCGCGGCGGAAGTGACGGGCCGCCATATCGGCCTGCGGCCTTTCTGCCCGGAGCGAGACCCGGAGCCGCTTTGGAACGCATTTGGGGGGATCGACGGGATCAATCAACACCTCCAATGGTTCGGATGGGAACCCCTGGCCAACCTCGCACAGTTCGCTGCTCACCTGCAAGACATCGAAGAGGAGCCCGGTTCCGCGATCAATGTCTTCATCGACCCGCACGGCCGTGCCGTCGGGATGGCGAGCTACTTGGCCACGAACCCGCAGCACGGCACCACCGAGATCGGTTACGTCGCCCACGGCCGCACGGTCTTGCGTACGCCCGCCACCACGGAAGCCCACTACCTCTTGGCGAAACGCGCGTTCGAAGAGTTCGGCTACCGACGTTACGAATGGAAGTGCAACGCCGACAACCTGCCTTCTCGCAGGGCCGCTCTGCGCATGGGCTTCCGGTACGAAGGCACGTTCCGCAACCACCGCGTCGCCCGAGACCGCAACCGCGACACCGCTTGGTTTTCCATGACCGACGCCGATTGGCCCGGATGCAAAGCCGGCTTCGAACGCTGGTTGGCCCCCGATAATTTCACCGACGAGCGATCGCAGGCCCGCACGCTCGCCGAGTGCCGCGCCGACGCTTAGGCCAGGCTCACGCCGCCGTCTTTTTCGCCGGCCGGGGCACGAACACCCGAACCGCGTTGCGGCCCGACTTCTTCGCGGCGTAAACGCCGTTGTCCGCGGCCTTCACGAGCTGCTCGGACGACTTGAAGAAGCCGCCCTCTTGGCAGGCGACGCCGATGCTGGCGGTGATGTGCAGTTCTTCGCCCTCGTCCGACTCGACGGCCGCCGCCTCGATCGCGCACCGCGCCGATTCTGCTAGCTTCGCCGCTTCCTTGCGATCCAGCAACGGCATGATCACCGCGAACTCTTCGCCGCCGTACCGGCACACGAGCCCTTGCTCGCCGAACACGCTCTTGAGGGTCGCCGCCAGCGTGATGAGCACGCGGTCGCCGGTCGGGTGGCCGTACGTATCGTTAAACTTTTTAAAGTGATCCGCATCTAGGAACGCCACGCTGATCGGCTGCTTCGTCTTCTCGCAGGCGTCGTACTGATCCGCCAGGAACTCGTTGAACTTCCGGCGGTTTGCGGCCTGAGTCAGCGTGTCGGTGTAGACGTCTTCGGTCAGCTGCGCGTTCTGCTTCTCGAGTTCGACCGTCTCCTGCACCGCCTCCATCGAGATGGACAGCAACGCCTCGTTCGCCTGCGCGAGGATGGTGTCGGGGTTGCCCATCTCGGCGGTGGGCAACTCGAACAGCCGCTTCATGTCGTTGGTCAGCTTGTGGATCTCGCAGAGCATCGCCTCGGCATCGTCCGGCTCCCAACCGAACCACGACTCCGCCCGTCGGCGGAACCCGTCGAGCATCTTGGCTTTGTCTTTGTCGTCGCCCCAGTCGTCGGCCATGAAGACTTCGGCCGCCCGGCAGCCCAACGACACGCATCGCGTCACCTTCTTCGACGGCAGGTCCGCGTTGTCTGGCTCCAGGTGGTAGCGGATCGCCGAGACCAACAGGTCGGGCAGCATCCAGGATTCGGCTAGGGCCCCGCCGACCTGTGCGTGGTCCGCCTCAAACGCTTCGATTTCCAATTCCACCAAGCGGAAGTGATCGCCCGAGGCCTCGGCCAGCAGGTCGTCGTACTCCGCCCCGAGCGTCTGGTTCATCGCGAGCATGCCCATGTCTTGCAGCAAGCCGCCCAGAAACGCCTCTTCCGCCTCGGCCAAACCGAGCTTTTCGGCGAACTGCTTCGAAGCCGTCGCGCTCAAAAGGCTCCGCTTCCAGAACGCCAACAGATCGAAGCCTTCGTCGGCCCGGTCTTTGAGGTTATTCACGAGCGAAAAGCCCAACGCGAGCGTCTTCACCGCCTTGAGGCCCAGCACAACCAGCGCGTGGCTCACGGTCGAAATCGAGTACGCCTGGCCGTAAAAGCTGGAGTTGACCGTCTTGAGAATCTTGCTGGACAGGGCCGGGTCGTTCTGGATCGTCGCCGCGATCTTTTTGATGTCCGCGTCGTCCCGCTTGACCAGATCGATCACCTCCAGCGCGATCGCCGGCAACGACGGCAAGCGCTTGGAGTTCAACACGCGGTCCAGGAATTCTTGATTCATCTGAGCACTGCTTCCGATTGTTCACCCCCCCGGGCCGACGCACAATCTGTCGGTCTTCCGTCCGCGATCCGCGCCGCGGCCTTGCAGAACGAATCGGACGATTCGGCCGGAGGGTTCAGGTCAAGCCCCGCGCAACGAACAGTTTCAGAAAAACACCCACTCGCCGGGCGAGTGGGTGAGGGTTTTTATCGGAAGGCAGGCATGCTCACGAGCGAGATGCCCGATTTGTGCGGTCTTATTGATCGCCGTTACCGGCCCCCGCCGCTTCGGGTTCGGCGGGCGATGGGTTGTCGGCGTCGTCTTCCTTGGCCGAATCGGTCGGCTGGTCTTCCGCGCTGAACGTCAGGTGGTCCTTGTCTTCTTGACGCGTGACCTTGACGACCTGCCCCTCGCGGAATTCATCGCGGAGGATCGATTCGGATAGCGGGTCTTCGACGTACTGCTCGATCGCGCGGCGGAGCGGTCGGGCCCCGAAGTCCGGGTTGTAACCCTTCTCGATCAGGAAGTCTTTCGCCGCCTGATCGACCTGCAGGGCCATGTTCCGCTCGTCGAGCCGGCTGAACACCTTCTTGAGTTCGAACTCGACGATGCCCACCAGGTTCTCGCGGGTGAGCGGTCGGAACACGATCACCTCGTCGAGGCGGTTGATGAACTCGGGGCGGAAGTACCGCTCGATCTCGCTCTTGAGCGTCTCCTTGATCTTGCCGTAGTCGGCTTCGGTGTCGCGCTTGGCGAAGCCGAAACCGCCTTTGTTTTTGATGATCTCCGAACCGATGTTCGAGGTCATGATCAAGATCACGTTGCGGAAGTCGACGTGCCGGCCGAACGAGTCGGTGAGTTGGCCTTCTTCCATCACCTGGAGCAGCGTGTTGAACACGTCCGGATGAGCCTTCTCGATCTCGTCGAGCAAGACCACGGCGTACGGCCGACGGCGGATCTGCTCGGTGAGCTGGCCGCCCTCTTCGTAGCCGACGTACCCGGGGGGGGCGCCGATCAGCCGCGAGACGTTGTGCTTCTCCATGTACTCGGACATATCGATGCGGATCAACGCCTCGGCGTCGCCGAACATGAACTCGGCCAACGCCTTAGAGAGCAGCGTCTTGCCCACGCCCGACGGCCCGACGAAGATGAAGCTGCCCATCGGCCGCCGCGGGTCTTTGAGGCCCGAACGCGCCCGGCGGATCGCCTTGCTGATCGTCTTGATCGCTTCGTCCTGCGAGACGACGGTTTTGTGCAGTTCTTCTTCGAGCTGCAGCAACCGCTGCGTCTCAGCCTTCTCGAGCCGGGTCAGCGGCACGCCGGTCATCTTGCTGACGACCTCGGCGATGACTTCTTCGTCGACCGTGCCGTCCACTTCCTGGGCCTTCGCCCGCCAGTCGCGTTGGATCTCTTCTTTTTCCCGCTTGGCGGCCTCGGCCTGGTCGCGCAGCTCGGCGGCCTTCTCGTAGTCCGCGGCCTTGACGGCCTCGTCTTTCTCGATGGTCAGCCGTTCGATCTTCTCTTCCAGGTCCGAGAGGTTCGGCGGCTTGCTCATCGACTTGATGCGGATGCGGGCCCCCGCTTCATCGATCACGTCGATGCTCTTGTCCGGCTGGACACGGGCCTGGATGTACCGGTTAGACAGCTCAACCGCTTGGACGAGCGCCTCATCGGTGATCCGCACGCGGTGGTGCGCCTCGTACTTGTCCCGCAGGCCCTTGAGGATCTCGATCGTGTCCTGTTTGTTCGGCGGGTTGACGGCGATCGTTTGGAACCGTCGCTCCAACGCGTTGTCCTTCTCGATGTACTTGCGGTACTCGTCGAACGTCGTCGCGCCGATGCACTGGATCTCGCCGCGAGACAGGGCGGGCTTGAGCACGTTGGACGCGTCGATCGCGCCCTCGGCCCCGCCGGCCCCGACCAGGGTGTGCAACTCGTCGATAAACAGCAGCACGTTCTTCGCGCGACGCACCTCGTTCATCACCGCCTTGATGCGCTCCTCGAACTGACCGCGGTACTTCGTGCCGGCCACCATCATCGCCAGGTCGAGCACGACGATCCGCCGGTCCAGCAGGATCTCGGGGACTTCCTGGGTGATGATGCGTTGGGCGAGGCCCTCGACGATCGCGGTCTTACCCACGCCCGCCTCGCCCAGCAACACGGGGTTGTTCTTTGTGCGGCGGCAGAGGATCTGCACCAGTCGCTCGATCTCGTGCGCTCGGCCGATCACCGGATCCAACGAGTCTTCTTTGGCGAGTTCGGTGAGATCGCGGCCGAAGCTATCGAGCGCGGGCGTCTTGGACTTGGCCTTGCCGCCCTTGCGTGGCGACGCCTCGCCGGACTCCTCGCTCGCCTCGGTCGCTTCTTCGGGGTCGACGCCGGCCCCGAGCAGGTTGAGCACCTCCTCGCGGACCTCTTCGAGCTTGAGCCCGAGGTTCATGAGCACCTGTGCGGCGACGCCTTCGTGCTCACGCAGCAGGCCCAGCAGCAGGTGCTCGGTGCCGACGTAATTGTGGTTGAGGTGGCGGGCCTCCTCGATCGCGTATTCGATCACCTTCTTGGCCCGCGGGGTCTGCGGGAGCTTGCCCATGGTGACCATGTCCGGGCCGGATTTGACGAGCTTTTCGACTTCTAGGCGGACCTTGCGGAGGTCGACGTCGAGGTTTTTGAGCACGTTCGCGCCGACACCGGAGCCCTCTTTCACCAGGCCGAGCAGGATGTGCTCGGTGCCGATGTACTCGTGGTTGAAGCGTTGGGCTTCCTGGTTGGCCAGGGCCATGACTTTGCGGGCGCGGTCGGTGAAGCGTTCAAACATGCGGAGCTTCTTTCGTCTGGGTCGTCGCTGACGTGATTCGGAGCGAGCTTCGACCGGGAATCGTGCTGGGCTTTCTCATCCGTGAGGCGATTGTACGCCTTTGCCGCGGAGAGCCGCCAGACCGCCCGCGTGGTACGCAAACGATCGCCGAACGGTTCCGCAATCGCGGTGCCACGCCCGCAGCCATCACGGCGGTCGCACCGTTATTATCGCGTCGTATCGGCAGAATCGTTGTGCCTCATCCAGCGGCGGCTGCCAGGGTGACAGATCACGCGGCTGATCGGGTTTGTGACGCGACAGAGCGGGTTTCATCCGTCACCGAACAGGCCGAGCTGACCGTTCAAACCCGGCCGGCGGAAATGGGCCCTGCTCAGCGGCCGGACGTCGCGATTGAGGCCGTACCTCCGGCAATACACGTCGAACACCCGACGGATCTGCCAGGCGTGCTCGCCTGCGCCACGCCGCCGATCGTGTCCGTCGGAGAAATCCGCGTCACGCCGCGACGCCGTGCCCAGCGTCTCGGACGTTTCTCGGACCGCGATCATCCGCGAGGTCTGGTCGTCGATCCGTTTCCGACCCCGCCGGCTCTTCCCGGCGTCGTAGAGCTTGCCACCGCGCGCCTGCCGGATCAGCGACTCGACCTTCCGCGCCCGGTCCGGGTGCACGTTGCGCTGAAGCCAATCCAGAAACAAATCCTTGACCTGATACGGCAGCCGCAACAGCACCCACGCGACCCGCTTCGCCCCCGCCTCGGCCACCGCCTCCAGGATCGTCGGCAACTCGTGGTCCGTCAGCCCCGGGATCACCGGCGCGACGTTGACGCTGACCGGCACCCCCGCCTTGGTCAACTCTCGGATCACCTTGAGCCGCGCGACCGGCGGCGACGCCCGCGGCTCCAACTTGCCCGCCAACACATCGTCCAGCGTCACCAACGTCACGATCACCCGGCCCGCGTTCCGGCTGGCCAGCTTCCGCCACAGGTCCGTATCCCGCAGCACCAACGTGTTCTTGGTCATCGTGCTCACCGGCTGGAAGCACTCGGCCATCAGTTCCAAACACCGCCGCGACAACTCGTACCGCTTCTCGATCGGCTGGTAGATATCCGTGATCGCCGACATCACGATCGGTTCGCCCACCCACCGAGGCGAGGCGAGTTCCCGGCTTAGAAGCAACGGCGCGTCGTGCTTGGCGATCAGCTTGGTCTCGAAGTCCAGCCCCGACGAAAAGCCCAGGTATTCGTGATACGGCCGGGCAAAGCAGTAGATGCAACCGTGCTCGCACCCGCGGTATGGGTTCACCGTCCAGTCGAACGGCACGTCGCTGGTCGGCTTGACCCGGTTGATGACCGTCTGCGTTTTATCTGCGATCACCTCCAGCGACACCCGCACCGGCTTGCCGCTGCCCGGGTCTTCGCCTTCCCACTGCCGCTCCAGCAACCGCCGATCCAGGTGCTCGCCCAGGACGTGCAGCCGGTGGTTCTCGAAGCGGTTGCCGGGGTTGATCCCTGCGCCGCGGCGGTGGGCCGGGCCTTCGGGCAAGGCGTCGCGGTAGTCGGGTTCGCCCGACGAGGTCGGTGGTTCGTTCGGCGGGTGGCTCATGGCTGGAAGAATACCAAACAAAAACCTTTCATTAATCGGCGGTGATCCAGCCAGCGGCGGACTCTCGGCGGCAAAAACCTTGGCTTTTTCCGAAGTTTTGTTTTCCCCCCGATCGAAATTCGAATATCTTCTAAAAGCCTGCTTGTGGAAAACTTCAAATCCCCATCCGGAGAAGGAAGAAAGAGATGACCGTTCGTACGTCCGCCCTGCTGCTCGGCCTCGCTGCCGTGAGCCTCTGTCCCGCTGTCTCGGCCCAGCCGCTGCTCGTCGACAACTTCGACGATGGCCTCGCCGCCGACCGCTTCTCGGCCCCGATCTTCGACACCGAACTCGGTGCCGTCGACGGCTTCGTCGACTTTGCCTTCGACTACAGCACCTTCGGCATCCCGCCCGTTCCCGGCGGCACCACCACCACCGGCATCCGCTTCGTCGCCAACCCCACCGACGACGGCCCCGACGACGAAGGCGTGGCCATCGGCATCCTCTCGGACTTCCAGCTCCCCGCCGACGACTTCGTCGTCTCCATGGAGGTCTACGCCTTCTCGGCCAACCCCGACACCGACCCGACCACCGAGTACATCACGCTGGGCATCAACGCCGCCGCGCCCAACGACCCCAGCAATCCAGCGCTCACCGACGACGTGCCCGCCCGGTTCGACCTCTCCAACGGCAACGGCCTGGCGTACCAGGTCATCCCCGACGACGGCAGCGGTACCGGCGTCGTCCGTTTCGAGGACGCCGGCAACGCCGACACCGGCTCCCAGACCATCCTCGGCTCCACCATCGGCGACAGCCCCTTCGGCGGCGATATCTTCCTTAACACCTGGGCCACCATCACCCTCGCGTCCATCGGCGGCGAAGTCACCTACACCGCCAACGGCGTGCTTTACGACACCTTCGACAACTCCGCCGGTACGTTCTCCGAGGGCTCAATCCTGCTCGGCCTGACCGACGTGTTCAACTCCGCGATCTCCGGCGACGACGTGTTCCTGGTCGTCGACAACCTCGTGGTCGACGTCCCCGAGCCCGCGTCCGCCGCGCTGCTGGGCCTCGGAGGCCTGGCCATGCTCCGGCGACGCTCCGCGTAAAACCGATCCACCACCATTTCAGAAAAAAACGCGCCCCGATGGGGCGCGTTTTTTGTTTGGTGGTGAGATGTCTCGGCGACACGTCACATGTCCTTCATCTTCTCCACGGCCGTGCCATCCAACAGGTCTTGCGTGGTGATCGGCTCGCTCGCGCCGACGACCTTGCCGTCGCCGTCGAACTCCAGGTCCATCACGTCGCCGGCCGAGAAGCTCCACCGCAGCACGAAGCCGTGCGGGAAGTGGCCATCGGCGACGCTCTTGGGAAACGACTCGGCCCGATACCTGATGGGCATGCCCACACTCATGCCGAAGCCTTCGGAGTCTTCGCCGATAGCCATGTACTCCTGCGGCTTGGCCTTATCCACCAGCACCTCCCAATCGGCCCCGGGCACCGCCAACGCACGGAACTCGTTGGCCTGCGCGGCGGGGTCGAAGTCCATCACTCCGCCGAACTCGATCACCGCATAAACAATGGCACCCACGACCACAAACGCGATCAACAACGCTTTCATCTATAAAACTCCCGGTCTAGGACAGAAATGGATCTACAAACTACGTCAGCAACGTAGCACCTGCCGCGCCGCTCGCCAAGCGGAATGACCCCAAGTCGCGGCGGACGCGAGCCCCAAAGCGCATCGATTCGCGATGTTTTCCGCTCTCCGGGGCTTTGCGTGCCCACGAAAGCGGCCGATCCTGGACGTTCTTGCCCCCTTACCAAACGACGCGGGTGGGTTCGCGATCACGGACCGCCATCGTCGGGCCGCTCGTACCGGCCGTGGAACAGGTACGCCGCCCCGTCGTACACCCCGAGCCCGTGGATCTCGTATGCGGCGGCCGAGCCCTCGCCCTCGACCCGCTCACGAAAAGTCTCGGTCACGCCCGGCCGGTCCGCCGACCAGAACAGGTACCCGTCGCTCATCCGCCCGACGTGCAGCGACCGTTCGCCGTTGCTTTTCTCGACCGTGCAAATCAAGCGCCCCTGCGCGTCCTGGTAATTCGCCGCCTCGGCCGTCACGACTTCGCCGCGCTCGTTCACCTCGCGGAACGTCGCGCGCTGGATGGGCCCATCCCATCGGTAATGCTGCTCGACCCGCAAGCGGGTGAGCACCGCCCCGTCCGCCGCGTACACCACGAATTCCCCGGCCCACCGCCCGGTCCACGGGTCGAGGATGGCCCGGTTCTCCGTCGAGATGCCCTCCGCGGGCGTCGGGAATTCCGGCAACTCCGCGGACGACCGGGCCGGCAGCGCGGGCGATAAGCCGAGTATCAGCAAACAGGCCCACAACGCCAGGACGGTTGGTCTCGAGATCATGGCGTCACGTTAGGCCGGCCGTCCGATCTTCCCCATAGAACCCGCACTGGATGCGTTGCCGCGGAAGCCCCGACGACACGCGTAAGCGTCCGGCTCGGGGCGTTCTTCGGGTTTGCCCAACCGAACCTGCGGTGTTCGGGGTGGCTTGTTTTCGCTCCTTCAACTCGGTTCGCTTGCCAACGCTTAAACGATCGGGGACAGTTGCCGCGGACATCGGATTTGCTTCAATCGTCGAACCGCGGGAAGTAAGTTTGCCCCAAAAGAACATCGCACTGCTCATCGAAACCTCGCGGAGTTACGGGCGGGGGCTGCTCCAAGGGGTCGCGTCTTATGCCCGGCTCCGCAGCGACTGGAACCTGTTGCACCAGGAACAAGCGCTGGTGGAGCGGGTCCCCGACTGGTTCCACGACTGGAACGGAGACGGCATCCTCGCGCGGATCGAGACGATGGAGGTCGCCGAGGCCGTGCTCGAACGCGGCACCCCGGTGGTTGACCTGCGCTCGCGGTTTCGCATCACGGGCTTGGCGTCCGTCGATACGGACCCGATCGCGGTCGCGGAGTTGGCCCTCCAGCACCTTCTCGAACGAGGCGTCAAGCGGTTTGCGTTCTGCGGTTACCCCTCGGTGGACTTCTCCGCCCAGCGCGGCGGGCACTTCAAAGCGCTCGCCGAAGACCGGGGCTACCCCGTGGAAGTCTTCGAGGCGATCGCCGGCGACGACACGCCACCGGCCAACCACATCGAGGCCGAGCTGCGCGGCACGCTGAACCAGGACGACCTGTGCGACTGGGTGCGGTCTTTGGAAAAGCCCGTCGGCGTGCTGTGCAGCAACGACGTGCGCGGGCGACAACTCATCCAAGCGTGCCACCAGGCGAACGTAAGCGTGCCCGACGAGATGCTCATCGTCGGCATGGACAACGACGAGGTTGTTTGCAACCTCGCCAACCCGTCGCTGAGCAGCGTCAGCCCCGCCGTCGAGAACCTCGGCTTCGAAGCCGCGGCGATGCTTCAGCGGATGATGGACGGCGAACCGGTGCCGCGGAAGGTGTACCTGAACCGCCCAACACACGTGGAGGCCCGCAAGTCGACCGACACCGTCGCCACGGACGACGAAACGGTCATCCAGGCCCTGAGTTTTATCCGCGACCACGCCTGCGCCGGCATCAACGTGCAGGACGTCTTGCAAGACGTCGGCATCTCTCGCTCCACGCTCGAACGACGCTTCCTCGAGGTCATCGGCCGAACCCCGAAAGAGCAGATCACGCAGGAACGGATCGGCCACGTCAAACGGCTACTGACCGAAACCAAGTTCCCCCTCTCTCGCATCGCCCGCGTCACGGGCTTCAAGACCGCGTCACACCTGAGCGTGGCCTTCAAACAGCACGCCGGCGTGACGCCAAGCGCATACCGGCAATGACGCGCGGCTTATGTGAAATTAGACGATGTGGTTCATACACCCTCTCGCTCGCGTATGAATGCGGTTTGCCCGCGGCATCGCCGAGTGTCTTGGCCGTTTTATGGACCCTCGTCTTGACTGGTCTTTTGAGCCCTTCCGCGACATCGACCGCTCGATACCGTGACGATCGACAGCCGCCGTCCGCGCTGCCGGCGATCTCCGCGACACCGCTACGTCCCCGTACTTGCCAAAGAGCGCGGACGACGCTCCATCAGCCCTTGGCCATGTTGCGAAGCACGGTGTGGAGGATGCCGCCATTGCGGTAGTACTGGACTTCGACGGGGGTGTCGATGCGGACGAGGGCGTCGAAGGTCTTAGCGGTGCCGTCGGGCTTGGTGGCGGTGACGGTAAGGATTTGGCGGGGGTTGACGCCGTCGGTGACGGGGATGTCGAAGGTTTCGGTGCCGTCGAGGCCGAGCGAGTCGGCGTCTTGCCCGTTGAGGAACGTGAGCGGCAGGACCCCCATGCCCACGAGGTTGGAGCGGTGGATGCGTTCGAAGGATTTGGCGATGACGGCCTTAACGTTGAGCAGAAACGTGCCCTTGGCGGCCCAGTCGCGGGAGCTGCCCATGCCGTAGTCGATTCCGGCGAGAACGACCAGCGGCGTGTCCGATGCCTTGTAGTTCTGCACCGCGTCGTAGATATACCGAACGGGAGCGTCGCCGACGCCGGTCGTCGGGCAGCCGTCTGGAAGTCCGCTGAACGCATCCTGGGCGGGCAAGCCGGAGAAATCGACGGTGAAGCCGCCCTCGGTGCCGGGTGCCAAAAGATTCTTGACGCGGATATTGGCGAAGGTGCCGCGGGTCATGACGCGGTCGTTGCCGCGACGGGAGCCGAACGAGTTGTACATGCTCTTGGGCACGCCGGCGTCGTCGAGGTAGTCGGCCGCGGGGGTGCCGATCTTGATCGCGCCGGCCGGGGAGATGTGGTCGGTGGTGACCGAGTCGCCGAGCTTGCAGAGCACGCGGGCCCCGGCGATGGGTTCGATGGGCTTGGGCTCGGGCGATAGGCCTTCGAAGAACGGCGGCTCCTGAACGTACGTGGACTGCTCAGACCACGCATACAGATCGCCGGTGGACGACTCGATGGCCCGCCAATCCTCCGGGCCAGCGAAGACGTCTGCGTACTGCTCGAGGAACTGTTCGCGGGTGACGCACTCGGCGACCAGGTCGTCGACCTCCTGCTGGGTCGGCCAGATGTCGCGGAGGAAAACGTCGTTGCCGTCGGGACTCTGCGCGATCGGATCGTTTTGCAGATCGATGTTGACCGTGCCGGCGATGGCATAGGCGACGACCAGCGGGGGCGAGGCGAGGTAGTTCGCCTTGAGGTCAGGGCCGATGCGTCCTTCGAAGTTGCGGTTGCCCGAGAGGACGGAGCAGGCGATGAGGTCATGCTCGTTGACGGCCTTGCTGATGGGTTCGGGCAGCGGGCCGGAGTTGCCGATGCAAGTGGTGCAGCCGTAGCCGACGGTGTGGAAGCCCAAGGCTTCGAGGTCGTCGGTGAGCTTGGCTTTCTCGTAGTACTCGGTAACCACCTTGGAGCCGGGGGCGAGCGAGGTTTTGACCCAGGGCTTGCGTTGGAGTCCCAGGGCGTTGGCCTTCTTCGCGACCAGGCCGGCGGCGAGCATGACTTCGGGGTTGGAGGTGTTGGTGCAGGAGGTAATGGCGGCGATGCCGACATGGCCATCGACGAAGTCGAAGGTCTGGCCGTCGTAGGTGACGGGGGCAGACTTACTAGCCACTGAAGTGGCCAGGCCGCCGCCCTCCGAAGACCCGTCACGCATCTGAGCGTGGGTTTTTTCCCACGTGGTCTTCATGTCGGAAAGGTTGATGCGGTCTTGCGGACGCTTGGGGCCGGCGAGAGCGGGCTCGACGGTGGACATGTCCAGTTCGAGGTCGTCTGTGTAGACGATCGAGGCGTCGTCGTCCCGCCAGAATCCGTTAGCCCGGCAGTACTGCTCGACGGTCTCGATCAGTTCTTGCGGCCGACCGGAAAGGTGGAGGTACCGCGTGGTCTGCTCGTCGATGGGGAAGAAGCCCATGGTCGCTCCGTACTCGGGAGCCATGTTGGCGATGGTGGCGCGGTTAGCCAAAGGCATGGTGGCCAGGCCGGGGCCGTGGAACTCGACGAACTTGCCGACGACGCCGTGGGCGCGGAGCATCTCGGTGACGCGGAGGACGAGGTCGGTGGCGGTGACGCCCTCGCGGAGCTGACCCGTGAGTTTCACGCCGACGACCTCGGGGATCAGCATGTAGATGGGTTGGCCGAGCATGACGGCCTCGGCCTCGATGCCGCCGACGCCCCACCCGACGACGCCGAGGCCGTTGATCATGGTGGTGTGCGAGTCGGTGCCGACGAGCGAGTCGGGGTAGAGGACACCATCCGTCTCCCACACGCCTTTGGCGAGGTACTCGAGGTTGACCTGGTGGACGAT
>JBCDDH010000038.1:0-31389 GCA_039180415.1 Planctomycetota bacterium | reverse complement strand
CTCCAGTGATAGACGACCGCGATGACGCCGACGAGGTAAAACAGCGCGACCCAAACCGAGTACTGCAAGGCGTACGCCGTGAGCGGCACGGACAACGGTGTGTCGTCCAACAAGCCCGAAGCTTGCTGGGTCATGCCCGGGACTTGATACCCCCGGGCGTAGAACGGCGTGTCCCAGATGCCCAGCATGTCCCAGCGCCACCGCAGCGTCGCGATGTGGAAGAAGATGAAGGCCAACGCGATCAAGCCGGAGATGCGTTGGAGGCTGTACCGGATGTTGTCCCCATAGCCGTAGCTCTTGACGTTGCCCTTGCCGCTGAACGTGTAGAACAAACCCAACCCGGCGTGGAAAGCGATCGCGGACCAGATGCCGATCTCGATAAACAAGAGGAACGGCAGGTTGTGGATGAAGTCCACTTCGTGTTGGAACGAGCTGTGGCCGTGTTCGTCCTGGCCCCAGATCATCTGGGCGTTGGTAAACAGGTGACCAATGGTGAACAGGCCGACCGGGACGATGCCGGTGAGCGAGTGTAGCCGTCGCAGCAGGAAGTGGTGCTTGCCGAGTTGTTCGGCAACGAACGACTTGCGGGCGGGCGGGCCGGCGGCGGGTGAAGTCAAGGCGGTCACAACGGGTTCCTTCGATGGTTTCGGGACTCGGCGTCAGCGGCCGGCCGTCTGCATGTCGCGACCCAACGCCTGGTCCCGCAGCATGCGCGACACGTTCAGGTACGCCTCACGGAGCTCGTAGAGCGTCGCGGCGATTACGCTGGCCTCTTCTTCGCTCAATTGGCCGTCGGTTTTGTCTTCGAGCACCGCCAGCAGGTCGATCTGGTGGCGGGCCATCTCCGGCGAGACGTACTGTTGGCCACGCGGATCGGGCGATACGCCGAGGTAGAGCAACGCCTGCGAGGCGAGCTGGTTTACGAGCGTCGAAAAGCTCGCTTCGGGCAGCTCCCGACGGGGCGACCGGCCCGCACTTCCACTCCCCGCCGTTTCGGTTGCCGCGCTCGGGGGCGTGGACGGCGACGGCGCGGCGGCCTTGGCTTTCTCGGCGGCGGCCTGCTTCTCTCGCTGGGCTTGCGCCTTCCAATCGTCGTCGATCTGAATCTGCGGGCCGGGTTCGGTCATAGCGTTGCCAAATGGATCGTAGATTTATACAGGTCGGCATGAAAACTGACCTCGGGATCGGAGTATAAGAACCGGCGCCCGGCTTGTTCGCGACGAGGTCGTATTTTTTGTCTCGTTGCGCAACTTATACTGGGTCGCAAATTGGGGCTGTCGTCGTCGCTTCCAACTCTCACCGCCCGTTGCCCTCGTAGCTCAGTTGGATAGAGCAGCGCTTTCCTAAAGCGCAGGTCGCAGGTTCGAATCCTGCCGGGGGCGCTTTCGTTTTTCCGAGTTGCGGTTATGAGATGTGACGACGAAACCGTTGAAAATTGAAAGTGCAGCTCCGAGATGCTCGCCAGCCCGCGCGGGTGGGCTCGAACCACCGACCTGCCGCTTAGAAGGCGGCTGCTCTATCCGGCTGAGCTACGCGCGGTTGTGAGCCCACAGTCTAAGAAACGCCGCGCCTAGGGTGCGGCCATGAACGACCAAGCTCTCGGAACGGATTTTCCTGTCGCCGTGGTCACCGGGGCCGGTTCGGGCGTCGGCCGCGACACCGCGATGCTGCTCGCCGAAGCCGGCTACGCCGTCGTGCTCGTCGGCCGGACCCAAGCCAAGCTCGACGCGTCGATCGACCTGATCCGCGGGGAGTGTGACGACACGCCCACGCTGTTGGCGTTGCCCACCGACCTCACCGATTCCGCCGCCGTTCAGATGCTCGTGGATACGACGATCGAGAAGTTCGGTCGCATCGACGCCCTGGCCAATATCGCGGGCTCCGCCCCGCTCCAGCCCATCGAACGCATCGAAGACGACACGATCGACGCCTGCCTCGCGTCGAATCTGAAATCGGTCATTTACACGACGCGGGCCTGCTGGAAGACCTTTAAGGCTCAGAGGTCTGGCGTGATTGTCAACGTCAGCTCTATGGCCTCGATCGATCCTTTCCGAGGCTTCAACGTCTACGCCGCGGCAAAGGCGGGGGTGAACCTGTTCACCAAGGCCACCGCCGACGAAGGCGCCCGGATCAACCTCAAGGCCTTCGCCGTCGCACCCGGCGCGATCGAAACCCAGATGCTCCGCGACAACTTCTCGACCAAAGCCATCCCCGAAATCAACGCGCTGGACCCGATCCTCGTGGCCGGTCTGATCCGCGACCTGATTACCGGTGCCCGCGACTGCGAGAGCGGCTCCACGCTGCCGCTGCCGAGCCCGCATTGATCGGCGGCCCACGGCCGTGAGTCACCGCGCTTCTGCTTCGCTTGCCAACAAACGCCAACGATGCGCGTTTCAAGTCAACGGATCGATCGCACACCCCAGCGTCTGTTCGCCCCACGCTCGCACGGTCGCGTCCGGCCCGGCGACCACGTGGGTCACGCAGGTGCCCGTGCGTTTGCTCGGCCCCTCGCCGCCGATCACGCACGGGTCGTGATACTCCATCTCGCCGAACGTCACGTCGGGCCCGCCGCCGAACGCGTCGCCATCGTCGTTGTAGGCCTGCAAGCAGTCCCCGCCCAGCAGCGGCCCCCTCGCCTGACCGGCCAAGAGCTGCGCGTTGCGCGGGTCGGTGATCGGCACGTCGCAGTACGGCTCGCCGGGCATCGGCGCGAAGACCCGCAGGATCAGGCTCGCCCGCGCGTCGTCGCCATGGGAGAGCGGCCGGTAGTACGCCATCCTTCCGGTCGTGTGCTCGGGGCGGAGGCCCAGCTTCACGCGTCGGCGGCCGTCGATGCGGAAGCGCACGCGGGCGTCATCGACGGACACGTGCCGATCGCCGAAAGGGTCGTAGTAGCTGCGGACGTCTTCGGTCAGGTCCAGCGGGCGGGTGGTCGGGCAGATCAGCGTGCCCCCAGCGGGGACCTGCAGGATGTCCCACGTACCGGCGCAGTAGCCGCCGTCGGCGTCTTCCTGGAGTTCGACGGTGTTCGTGACGACGAAGGACGCGGCGGCGAGGCCGGGCAGTTCGGCGGTGCCCGAGCGTTCGGCGATGATTTCGCGTTGCAGCAGCAGCTTGCCCGACGCGCCGCCGCGCATGTCGGTGAGCGACATGCCGCAGGCGAGTTCGACGCGGTCTTCGTCGCCGGGCTGCATGTCGTGCCAGGCGGCCGGGTCGATCTCGGCGGGGGTGTCGGCGGTGCCCTTGGGGTCGCGGAGGGCATCGTCGAGCGTCGGCCAGAAGTAGCCGATCTCGGGCGAGATCCACACGCGGTCGCCACCGGTGAGCGTGCCGCGGGTGCCGTCTTTGTTGGAGAAGTCGCTGGCGAAGAACAGGTTGTGGTCGACGTCCGGCAGCTCGCAGGCCAGCATGCGGGCGCCGTGCTCGGTGACAAGCAGGCGGGCGTCGCCGAGGCGCAGGACGTGAGGCTGCTGGCCTTGGGCGTCGGCTTGGATTTCCAGGGCGTCGAACCAGGTCTTCGGCATGGTCCGGACTCTAACGGCTCGGCCAGAAAAAAGCGGGCGTGTTTACTGCACGCCGGACGCCGCGTTGAACGGCACGCCCCGGCCCGCGGGCACGGGGGTGAGCGTGAAGTCGAAGCCCAGGTCGATGGCGGCGTCGCGCAGGCGCCGCGCCGCGTCGAACCCGTCGGGCCAGACGGCGGCGTTGAGGTAGTGACGAGCCGGATCGAGCGGCGCGAGCAGGCGGGTCAGCTCGGCGTCGCCAGCTGCGCCCGGGGAGATGGGGGTGCCCGCGCGGGCCGCGGGCCGCGCGGTCTGTTGTTGCGGGTCCATGCGCAGCGCATCGCGGCGGACGGAGCCGTCGGCGGCGACGGGCCGGAGGACGTGACCCGCCGCGACCATCAGCGGGATCTCTTGTTTCGCGGACGGCCGGAACCGGGCGGCGCGGACGCGTTGTGTCGGTCGGTTACGCAACGCGTCGAGCGTGCGCTGTGCTTCAAGCAGCTGGCTTTGCAACTGCGACTGCCGCGCGTCTGCCGTTCGGGCTTGCTCGGCCGCAGCGGCTGCGGCCTGCTCTTGTGCGTCGCGCCGGTCCTGTGCGTTACGGACCGCTTCGGTCTCCCGCGCGATCGCTTCTACGAGCCGCGATCGCCGTACGCTGGCATCGGAGTCTTGGCGAGAAGCGTCGCTATCGAGCGCCGCAAGCAAAGCCTCGGAAAACTCGGGATTGGCGGCGGTGTCCGCTTGGGTGGTCTCGGTCGGCGTCGGGCTCGGCGGTTCGGGCACCGTGAACTGCAAGAGGATCACGACCGCCAGCGCGATGAACAAGATCCCGCCGAACACGTTGCTGATCGCGTCGAGTAGCAGGTCCAACGCGTCGTCGTCCAGGTCGTCGGGGCGGCGGCGGCTCACGGCGAGGCCTCCACGGGCGCCGGCGGGGGCGCGAGATCCCAGCCGACGTCGAAGCCACGGCGGCGTAACGTCTCCTGAACTTCGGTGAACGCGTCGACGCCCTCGGGCGTGACGAGGAGGACCCACGCGCGAGAATCTGGGGCCGCCGCCGCGGCGTCCGCGAGGAACGCCGCGGCATCCGGCCAGGCTTGCGGCGCGGCGTCAGGGGCGGGTTCGTTCGGGGCACGCAGCTCGCCGGCTTGAACCCCGTCGGCGGCGAGGCGGACCCACCAGGTCGGCTTGCCCGCGGCGGTGCCTTCCAGCAGCGTAACCGGGGGGCGACGCCGAGCGGCGTCGGTGCGTCGCCGGACGTCGGCCAACTCTTCGGCCAAGGCATCCGCTTGTTGCGTGGAACGTTCGGCCTGCCGAGTGGCGCGTCGCGTTGTTGCCGTCAGTTCGACGCGTTGGCCTTCGAGCGTCTCCGTCAGCCGCTGCAGGGCGGCTGCTTCGGCGGTCAAAGCCTCGAGCTGCGCGGGCGTCACGACTTCAGCTGTGGCTTCCGCTTCCAGCAGCGCCAGCAACTCGGCGCGGCGTCGATCGTCGTCGCGGGACAAGGCCTCGCCCGGCGGTGTGGGCGTGGCTTGAGCCATCGTCGCCGCGGTGCGGGTGAGCAGATCGATCACCATGAGCAGCGTGGTCACGATCATGACGCCCGTGACCGCCGCCATGATGTCCTGGAACGCGAACAGCGAGAACGGAGCGCCCGCCCCACCGCCGCGCCTTCGTCGACGCCGCCGGCTCACGCGGTACGCTCCGCATCGAACGGGCTGAGCCGTAGCTTGCCCACGATGTGCTTGAGGCAGTAGGCCTGGCACGCGTCGAGTAATTCTTCTTCGCGTTTCCGCGTGACGGTCATCAGCATCTGTACGATCAGCGCCGCGACGAGCGCGAGCAGCGTTGTGTCGAACGCCGTCGCTAGCCCGCCCGTCACGTCGCGGAGCGCGGGCTTGAGCGCTTCGAAGTCGGCCGACTCCTGGATCACCCCCCCGAATGCGCCCAGCGAAACCGACAAGCCCTGCACGGTACCGATGAACCCGAGCACCGGGATGGCCCAGACCAGCCCGCGCAGCAGCGTGTAGCTCGACTCGGCGGCGTCGGCGTCGGCGTCGGCGCGGGCGTGCAACGCGTCGTCCACGTCGCCCACCCGGCCCATGTTCTTGAGGTTCGACAGCGCAAACGCCAGGCGGTCGAACACCATGAACCGTCGAGGGTCGGCACAGCGCCGGCTCAGCCGATCTAAAACCCGCCCGGCCGTTCCCGGCGAGAGCACGAAGTCCGGCTCGGCGGGAACCACGTCCGTGACCGCTAGCGCCCGGCGCTGTACGCGGATCTTCTGTGACTTGATCAATAGGCACAGCACCGCCCACAGCGACAGCAACACGACGACGTACGGAACGGCGCCGCGCTGCGTGAACAAGGCGACAAAACGCGTCTCGGGCAGCAGAGCCAGCACGCCGAAGAACGCCGCGGTCAAACCGGTCGCGGCGATCAGCCAGGCGCCGCTTCGATAAGACGTGCGGGCCGCGGGTTCAAGTCCCAGCCGGCTTTCGAGGTCCAAGTCGGCGGCGCTAAGCCGGGCGGGCGGGGGCGTCGCAGAGGCGGGTTCGAGTTGGGCAGGATCGGGATTCATGATGCGCGTGCGTCCCTGGCGTGGCGATGTTGCAGCAGTAGTGCCAACGCCGAGTGCGAGATGAGGTAGGCGGCTATCAACACTGCGTGCGTCCGCTCGGAAACGGCGGCCGGGCCGCGGGACGTCTCGATAAAAGCCGGCCCGCGGCCATCGATCGTACCGCCCCACCACCAGGCGAAACCCAATAGCAACGCGGACAACGCCGCGGTCCTCGACACGGTTTGAAGACCCGTGTTGGGAGCGAACGCCCCGAGTTTTTTTGCGTGGATACGCCGGCGTACCGCGTTATTGATCAGCCAAGCGACGAATATCGCCGCGCCAACGAGCCCCACGAGGGGGGCGGGGGTGCTTCCGATGTTGATCACGCCCAGCCTGCCCGGAACCGCCGGGGCGGCGATCGCCGCGACCGCCGGTGGGTGAAGCGGTACCGCCCCAAGCGGCTTGCCCTGGAGCGCCACCGCTGCCGCCAAGCCAACACCCAGCAACGCCCACCACGCCTGCGCGAGCGCCACGCCCATGCCGTTCAATTCGCTCGGCCACGACCACGGCCGCACGCCGCGCCCGCCCTGCCACGCCGTCGGTACGAACAAAAGGGTCAGCCACAAAGCCGCCGCGCACGCCGCGGTCACGCTCGAGAGGTCTTGCCACGGGCGGAGCGTGGCGGCGGTCACGGCCGAGGTCGGTTCGCTCTTAAGTGGGCCGCTGGTGAGCGCGTCCCAATCCACGGCTTGGCCCGAGGCATCTTCGTCGGCGGAATCGACTCGATGGTTTTCAATCGAGGTCGCGAGGCGTTCCTCGGCCGCGACGGCGTCGTCGATCGGAACCCAGCGCGTTTCGTCGGCTGACGCTTCGTGCCAACGCGAGAACAGGCCGGCATCACGTTTGGCGCGTAAGGCCGCAAGCGGCATCGGGCCCTGCTTGTCCGCCCCCAATCGAACCCACCAAACCGAAGGCGATGAGGCGTCTTCCGTGGAGCCCGCTTCCGGTTCCCCGGTGGAGTCCGAGACAGCGGGGCGTTGCGGATTCAAGGCCCCGGCTCCCGCGTGGCTAACGTGGGTTCGTCCGTGATCAGCCAGACGGGCGAGCCCGCCGACAGTCGCGCCGCCGACGAGTCCCACGCGACCTGTCCGGACCCGTCGCGGCGACCGACGCGACGCCATGTGGCCGCCATCGAATTGTCCGGCACGACGGCAAACAGCGCGGCCGGTTCGCGCAGATCCAAGCCCGATACCCGCAGGGCGCTGCGGCCCTGCTCGGTCCGCAACAGCAACCCGTGTCCGACCAGTCGACGCCGTACCCGCCGGGTCAGCGTGTCACGCTGTGCGTCGAGTTGTTGACGCATCGTGTCGAAGTTCAGTGGTTCTGCGAACACAACCCGCAGGGCTTCCCGGGCGCGCTGCGCCGCGAGGTCATCGGGGTCCATCCAGTTCGCCGAATCGTCGGCGTGCAGCGCAAGCTGATTCTTGAGGGTGGCAAGGGTTGCGGGGAGCGCCCCGACGGCCTGCTCGTAGTCGTCGAAGATCAGCCCCAGCAGCAGGCCGCGTAGCACCGCGTCCACGTCGTCGGCTTCGTACACGGTCTGTGTCACGTCGATCACGAACGTGTCCCATCGGGCAAACGAAAAGCCTGCGAGCCGGGCGAGCAATTGGTTGGCGAGGTCTGCCTGGGGGCTTAGCCGGATCGGGCCGAGCACGCCTCTGGGGAAATCCATCGCGGTCAAGCGGGTCAGGTCCGGCGTGAGGGCCACTTTCACCGACGTGCCCAGCGAGGTCTCGCGCCGGTCGGCGTCGCCCACGACATAAAAACGCCGCCCGTCCGTGGTTTCTGCGACGCCCAGGTCGCGGAACGCGGGGGCACGCATCAGCTCAGGCAGGCGCCGACGCCACGGTCCGTCCTCAGCGGAAGCGAGCAGGCCCGCTCCCCAATACGCCGCGTAGCGGCCGGCTTGCTCGGACCACGGCGAATCGGGGAATTCGGAGCGGTAGGCCGTGATCGACCGCAAGCGTTCGGCGGCTTGCACCTCCGACGCCGGGCCGCCGATAGGCCAGGACGCGGTGAGCTCAAACCACGCGCGGGTCGCGTCCCAAGCAGCGTCGAATTCGGCCGCTCGTACAAACGCCGGCGCGTCGGCCGCGTCGGGAAACCGCTCGGCGAAGCCGCGTAACGCCGCGGCCAAGGTCGCTGGCTGGCTCGCGACGGCGACCAATGCCTCGCGGGCTCGCTCCTGCGCCGCAGCCTGGCGCCGGCGTTCCAGCACGCCGTCGGCCGCCTCGACGACGCGGTCGGCCCGCTGCGCGATCGCCGCGAGCAGTGCGGACGTCGACGGCCGGAGTCGCGGGTCGCCCGTGAGGCGGTTGGCCCGCAACGCGGCGTCGCGGCCGGCGTTCCGCGCGGCGTCGGGCTGGCCGTCGATCGACGGCCCGTCCCACGCGTTTAGCTCCGCCCGAAGCTCGGCGACAGCCTCCAACGCTTCTTCGTTGAGCCGACGGGAAAGGCGGGCTTGATGGTCGTCATAGCGGCGTTGGAGCTCTGCGATCGGCCGAGCCTCCGCGTCGGTTCGTGCGAGCGACTGGGCTTCGAGGAGTTCCGTCGGCTCCCAAGTTTCAACGGGGGCGGACTCCAGAGCCGCCAGCCGTTCGCGCAGCGCAGCGCCGCGAGCGTCGTCGCGCTGGCGGGCTTGCTCCAAAGCGTCCTGCGCTTCGAGCGCGAGCGATCCGGTCATCCTGCTTGGATGAGCCTGGGCGAGAGCCGCGAAGCGTTCTTCGGCCAGTTCGACCTGGTTCGCTTGTGCGGCTTCACGAACCTCGGCGACGCGTTCGGCGACGTCACGCTGGGTCTGCCGGTTGATGACCCAGAGGCCGATCGTTCCGGCGGCAAAGAGAGCCGCCGCGGAAACGCCGGCCCACTTCAGGTTTCGCCGACGCCGTCGGAGACGGATGCGTTGCTCCAGGGCTTCGGCGGCATCTTGACCGAGCGTGCCCGGCAACGGCCGTTCGTAAGCGTTGGCCTCGTCGAGCGCACGCCGAAGCGGCTCGGGTGGGCCGGGGCGTCCGGTCTCTTCGGCCAAGCGGTCGCACGCCTCCCGAAAGCACAGGTCGGCGGCCTGAGCCGCGGCCTGGCGCTCGGTCCACAAGAGGATCGGTTCGATGCGTTGCCGCAGCGGCTCGGGCACGTGCAACGCCGAACGCCCGACCGCCTTGAGCGTCTGGGACCAATCGTCCAGCAGCCGCTGACACGTGGGAAAATCCATCGCGCTGTAGGCTTCTTCCAGCGAGGGCAGCAGGTCCTCGAGGCGCCGCTGCGCCCGGGCGACACGGCCGTCCGAGAGCGCGGCGTCGACGTGGCGGATCAGCTCGGCGGGCGGGGGGACTTTTTGGCGGTCGTCGCGCAGCTCGCGGCGCAAGTCTTGAAGGGTTTCGACGTCGCCCAAGGCCTCGTCGACTTCGCGACGGATCTCGACGTGGCGGGCCCGTTCGAGTTCCGTGAGCGCATCGTGCCACGGCCGGTTCCCGCGGTCGACGCCCGCCAATGCCCGCAGCGCGGCGAGGCGGGCGCGGACCGGGGCGCGGACCACGCAGCGCAGCCGGTACTCCCGCAGCAGCGGCTCGACCAAGGCCTCGTCGGCGTAAGCCCGGTTGAGCAGCGCCGCCACGTCCGGGCGGATCGTTTCGGGCAGCGGCCAGTCGTGGCGTCGGCAGGCGTCGCCCCAGGCCGAGGCGTTGGGCAGTTCGAGCGCGGCGATCTCGCGGAGCAATTCGGGCTCGGCGTCGGCCTCCTGCACGGCTTCCGTGCGCAAGCCTTGAGCAAGCAGCGCGGCGCAGCGATTGAGCCGCGCGCTCGCGCGGCGCGTGAGCAGCGCGTACGCGTCGGCGGTGGACGCGGCGTGAGCGTCGGCCGGGATCGCCCCGGCTTGCAGCCAGCCGGCGATGCGTTGCGCGATGTCACGGGCGTCCGGCATCGTCAGAGGTTCGGGGCGGCGGGGGCGAGCGTCAACCGCAGGAGCACGACGCCGGTGACCGGATCGACCAAGCGGATCACGGGGGCGGCCGCGGCGGCCGGGGTTAGGCCGTTCTCGACGCCGCGTGTCCGAGCATCGGCGTCGAAACCCTCGCGCAAGGCACGCAGACGCTCGGTCTCCTGATCGAGGCGGTCGAGTTCGGCCCGGGCCTGCTGCACGACGGGATCGTTCCGGCTGTCGGCGCGGCGTAGGTCGCGTTGCCAAGCACGCCGTTGGCGGTCGAGGTTGGCCAGACGCGTGTCCAACCCGGAGCTTTGGCGGACGTTGAGCGTAGCGCCGTCGTCGGTGAGGCGGACCCACGTGCTGGTCGAGCGGCCGATCCATCCGGCCTGGCGGTCGTCGGCTTCGAGCCGCCGGGCGTCGATGCCGTCACGCTCGACCACTAGGATGACGCCCGCCATTGTGGGGTCGATACCGAGGTGCTCGGCGGTACGGAGGCTCAGCGAACCTTGCGGCGGCAGCGCTTCGGGTAGGCCCATTTCCCGGGGCGCGATCTGAAAGCTCGCCAACGCGACGCCGGCCCGCTGCGCCTCCAACGGCGTCCGCCGCAGCAGCGCTTCGAGCCAAGCATCGTTTGCGGTCGAGGCGGTGTCCGCGCCGCCGCGCCACGCCCAGAAGGCCTGCGTGCCGCGCAGCTCGAATTCGCCCAACACCCGGCGTCCGCCGAGCGTATCGCCTTGCACCACGCGGGTGCGCAGCCCGTCGATCTCGACGCCCGGCCAAGCCACGCCGTCGGGCAGGCTCACGTGGGCGGGCCAGCGGGGTACCAGCGATTCGGTGCCGGTGGGGACCACGCCGATCGGCTGAGCCGCGGTGTCCAGCATGCCCAGCGCGTTGATCCGGCGGGCCGGGAGCGTGAGCCAGCGTGAGGACTCGGCCATGACGGCGGCACCGGGCGGTTCGGTTCCAGCCGGCGGTGTGTCGGGTCCGGCTTCGCCGGTGAGGCGTTGGAGTTGGGCTTCGAGCGCGGCCCGGCGTGCCCGCTCGGCCTGCAAGTCGTCTTGCGTGTCGTTGAGCAGCTCACGGAGCGCGGCTTCGTCGGCTTCGATCTGCTGAAGCGTGGGCACGTTCTCGAGCAATTCCTGGACATTTTTCAGGCTTTCCTGCAGCTGAGCTTCGATTTCATCGGGCGATTGCGCCCAGGCGCCGCCAGTGAAACTGACCGACAGAATCGCGACGCAGGCCAACGAATCAGAACGAATCCTTCGGTGTACCGGGAACGTTTTCATGGTTTCACCTCGACGGTGGCGAGACGGGCGTCCGACGTAGTCAAGACGAGCGAGACAGAGACGCCTGGAAAAGATGAAACGGCCCGGCGGGTCCGATCGAGTTCCAACAATTCGCGTTCCCGGGCACGAAGCGATGCTTGAAGCTCGAGCGGGTTCGCGTCTCGTTCGCCGCGGACTTGTCCGCGTGCTTCGGCAAGCGCGTCCAATCGCCGGAAGCCTGCCAGCCAATCCGGCTCGTGGCGACGGGTGTCGTCGGGTTGGCCGTCCGTCGTTTGGGGCAGCGTCGCCGCGTGGTCTTCGTAGTCCGTTTGAGTCTGTTCGAGTCGGTCGAGCCAATCGCGGTCGTGTGCGATTTCGTCGGCGAGGGCTCGGTGCCGATCGTTTAGATGCGCGGCGTCCTGCTGCCAGGATGAGGTAAGGGTCGTCACGCCGCTCGGCCCAGGGCGGAGCCGGAGGGTCAGTTCGCTGTCACCCGCGCCGCGCAAGACGACGGTGTTGCTCGGGGACCCGCTCTCGCGCCGCCAACCCTCCGGGACCGCGCGTGCTTCGAGACGGATCGAGCCGGGGTCGATCGCACCATCGAACGCGTGTCCGCGCAACGGTCGTTGGGTCTCACCGATCCGCACGCCGGCTTGCGCCGGCAGAACCCCTTGGATTTCCGCAACGATTCGATCGGATGCGTCCCGCAGTTCCCACACGCTCGCGGCGGCTTCGCTTCCGAGCGGGCGCAACGCCGCGGCCAGCCGGCGGTCGATTTCCGTGGCCCGCCAACGCCAAACCAGTGAACGGCTCGTCGCGTCCCACTGGGCTTCGGCGAGCACGGTGGATCGGGTGCCGCCCAAAGCCGCGGCGTGTTCGCTACGAAGCGTCACGCCGGTGGGCGTGGACCGCCAGGCCAGCCCGAGCGAAGACGAAGCGGGCAGGTCGGCCGCACGCACGCGAACGGAAGCCACGCCTAAATCGGATGCCGATTCCCAGAGCACGGTGCGCTGCTCCGCGAGCGCGGTCAGCGAACCGAAGCCCGTGGACCCGCTCGAGCGCAGCGTGGGGGCGGGAAGCGTCACGGCGGCCCGGATCGGTTCGGCGGCGGAACGTGAGGGGGGCTTGGACTCGGGCGGCGCGGAGGGCGTCGAAGCCTCGGTGGATACGCGATGGGGCGTGGGCTGGGCGACGGGCACGGCAACGGCGGGCGGCGTGACGGGTTTGATGGCCGTTCGAGGGGCGGCGTCTTGGATCTCGGCGGTAAGGGCGGCGATCTGACGCTCCGCGTCTACCAGTTGTTCCCGCAGGCTTTCGAGTGTTCGCGAGGCCTCGTCGGGAGGCGGCGGAACCAAGGCGGCCTGAGCGGTCGAGGGAGGGTCGGTGTCGGCCGAGAGATCGGGCCGAGGGGGAGGCCCGGGCCAAGCGAGCAGCGTGGCGGTGCCGATCACGACGGGCCAACCCAGCGCGGCGGCCCAGAACCAGGCGGCGGGGACCCGGGCGGCCTCGTGTCCGCTCGCCGCGGGCATCGACTTCACGGGCGGTGCGGATTTCGGTGCGGCGGACGCGATGGGTATGGCCTCATCGTTTCGCGCCGGTGGCTCGTTCATGCTCTCCGCGGGGGTAGATAGAGATGAGGCCGCCGCCATCGACGGAGCGCCGGATGGCGGAGGCATCGCTTGCCCCCGGGCCGCGTTGACGTATCGGGTTGCGGGGAGTTCCGACAGGTCGTCGAGCAGGTCGATCACGTGGCCGACGGCTTTGGATTCGTCGAGCTTCTGCGCGGCGGGCGTGCCGGCAACCCAGCAACGCCAGGCCGCGTCGGATTCGGGCAACGGGTCCGTGAAGTAGGTGGCGAACGTCGCCCCCCAACGCGCTTCGGGGGGGAGGACGGTGATCGCTTCGTCGAGCAGCGCCAGCGCGTCGTGCCGCGTGGGATCGTGGTGCAAATAAGTCGGCCGCGACGGATCGAGCAGAAATCGTTCGGCGAAGAAACCGGCGTACCCCGCGTCGCCGGCGGCTTCTTCCCAGAGCTTTGCCCCGGTTTCGGAAGGCTCCGGCGGCTGACCGGCGTCGGGGGTGAAGCGCTGCGGTTCGAGACGCCGTGGCGGTTCGTCCCAGACAGATCGCCAGTCGGCGAAGCGCCGCATCCAATCGGCGGGCCCGGCGGCCGTGCGTTCTTGGGGTTCCAGGACCACGTGATGGGCGAGCTTGTTGGTTCGTCCGGAGTAGTCGTGGCCGGCCTGAACGATGCGAGATAGGACGCTGAGCGTTTGCCCGGCGTGGTCGAGCCGGACATGGGTGAACTGGATCGGGGCCACGATGCTCGCTTCGGCAGGCACGGGGCGGTAGCCGCTGAGCGCCTCGATACGCGGGATCAAGGAAGCGGGCATCCCCGCGGTGGCGGCGACGGTGCAGAACCCGCGGCTGCCTTCGGCCAGCCCGCGCGAGGCGGACGTGTAGATCAACTCCCAAGCCATCAGCCGTCCCCCGCTTGTGGTACGGAGACGGCCGAGGCGGCGGGTAGCAGATCGCTGGCCCACTTGCTCATCGCGTAAAGCACGGGGGCGGCGACCCAACGCGGGGAAAGACGTTCGGGCACGACCGCGAGGCTGCCGTCGGGCTGACGCACGGGCGGACCGCCCAACGCGGAAACGGGCAGATAGCGCACGACACGGTGCGAGCCTTCGGCCAAGCTGACGAATTCTGGCGTCGTCTTAAGCAGCCACGCCCGCACGGCGGCCGAGACCCGATCGATCAGGTCGGTGTCCACCGCGTGGCCGCCGTCCACCAATGGCACGATCGGCTCGGGGTCTTGACCCCAGGTCAGGCCCGCGTGGTCGAGCCAAGTATCGGCTTTACTCACCAGCACGATCAGCGGGGCCTCGAGTTGCGCGGTGTCGTCGAGTCCGGCGTAACGCCGCACCCGGGCGGCCATCTCGTTGAGCACCGTGTCCTGTCGGACCCCCGTCGCGTCGGCGAGCGTATCGCTGAGCTGCGGGTCTTGGCCTTGATCCGCGATCGCGGCTCGGCAGCGCGGGTCTTGTAGCGGATCGAAGAGGAACATCACCGCATTGGCCCGCGCGACGTGCTGCGTCCCGGGCGACAACGCCGAATCCTGGCCGGGCAGGAAGTGCTCGCCGGCGTTGTCGTACAGATTCAGCACGCGGGAAGCAGACGCGTCCGCCCCGCCGGCTTCGTGACGCAAAACGAATTGGAACGGCCGGGCGAGCTGCACCTGGCGTTCGCCAAAGCGTACCGCGTCGTAGTGTGCGCCCTGAAGCTGCGTCTTCTCGATGCTCACCGGCAGATCGCCGCGCTGCTGAAGGAACAGCGTCTGTTCGTTGGCGATCAGCGTGGCGTTGTTGCCGGCGTCGACGTCGCGGAACGACCAGCCCAGCAGTTGCGGCAGCACCGTCCGTAGCCGCCAACTCATCGCCGCGGTCAAGTACGACTTGCCGCTGGCCGGTACGCCTACGAGCGAGAGAAACAGCTGGCTCGCCTCAAGCAGCGCCCGCGCGATCGGCAGCCGGCACGAGGGGCACGCCAGGTCGTGGCACGGCTCGCCGCCCGCGTCGATCGCCCGGCCCTTCACGTCGAAACGCGTGGGCAGGAACCGACGCATCGCGTCGTCGCCGACCACGGGATCGCCCCGCAGCGAAGCGTGTCGGGCAATCCACAGCGTGTCGCCCAGATGAAAGCGGTTCCAACAGTGCGGACAAGTCACCCGGCGTTTTGCGGGGCCCGACCAGACCGCCGGGAGCGTGGACGTGTCGTGCAGGGCGTCACGCTCCGAGCGGACGTTGCCGGACGCCCTCGGGGCCGCGGCAGGCAGGTTCGCGGACGCGGACGGCGGCATCGGGGCTCCTGGTCTCATCGAAACGCACGGCCACACCGATTCGGCCGATACGATGAGTCTATCGGGATCATCACACAAATCGTCGAACGCCGAGTCCATGAACACCTCCGACGCCCAGGAATCGCCGCGACCGAGTCAAGCGAGGCCGGCCCATCGCCGCGACGAAACTTCGTCGCGCGCCGATCGTTTCCGTTGGGTCCCCCCGATAGTGGCGTTACTACTGCTGGCGCTAGTGCTGCTTTCGTTACAAGTCCCGTCGGGCGGCGCGGGAGACGGAACGGAAGGCAACGGGAACGGGCCGGCATTAGCCGGGACCGGCCAAGGAAGCGACACGCGCGAACTCGGTGGGACCAGTTCAGGCACCGCCGACGCTCAGGGCGGCATCGAACAACAAGGCGGCGAAAGCCCCGAGCAAGCCGGCACCGCCGAAGAGACGGAACGGGCCGCTTCGGCCGATCCCGACGACGGCAATGCCGACGCGACCCGGCTCGCTCCGACTGCGGATGCGCGTGACGTCGGCCCCATCGGAAGCGTGGCCACCTCGCCGCGTGAGCAAACCGCTCCACTCCCCGCGCTGGGCTTCGCGACCGATCTGGCGGCGGCGCCCGAACCGAACGAGCGGACCCCGATCGAAACGCCCAACGCCAGCGCGGCCCCAACGGGTACGCCTTCCGACGGGGCCCCGGGGACGCCAGGGCTGGCGTCGTTCTTCGGAGCCGAGGGACATGGCACGAAGTTCGCGTACCTGTTGGACAAGTCCGGCTCGATGTCCGGCGCGCCGTTCGAGGCCGCCAAAGCCGAGTTGATCCGTTCGCTGCGCGCGCTCGCACCTCACGAACACTTTTTTGTGGCGTTCTACGACGGCCGGGCCGAACTGATGCCCGGTGAACGTCTGGTGCCCGCGACGCCGGCCAACGTCGAACGCGCCGTCGCGTGGGTGCGTTCCGTCTCTCTAGGCGGTAGCACCGATCCGACCGAAGCGCTCGTCCACGTGTTGAGCCGCGTTAAACCCGACACGATCTGGCTGCTTTCCGACGGCGCGTTCAGCGCTCAAGTGGTCGACACGATCGCGAACCACAACCCACGGGGCCGGACCCACATCAACACGCTGGCGTTTATCAACCGCAGCGGCGAAGCACTACTGAAAATCATCGCCGACCAAAACAACGGCGATTACCGGTTCGTTCCTCGGCCGTAGGTGCGATCCGATTCCTGGGCCGAATCGAAAAAGCGAAGGCGTTGGCCCGCCAACCGAGCGAGGGGAGTTGAGTAAGTGCGCGCATTGCTGTGCGCACGGTCCGGAGCGGCGCATTTCCGGGACACCCCAGGAAAGACAAAACCCCCGCTGATTGCAAGGGTTAGGTCAGTGGGCGATACAGGACTTGAACCTGTGACCTTCTCGATGTCAACGAGACGCGCTAGCCAACTGCGCCAATCGCCCGCCGGTTCGCGACGCGAAGTCGCCAGCCCAAAATCATACCCAACCTCGCGGGCTTGGCAACTCCACGAACCCGGGGCGGCCGCGGGCGTCATTCCGCCCTCCACCACCCGCCTAATGGCTCGACCGGACGCGTCGTGGCGAACCGGAGCAGGATCAGACCGGCCACAAACAGGACCACGCTGAGCCACTGGCCGCGGGTTAGCCCCAGGGCATCGAACCCGATCCGGGTGTCCGGCTCGCGGAAGAACTCGTTGACGATCCGCATCGGGGCGTAACTCAGCGCGAACCAAGCGGCGAGAACGCCCGGCTTCACCGGCTTTCGGTAAAACCACAGCAGCGCCGCGAACACCGCCAGCCCCTCGAGCGCGGCGGCGTAGAGCTGCGACGGGTGCCGGGCCGGCGTGAGCTGCTCGGCCAGCGCGATCATCTCGGAGTCACCGGCCCGCAAACGCGACAGTTCCGGCCCGGTCAGCGTTTCTTGCGGGAACCGCACGGCCAGCGCGAACGACGCGTCCACGGTTCGTCCCCAAAGCTCGCCGTTGATGAAGTTTGCGATCCGCCCGAAGAACAACCCGGCGGGACAGGCGAACGCGAGCAGATCCAAAAGGTGCAGGCGGGGAAGCTTCTGCCGGTACGCAAACCAGGCGCACCCCAGAAGCCCGCCGATCATGCCTCCGTGCGACGCCATCCCGCCGCGGTTGATGGCCAAGACGCCCCAGTAAGGCGGTTCGTCGATTCTTTCCCAAAGCGACGGGTCGTAAAACATCACGTAGCCGAGCCGGCCACCGACGAGCACGCCGAAGATGCAAGCGATGACGAAATCGATCACGCGGTCGCTAGTCAGGGGCGACTTGCCCGCGGTGACGACGCGACGAATCAGGAAGTACCCGGCGACGAAGCCCAGCAGATAGGCGGTTCCGTACCACCGCAGGCCGGGGATCGGGAAAGCTTCGGGGAATTCGACGACGAACGGGTCGAGGGTGTGTAGCCAAGCGGCTTGTATCGGCGTGGTGAGTGGTGCGAGATGGGTCCCGAGTAAAGACATCATGGTGTTCCGCGATCCGGCCGGGCGATCATCGGCGCGTCGCCGTGCCCTCGTTTCGTCGTCCCCGAAATCATTGGTCACGCATTAACGTTCATCAATCACGGCCCCCGCGACCTCGGCGAGGCGCTCATACGTTTCGTAGGTGACGCGTTGGCTGCCAAGTTCGGTGGCTTTGCGTTGGCCGTGATAATCGCTCCCGCCGGAGGTCAGCAAGCCGAACTTTTCCGCGTAACGCGTGAAACGGGCGCGATCGCCGGCCTCGTGGTCGGGGTGCTGGGTTTCGATGCCGTCGAGGCCGAGGGTTTTCAGCCGGGCGACGACCTGTTCGCAATCGTCGTCTTCGAGCCGGAGTTGGACGGGGTGCGCGAGGACGGCCAAACCGCCGGCGGCGTGAACGGTATCGATGGCCCGCCGGGCGGAGATGCGGTCGCGACGGACGAAGGCGGCTCCGCCGTGGCCGAGGTATTTTTGAAACGCTTCGTGAATGCTCTTGACGTACCCGCGTTGGACCATGGCCTGCGCGATGTGAGGTCGGCCGACGACGCCCGCCTTCGCCGCAGCGGGGGCGGCCCCGCTCGTTTCGTAGGTTGCGCCGGCCAGCGTGGCAACTTCCTCGTAATCCAGACGGACGCCCAGCTCCGCCAGGCGGGCGAGCATGGCGGGGTTCCGCTGGTTGCGTGATTCGGCGAGCTCGTCGCACAACGAGACCAGCTCGGGTTCGTCGGGGTCGATGAAGTAGCCCAGTAGATGCAGCGTGCCGCGAGACGTGCCGGTCTCAAGCACGTCCGGGTCAGCCGATAGCTCGATAGCCGGAACAAAAGCGATGCCTTCTCGTTTCGCGGCATCCGCGGCTTGGTGAAGGCCCGCCGTCGTGTCGTGGTCGGTGAGCGCAAAAGCGCTCAAGCCCGCGGCGACCGCCAGGCCGGCGATCTGAGCCGGGGGATCGGTGCCATCGGAAGCGGCCGAGTGCGCGTGCAGGTCACAAAAACGGGATGGCTGGCGGTCGATCGACACGCGCGGAGCATACCGCCTTAGCAGTTGGGCCCGCGTATTGGTCGAGTCGTAAACGAGGACGGTGGAACTAACGATCGAGTCTCGAGCTCGATCGCGTGCCGCCACTTCCGAGGCAAGGCCGACAAGCCCTCGTCTTTGGCGATCTCAACGTTCCGCTCGATCGATCCAACCGCCGCCCAAAACACGATCGCCTTCGTAAATCACTACCGCCTGCCCCGGCGTCACCGCTTCGACCGGTTCATCGAAAGCGACTTCCAAATCGGCGTCGCTCAAGGCCCGCCATCTCCCGGGGGCGACGCCGCCGTTGTAACGCACCTTCGCGACGCACGGTCTCCAGTCGGTCGGCGGATCGTCGACGAGGAAATTGGCTTGGCCCGCGACGCAGCCGGTCGCGAGCAAATCGTCTTTGGCGCCAACGACGACTGTATTGGTGGCAGGGTCGCGCTCGACAACATAAATGGGGTAGCCAAGCGCAACGCCGACGCCTCGCCGCTGGCCGATGGTGAAGTGTTGGTGGCCGGCGTGGGTGCCGAGCTTCTGGCCGGAGGTGTCGACAAGAGCGCCGGATTCGAAACCGCCCTCGGTGCGTCGGGCTACAAGCTTGGCGTAATCCTGATCCGGCACGAAGCAGATCTCCTGCGAATCGGGCTTGTTGAACACGGGCAGGTCGAGGTCTTCGGCGATTCGGCGGACTTCGGTTTTCGCGAGGCCGCCGACCGGCAGCAGCATCTGTGACAATTTCTGCTTCGGCGTTCCGAAGAGCACGTAGCTTTGGTCTTTCGTGTGATCGAGCCCCTTACGCAGCGCGAAACCGTTTTCGTCACGGGTTACTTGGGCGTAATGCCCGGACGCCACGAAATCGCAATCGATGCTCTCGGCGTAGTCGTGAAGTTTGCCGAACTTCAGCCAGTCGTTGCAGCGCACGCAGGGGTTGGGCGTCCGCCCGGCGTTGTATTCGCCGACGAAGTAGTCGATGACCCGGCCGAAGTCCTTTTTGAAATTCATCACGTAGAACGGGATGCCGAGCATCGCGGCGACCAGCCGGGCGTCGGCCGCGTCATTGACCGAGCAGCAGCCCTGCTTGTGAGCCTTGGGCTGTTTGCACTGCTCTGCGAGCCTCTGCACGGACAGGTTGTCGTATCCGAGTTGCTCGGCCTCGAACGAGTCGTCGCTGCCCAGCCGCATAAAACAACCGACGACCTCGTACCCGTCGCGCTGCAGCAGCGCCGCGGCGACGGACGAATCGACCCCGCCGGACATGGCGAGCAAGACTTTTTTCCCACTTCCGGGCTTCATGAAACGCAGTTTAGCTGCGGTGCGTATTCCGGATCGTTATGATCCGATCGTTAACAAGCCACAGGGGAATTCTCATGACCACCCGTCTGCTCCGTCGCCGTAATCGTCTCGTTCATTTTTCAACCCGCCGTTTGATCGCGTCGGGTTCTCTGGCTTTAGCGGGCTGGGGGGCCGCCGCTCAAGCGGGAGATTTGACCGCCGCGCTGGACGCCGCGCCGGCCGGAGCGGAGTTCGTCTTGGTGGTTCCGTCGCTGCAAGATGCCAGCGACGCGGTCGCAGACCTGGCGGAGCTCTTTGGGGCGGACGATCCAGAGGTCTTAGATTTGCTTGGGTCTTTCAAGCGGGAGATGGGCATCACCGCCGGGCTGGACGACGACGGCTCGGCGGTGATCGTGTTGGCCGGTCTCGCGGAAGCGATCGCCGACAACTCTGAGCCCGAGCCGATCGTGCTGCTGCCCGTGTCGGACTACGCGGCGTTCGTCGAATCGATCGGCGGGTCGTCCGGCGGAGTGAGCTCGGTGATGCTCGAGGGCGACGACGGCTTCGCGAAGCAGCTGGGCGACTTCGCGGTCCTGGGTGAAAACCAGGCCACGATCGAGGCCTACGCCGCAGGTAACGCCGGTGCCGCTTTGCTCGAACGCGTGGGCAGATACGGGGCAGAAGACGCCGAGGACGCCGCGATGGCCGGCTTCATCGACGTGGCGGCGATCCGGCCGGCCCTGTTGGAGCAGATCGACGCAGCGATGGACGGGATCAAGCAGCAGATGACCCGCGACATGGCTCGCGCGGCACAGTCGCCCGTCGATCCGCAAAGCATGGCGGCCTTGATGGACTCCTACGGCAACCTTGGCCGGGTTCTCCTGAAAGGTGTCGATGCGGGGATGTTCAGCTGGAATTACGGCGGCGACGGGCTCGAAGGCGGCTACGCCTGGGACGTGGTGGAAGGCTCTCAACTCGCGTCGTATCTGACCAATGACCGAGCCGATTTTGCCGGGCTATTGGATCAAATGCCCGCTAGCCCCTACATCTTCGCGGTGGCGATGGACACGACGGCGATCGATGTGGCCGGCATGTCGACGGACATGGTCGAGGCGGTGACCGAAGCGATGGCCGACGAGCCGATGTTCGCCGGCATCATGGCCATGGTGAAGGAATCGCTCACGATCTACGAGCAGATGAACTCCGCCGCACAGGTTTTCTACGCCCCGGACATGGCCGCCCTGATGGGGGGCGGATTCATGAAGACGCTGTCGATTTACGAGGTCGATGACACGGACGCGACGATCGAGGCCGTGCGGGCGAGTTGGGCGAATCTGCCCGGCCTGATCCCCGCGATGATGGAGCAGTTGCCCGACGGTCAGCAAGCGCCGCCCATCGATTTCACTTTCGACTGGACGGAAAACTCGTTGACGCTGGACGGCGTAGACGTGCATCAATACGACCTGAAGTTGGAACTACCGCCGCAACTGATGGCCGAGCTGGGCCCGGCGGCCATGATGATGGGCAACGCGGGGACCAGCGGCTACATCGCCGGGATCGACGGCAAGGTCATCGTGACCACGGTCTCCGACCCGCAACTGATGACCGAAGGCATCGACGCCGTTAAGAACGGCGGCGGCTTGGGCGCGGCGGACGCCGTGGGTGAAGCCCGAGAGGCCCTGCCCGAAGGTGCGGTGATGGAGATGTTCGTGTCCCTCGACGGGATCGCCGAGGCGGTCAATCCGTTCATGATGATGTTTGCCGGGGGCATGCAACTCGAGGTCCCCGAAGACATCTCGCCCATTGCGATGGGTTTGGGCACGGAAGGCACGGCGATGGGGGCGAAAGTCGTGGTGCCCACCTCCGCGTTGACCTTCCTGCGTGACACGATCGAGCAGGCCGAAGCCCTGAACCAGCAACAGCGTGGCGGCGGCGGTGGGCCGGGTCGGGCCCCGTTTTGATTCAGGTTGCTGAAGCCGGATGAGGCCTGCGTTTCCCGGACGGACCCGCGAAAAACGATGCGGTTAAGCCACAACTCTCCCAACCAGGCGACGCGACGCGGGCTGCTGGCCGGCGTCGCGTCATGGTTGTTGCTTGCCGGTCTGCCGAAAGGCGTTAGCGCTCAACCCACGGCGCAAGCGCCGATTGGGTCGGGACCCGAGACGGCTCCGTCCCGACCGCCGTTACCGCAGTTGGTCGGCTTTGACGTACCCGTTCCGCACCTACGCGACCTCGAAGCCGCGAAGGCCAGTCTCGCTCGGGTTGTGGACCTGGGGGCCAACGCGGTCCGGCTGATTGTGCCGCTGTACCAGCCGCACGACGCGTCGCGTGAACCGAAGCTGGATCAGCGGCCGGCCCGCGGCCCGACCGACGCGGACCTGCTCGCCGTCATCGATCACGCGCGGCGACTAAGTCTGTACACCGTGCTGGTGCCGCGCGTCGCCTATACCCGGCCGCGCAGCGGCCGCCGATGGGCCGATCTATCTCCGCCGCGCTGGGAGCCTTGGTGGGTCGCTTACGCCCGTGGCGTGACGCACTACGCGAGGCTCGCCGGCCGCGGCGGCATCGACGTGCTCGGCCTTGGTGACGGCATCGACGCCGCGTTGGACCCGCGTCGACATCCCAATGCCCTCAACCGTTGGGATGCGCTGATCGCCGACGCGCGGGACCACTTCCCCGGACCTGTGGTGGTGTGGGCGGCGGCACGGCGGGCGGTGGTCACAGCCGACGCGCTGGGATTGGATTGGATCGGCATCCGCCCGGAGTTACGGTTCGAAGAACGCGACCTGCAGACGCCCAAGCGCCGAGACCAGTCGGCGGCCCGGCAGTGGCGACGGCTGGCGGAGCTCGCGGAGGACGCCGTGTCGGGGCAGGGTCGCCCGGTCGCCCTGGCGGGGATCGGCCTGCCCGCTCGCGCGGACGGCTGGAGCCGGCCCGAATATGCGCCGTTTGCCCCCCGGATCGCCGACGAGGGCGTGCAAGCGGTATCGGCGGTTCAGTCCGACGCGCTGCGTGGCTTCCTTCAGGCTTGGCAGCAATACGTGCCCGCTCCGCCGGGCAGCGGAGACGCCGACGCCTTGAGCGGCGTGTTTTTTGCGGACTGGCGGCTCGACCGATCGGGAGGCCCGTTCGATGCGACCCACGCGATGCAGGGTAAGCCCGCCGAGGCCATCCTCCGCCGGTACTTCAGCGGCAACCACGAGTAACCCGGCGGCTGATTCACTCTTCCGCCATGCGGACGGTCGTGCCCTCGATCGTTTCGGTCACCGTGCGACGGATCGTCTGTCCGTTGGGCAGCGGGATCCTAAGCTCGAGCGTCGTAGCGAGCGTGCCGTAACGCCCGACCGCTTCCCGGCGGCTCAAATCGAAGAGCACCTGGCTGGTCGCCGAGGCGTCGGTCAGTCGGACGCCGATATCGGGCATGCCCTCGGGCTGCTGCTCCGCGACGGCAGAGGCGTCCAGTTTGATCCGGTCGGCTTCGCCACGGACCACGGCCACGGCGACGCCTTCGATCGTCTCTACGCCTTCGAGGGTGTAGGTCCATTCCTGATCGAGCGATCCGACGTCCATGCCGACGATGCCGTAATTCCAGGTGTGCTCCACCGACCAGTCGTCGCCGACCGCGATCAGGCCCGGCACGCCCGAGATAACCGCCAGTTCGGTGGCCGTTTCGTTGAAGTCGACTTCGTCGGGGACCATCTCGGCGTCGTCGGCCGCGTCGCGCATCGCCTTGAGCCCGTCGACGGCGGTCACCGTACCGTCGGCGGCGACCGTGATCGTCAACGCCTTGCTGGCCATCGCCTTGAGCAGCCCGTGCATCGTGGGATCGTCCCCGCTGCCCTTCCGGGTGTCGTTGGTGAGCGTCTGGCCGTCGGGCGTGACCAGCGTGGCGGACATCCATTCGAGCGTCATCGTGCACCGAGCCGAGCCGTCTTCCTCGACCCGGTCCACGACCCAGCGCACCTGTCCCTCGCTGCGGATCTCGAAATCGGCGTCGATCGTGCGATCCGGCAGCTCCAGGCTCGAAGTCGAGCTGCGCAAGTTCACGAACTCGAACGTCGCGGCCTGTCCGGGCGTCCAACGCGGGCGCAGATCGATGCCCCCTTGATCGGTCTGCGCGCGGGCCGGTCCGACGCCCGCCGCCAATAAAGCCGACGCCAAGGCCGCGACCGCCATCACCAGAACCGGCCAACGCCACGCGGGCACAAATCGAAGGTCGCCGAACATGAAAGTACCTCGAAACAAAGATCAACCCCGTGGTCAGGGTATCAGGGACCGGTCCGGCGTCTGCCCGCCCAGGCTCAACCACTGCACGTCGAACAGCTCCCAGGCTTCGCCGTTTTCCCGCCAGTGCAGCGCCCAACTGCTCAGGATCGGTACGCCCGACGCGTCGCGCGTGCGCAGCTCTAACACGGCCACCCGCTCCATCCGGGCGGAAACGCCCCCCGACGCGGGCGGCTGCACGTCCACCGACACGACCCGTTGATCCAGCTCGCGTGCCCCCGCGATCGACGCCAGCCGATCCCGCAGGCTTCGCCCGGACATCCACACGGCCCCGGTGGGGTCGAGCAGCCGTACGTCGTCCGCGAGGGACGCGTCGATCACCGACCGGTCCAACGGTGCCGTGGCCGCGACCAACGCCCGGGTGTGACGATCCACCGCTTCGTTGGCGGTTTCGACCGCGTATCCCGCCGCCAACACGCCGATTGCCGCCAGCAGCAACACCGGGGGGACCGCCAACTGCTTCTTCTTGCCGCCCCGCAAAACCACGACCTGCACCGCCGCCGCGGCGATCCCCAGGACCACGGCCAACGGCCACGGCGACTCGAGAACAAAATGAACGAACCCTTCGGCCATCTGACCACCATACGCCGCTCGGCCCGGTCACGTTCCCCGCCGATGGCCATCCTCCGGAATGGTGCAGCGATCGCGCGGTTCTGCCCGATAACGAATGTATGCCGACGCAGGGCACCGACACGTTGTCCCGCAACCTCGACGCGTTACGCCGCCACAACCCGCAGGCCGCCCAAGCGATTGAGCGCGCTTCAGCCGCCCCCCTCACGTGGTCGACCACGAAAAGCGGGCTCGACACCGCCGTGATCTCCGACGACCGGACCGGCCGACCGGTTGCGCTCGCGAGCAAATACGATCCGGCTACTGAAGCTGCCAAGTTGACCGAACCGCTCGATGATCAGACCGTGGCTTCCGCGGTGGTCATGGGTTTCGGCGTCGGACATCATGCCGCCCGCGCCGCGGAGGTGCTTGGTCGGGCCGGGGTGCTCGTGGTCTACGAGCCGGACCCGGCGGTCCTGCGCGGCGTGCTCGAACGGATCAATCACGCCCACTGGCTCAACCGCCCCAATGTGTTTCTTTTCGTCGGCGACGTCGATCGCGCCGAGCTTACCGCTCGGCTTGATAGCCAGGCCGCGACGCTCGCGCAAGGCACCCGGCTGATCGCCCACCCTCCGACGCGCCGACTCCACGAAACCGCCGTCACGGCCTTCAGCGGCCATGTGACCGAGCTGATGGCGTTCTGCCGCACCAACCTCGCGACCGCGCTGGTCAACGCCGCCCGCACCTGCCGCAACCTCGCGATGAATCTGCCCGCCTACGCGGCCGGCGCGACCACCGACCAACTCAAGGACGCGGCCCGCGGACGCCTCGCCGTTTGCGTCAGCGCCGGCCCGTCACTCGTCCGCAACATCGGGCTGCTGACCGATCCACACTTCCGCTCTCGCGTCGTGGTGATCGCCGTCCAGACCGCGCTCAAGCCGCTGCTCGACCGCGGCGTCCGGCCCGACTTCGTGACCGCGTTGGACTATTCGCCGATCTGCTCGCGCTTTTACGAAGACCTGCCGCCGTTGCCCGACGTCACCCTCGTCGCCGAGCCTAAGGCCCATCACTCCATCCCCGACGCCTTCCCCGGCCCGGTCCGCCTCCTGAAAAGCGACTTCGCCGACCGCGCCCTGGGGCCACTCGCCCGACCGCGGCAAGCCATGAAGCCCGGGGCGACCGTCGCTCACCTCTCCGTGTATCTCGCCGAGCATCTCGGCTGCGATCCGATCGCGCTGATCGGTCAAGACCTCGGCTTTTCCGATGGCCTGTACTACGCGCCCGGCACCGCCGTTCATCGCGTCTGGGAGCCCGAGCTCTCGCCCATCAACACGATCGAAATGATGGAGTGGACCCGCGTCGCCCGCATGCGGGGCAGCATCCGCAAGCGCGAAGACGTCGGTGGCCGGCCGATCTATTCGGACGAGCAGATGCTCACCTATCTCAAGCAGTTCGAGCGAGACTTCAAGCAGATGGCCGAGGACGGCCGGACCATCCTCGACGCCACCGAAGGTGGGATGCCTAAGGCCTACACCCAGCGGATCACGCTCCGCGAAGCGTTGGAACGCCACGCCGGCGATTCCCCCGTCGAACTCCCGCCCGTGCCGGTTCGGCTCGATCCGGCACGGCTCCAACGACTGCCCGACGAACTCGAAGCCCGCGTTCACGAACTGCGCGAACTCCGCCAGGTCTGCGGTAAAGCGACCCGCCTGCTCGACGACATGCAGGACGCCCTTGAGGATTCGCCCCGTCTCAATAAGCTCTTCAAACAACTCGATCCGCTCAAGCAGCAGGTGACCGGCGATCTGTCCCGCGTGTTCGATCTCGTGCAAAGCGTGAACGTCATCGGCGCGTTCCACCGCCACCGCAACGACCGCTTGATCGAACGATCCGGCGCCACCGACCACGACAAAATGGCTCGCCAACTCCGCCGCGACCGCGACAACCTCAAGTGGACCGGCGAGGCCTGCGGAGAAGCCCTGAGCATCTTCGAGGCCGCGGCGCACCGTGCCGCCGAACTCGCGCGAACCCGCCCAGAAACCGACGCCATGCCGAATCGGTCGGAGCCGCGTCAACCCGACGAATCCGACGCCGCAATGGTTTCGGCCGCGTAAGCCCATGAAGACCGTCGCCCTGATCGCCGTGTCCAAGTCGCGTGGCCAGCTCGGCCACCCGCGGTCGCTCGACGATCGCTTGGGTCCTTGCTCGGTCTTGGAGCACACGCTGCGACGTGTCGCAAGCATCCGCGATGTCCAAGAGGTTGTGTTGGTCGCCGAGGACGCGTCGAGCCTGGACGCTCCGGAAGCCATCAACGGTAAGCCTGTCCTCCGACACGACGCCCCGCATCTCGGCGACGCAGCCCGTGCTCGCCGACGCCGCGTCCGCCGGGCGTGGAGCACGAATGCCTGGCGCGGCGGCTTCCGGGGCGCAACCGTCTGGGACGAGCTGGACCCGCTCCAACCGCTCGCCGACGCCGCGGAGTCCCGAGGGAGCGACGCCGCGCTGCTGCTCGCCGCCGATTGGTGCGCCGTCGATCCCGATCTGTGCGCCGCGCTGATCGACCGGCACGCCGAGACCCCCGACGCCATGCCTCTATGTTTTTCGCAAGCGCCGCCCGGCCTTAGTGGCCTGGTGGTGGCCAGCCGGCTTCTGCGTGACTTGGCCCAAGCAGACCGTGGATTCTGTGAAATCCTCGCCTACAACCCCAAGCGGCCGGCCGTCGACCCGATCAGCCAGGAGTTCAACGTCGCCGTGCCCGCCGCGGTTCGGGCGACCGCTCGGCGGTTTATTTACGACACGCCCGAAGCGATCGCTCGTTTGAGATCGCTGCACGATCGGCTGGGCGACGAAGCGTTCGTGGATGCCGACGCCGGATCGCTCACCGACCACGCCCGACAGATCGAAGTCGACGCTCCCCAAGCACGCTTCACCCATCTGCCGCCCGTGTTGGAAATCGAGCTGACGCCTCGACGGAGGGCTTGCGGCCCGGTCACGCCGCAGGCTTCGATTGATCCGGCACGTAACGATTTTGCCCTCCACCATTTTGACCGACTCGCCGAAGATTTAGCCGGCCGGGCCGTCACCCTCGGCGGCATCGGCGAACCGTTGTTGCACCCACGCTGGCCCGAAGCGATCGCCCGATGCCGGCAAGCCGGGGCCGCCGCGGTGGCGTTGCAGACCGACCTGCTGACCGATGGTGATCAGACGCCCGACCAACTCGCCGGCCACATCCTCGACGCCGATCCCGACGCGGTGTTCGTGCGTCTCAACGCCGAGTCGGCCGAAACCTACCGGCAGGCGATGGGCGTCGATCGCTTCGCGTTCGTGGTCGAAGCACTACAGGCTGTGTTCGCCGGCCGGGCGGAGCGTGCCCGCACGCAAGGGTTGAGCCACGCGTGTCCCTTAATTGTCCCGACCTTAACCAAGACTTACGACACCACGCCCGAGATGGAGCACTTCTTCGAGCGTTGGTGGCAACTCGCGGACCACGCCGTGATCCATCGCTTCCCGCAAGGCGGTCGGGGCGGCCGCGCCCTTGCCGCCGACCAAAACCCCGTGCCGATGGACCCGCCTTGGCGGGAGCCAGACCCGTGGCAATTCAAGCACCGTCTCACCGTGCTCAGCGACGGCCTGGTTTGCCTCTGCCACGAAGACTGGCTCGGCCGCGGGGCGATCGGATCGCTCGACGAAGACCGGCTTCATGAGGTCTGGCGCAGCTTTCCAGACTTCGATCTGCCCGATGATTGGCGACACGACGACTCGCCCTTCTGCCCACGTTGCTTCGGTTTTGCGTCGCTGCATGCGGCACCCTCCCGAGCGGCCGTGTCGGTTTGATTCCTCGCCCACTCGATCCCCATCCGCTTCGACCATGCCCACCCTCGCCATCATCCTCGCCCGTGCCGGAAGCCAAGGGCTGCCCCGGAAGAACGCCCTGCCGCTCGCCGGCCGCACCGTGCTCGATTGGACGCTCGATCACGCCGCGGCCGCCCGCCGGATCGACCGCGTGGTGCTGTCCACCGATGGCGAAGAACTCAAATCGCTCGCAACCTTCCGCGGCATCGAGACGGTCCACCGGCCGCACGTGCTCGCCGACGCGACGGCCACCGTAGACGCCGCCGCCCGACACGCCGTGCGAACCGTCGACCCCGACGGCGATTACGACGCGGTGGTGATCCTCTACGGCAACGTGCCCGTCCGGCCCGCCGACCTGGCCGACCGCGCCGTCGCCAAGCTGCGTGAAACCGGCTGCGATTCCGTGCAAAGCGTCTGTCCCGTCGGCAAGCACCATCCGTATTGGATGAAAGAACTCGCCGGCGATACCGAGGACCGCATGGTCCAACACGTGCCCAACCGCGTGTATCGCCGGCAGGACCTACCTCCACTCTACGAACTTGACGGCGGTGTCATCGTCGTTTCCCGTGAATGCCTTTTCGTCACGCACCCCGACGAGCCGCACGCCTTTCTCGGCGTCGACCGCCGCGCGATCGTCACCCAACCGGGCGAAGTCGTGGATATCGATGAGGCGTTCGACCTTGACGTCGCGGAAGCGATCCTCCAGCGCACAACCCGCGAAACCCGACGCCCCGGGCTAGTCGCTTAAGCGTTTCGCCACTGAGATGCCCCGCCCGCGCCCCACGCTACGCCACGTCGCCGTTGTTACCGGAACCCGCGCCGACTACGGCCTGCTCTATCCGGTTGCGAGGGCCATCGATCAACACCCGGCGCTCGAGCTCCGGCTGGTCGCCACCGGCACGCACTTGCTCACCCGGTCGCTCGGCGATCTCGCGTTTCCCGTGGCCGCGAAGGTCACCATGCAAAAGCGAGGCCGCGTCGGACGGACCCACGACGCCAAGGCACTCGGCCGGGGCGTCAGCGGCCTGACCGAAGCGTTCGCCGCACTCACTCCAGACTTCGTCCTGGTGCTCGGCGACCGCATCGAGGCGTTCGCCGCCGCGAGCGCCGCGTCGGTGATGGGCGTCCGCGTCGCGCACCTGCACGGCGGCGACCGGGCCGAAGGCGTCGCCGACGAAGCGATGCGTCACGCGATCACCAAGCTCGCTCACCTGCACCTGCCCGCCACGCCACGCAGCGCCCGTCGCATCGTCCGCATGGGCGAGCCCCACGACACCGTTCACGTCGTCGGCTCGCCCGCGATCGACGAACTCGACTCGGTCGCGCCGGCATCGGACGCGCCGCGGGTTCTCGTGCTCCAGCACCCGATCGGCGACGACGACGGCACCGAACGCAAACGCATGGCCGCCACCCTCGCCGCCACCGCCAAACACGCCCGCCTGGTATTCGCTCCCAATCACGACCCCGGGCGCAACGGCATCCTCGCGGCGATCGCCGACGCCGACGTCGATCCTGTCGAGCACGTTCCTCGCCGCCGCTTCATCTCGCTGCTCAAAGCGGCCGACGTGATCGTGGGTAATTCCTCCGCCGGCCTCATCGAAGCCGCCGCCTGCAAGACGCCGTGCGTCAATATCGGCCCCCGGCAGAACGGCCGCGATCAACCGAACTCCGTCGTGAATGCGACTTACTCCACGCGGAGTATCGCCGCGGCGATCCGAGGAGCCGAACGCTTGGACCGCCGCCGTTTCCGTCACCCCTACGGCAAGGGCGATACCGGGCGACGCGTCTCAGAACTACTAGCCGAACTGGACTTCGATCGGCTGCCGGTACGCAAGCAGAACAGCTATTGACGCTTCAAGTGTCAAACCGGAACCGGTGCAGGCACTCCCGGCAAGCTCGGATACAAAGCGCAGAGGTGCTTGGCCGCGGGGTGGATCGCCAGCACGTGCCCCACGACCTCACGGAACGCGGCCAGGCCGGCATCGTCAAAGTAATCCCGGTGCAGCCCTACCCGGCCGCTCGAACCGAATCGATAGACGTGCGGGTTGGCGTGCAGCCGCAGCTTGGCCTCGTGGAATTGAAAACACTCGGCGGCGTGGGCGATCTGGTCTTGACGAGGCTTGGGATCAAACAACGCGTCGCCCGCCTGCCGGAGCGTCCCCGGCAGATCGGCCATCACGTCCTCGTAACGCACGACGGCAACGCGGATGTCGGAGTCATCGCAGAGTGCGGCGGTCGCACGCAGCCACTCACACATGAACCACAGGTTCCGTGCCAGCCGGCCGTTACGGATCAGCGTGTCGACCGTGACGCCGGCCAGTTCTCGCTGGAGGGCTTCTTCATCTTCTGCCAAACCCTGGGCTTCGAGCTGCCGGAATCGCATGTGGCGGACGTGGGACTCTTGGGCGCAGATCTGGTCCGCCGGGTGCCGGAGAACCAGAGCCAGATTGATTTTCAGTTCCCGAACCGTTCGGAGGGTGCCGACGTTCGGCCAACCTTGAATGTGCAGCACCCCGCCCGCGGGCATCTCCTGGCCCACCAGGGGCAGCAAGTCGTATTCCTTGGTTTGCCCCGGGTAATCCAAGTGGCTCACCGCCTTTCGTGGCGTATCGCGCCATTCCGGCTGGAGCCGAGCCAGCATATTCGCGGTCTGCCGGGACGCGGACTTTGGCACGCCGTAGCACGCGGTGATCCGCCGGTGCAGCGAAGCGGGCTTATTCTGGTTTTCTGGCATAGGACGGGACAGTCTAATCCACGATTTCG
>JBCDDH010000037.1:0-31981 GCA_039180415.1 Planctomycetota bacterium | reverse complement strand
GCGGTTTGGCACCTCGATGTCGGCTCGTCACATCCTGGGGCTGAAGGCGGTCCCAAGGGTTGGGCTGTTCGCCCATTAAAGTGGCACGCGAGCTGGGTTCAGACCGGCGTGAGCCAGGTCGGTCCCTATCTGCTGTGGGCGTACCACATTTGCGAGGATTCTTCTTTAGTACGAGAGGATTAGGAAGGACGGACCCCTGGTGCGCCAGTTGGACTGCTAAGTCCACCGCTGGGTAGCTAAGTCCGGCAGAGATAACCGCTGAAAGCATCTAAGCGGGAAGCTCCCCTCAAGATCAGATGTGGATTGAGACCCCCGGAAGACCACCGGGTTGATAGGCGGCATGTGTAAGGGCCGAAATGCCCTCAGCTGAGCCGTACTAACGGTCGAACGCTTCCTCATCCCGACCCTTGGCCGAACGTTTTGATCGGCTTTATGGGCGGCAAGCACCTCACGGCACTTCTTGAGTGTTCGTTTTTGGTGTCACACCCTCATGCCCGATTCTCGGGCAGGTTTCCCAACCCACCTGCTCGATCAATCTTCGACACACCCGACTTATCCGATCCCGGATCAAGCGTTACCCGCCTGATCCGGCTTCTCGGTGACCATAGTGCTGGGGTCACACCCGTTCCCATCCCGAACACGGCCGTTAAGCCCAGTACGCCGATGATACTGCAACCGCGGGAAAGTAGGTCATCGCCGAGTTTACGAACCCCCGAGCCTACCGGCTCGGGGGTTCTTTTTTTATTGATTTCTCATGGATCGTGGTTGCCTGCTCCGTTGGCCTGGATGTATCGTCGTGACATGCACGGTCATCTTTCCAGGGCGTTGTTCGGGGTTTTTTGTGGTTCATTCGGTTTCTTGAGCGCGGCCGCTGTGGCGGAAACCGTCCTGCTAAAGGACGTGCGTTCGGTGAGCTACAGCCGAATCGACGGGTTCGATTCGGATTCGGAAGACCCCGAGGCGACGTTCTTTGTCTCGGAAGCCTCGTTCGGCGAGCCCGAGTATGCGTTGGTCTTAGACGATGTGGGCACGCTGGATGGTTTTTCCTGGCAGCCCGATTTTCCGCGCGACATCCGCAGCGAGTCGTCGTTGATCCACGATTCGTCGGTGAGCGTGGGCGAGGACGGCCGGTTTCAACTGTCCGCCTTGATGGGGTTTTCGTCGCACACGACGGGCGTGGGATTTGGAGACCCCGCAGCGGGGGGGAGCGGCGAGTTGGCCGTCCGGGTGCGTTTCGACACGCCGCAGCAGTATCGGGTGGTATTAGACGTCGAATCAAGTGGTGACGAAGCGTCGTTGTCCGGCTCGCTATTGAACGGTGCCATCACCTACCGGTCTTTTGGCATTTCGGGTGCTTCGACGTTTAGTGGCTTGGGGCATGCCCCCCAGGGAACGCCGTGGAACCCGTTTGCGGAAGCCGATCCCCGGGCGGGCGTGGGCTTGGCGGGCCTGTACGTTGACAGCCTGGACCTGGTGCCAGTTCCGCTGGTTTGGGAAGGCGTGTTGGAGCCGGGTGAATACGACTTTGACATCGATCTACGGGGAGGCGCCGACGGGGAAGACCCCTATGTTTTGACGGCGGCGTATCTGGACTTTCAATCGTCACCGATTCTGGATTTGGCGGGAGACGCGAATCGCGACGAGGTGGTCGACCAAGCCGACTTGAACGCGGTCCTTAACAATTGGGGGCTTGCGGTGTCGGAGCGCTGGGCAGGAGACCTGACCGGGGACGGGACGGTGGACCAGGGCGATCTGAACGCGGTGTTGAACGGTTGGGGCAGCGCGGCCACGCCGGACTTTCGCGGAGCGGTGGTGCCGGAGCCCGGGGCGGCGTGGGCGGCGATCCTGCTCGGTGGTGGGTTATGGACGCGGTCGCGCGGTCGCTGACCGCGGGGTCTATGGGGCGGCCCTTCCCTCGCGGCGATTTTTCGGCTTCGTGCGATAAATCAAGTGGATGACGCCAGGCGGACGGCGTTATATTCGTTTCGGTCGCATTGACTCTTTGGCAGTTCGAAGACGGAGGTCGAAAAGATGGCTGGTTCTGAAGTTCGGGGACGTCGCGCGGGTCGCTTTTCCGGGGATTGGCTGGCGGCGGGGTTGGCCGTCGGTTTGGCGGGGAACGCCGGGGCGATCGTGCAGACGTTCGAGATCCCGGTCACCCAGATGGGCGAGTACGTGGTTTCGGGCTCGATCGATCTGCAGACCGACTCGACCGCGGACGTCCGCTTCGGCGGAGGTGACGAGAGCCGAGCCGTCATGGAGTTCCTGCTGCCGGGGCTGCCCACGGGCACACTACTAGACGCCGAGTTGTCGTATTTCATCGCTTCGCTTCAAGGCAACGCCGGCACGACGCCGTCGTTGCAATTCCACGCATACGCGGGCGACGGCGTCGCCACCTCCAGCGACACGAGCGTGTTCAACGTGGTTGGGACCACCGGGCCGTTGAACAGCGGGTCGCAGACGTTGTCCCTGGACCTGCCGGCAATCGAAGCCGTGCTTTCGTCGGACCCGGCGGCATTGGGCCTGATGGCGTGGTCGCAATTTCCGGACAATCTGCGCGCGGGCATCGTGTGGAACGGGTTCGGCGGCTCGGAGCAGCCGAGCCTCTCGTTGACTTACGAGATCGACCGACTGGGGTCGGTCAGTTCGACGCCCATCGCCGAGGCGCAAGCCACAAAAACCTCCGGCGTCTGGTCGGTGACTCCGGATCCCAACGACGTGTACGTCTCCAAGACTTTGTTTAACAACGGCGAAGAGCGGGCGATCTTCGAGTTCAACGCACCGCCCGTTCCGGACGGGGCGATCGTGACCGGGGGCACTTTGTCGCTGGATATCCGTACGTTTTCGTCCAGCACGATCACGGACGACCTCGCGTCGGTTTTCGCGCACCTCTACGCCGGCGATGGCGTGGCGGAGCTGACCGATGTCGGGGCCTTGTCCTTCCCGTTTGCTCAGAGCGTCCGCATCGATCAAGGCGGAGTGTTGGACATCGAATTAGACCGCCGCGCGCTGCAGGCGGCCTACGACCAGGGCGTCGACGTGTTGGGCACGCTCTTGAGCTACGCGGAAGACAACACGCTGAACGCGAATTTCTACACCGCCACGGGCGCGGCGGGGTCTTCGTTCCTCGAAGCGCCGCAACTGTCTGTGGATTACGCGATCCTCGACGGCGCTTTGGCGGGCGACGCGGACCTGGACGACGACATCGACCTGGCCGACGCCCTGATCCTCGTTAATGCGTACACCGGCTCGTTGGCCGGGGACGGCGACGCGATCTGGCTGGACGGCGATTTCGACGGCGACGGCGACGTGGATTTCGCCGACGCGATGGCGTTGCGGAACAACTTCGCGGGCGACGTCGCGTCGCTGGACGCGGCCTTCCGGCAGATCCCCGAGCCGGTGGCGGCGGCGGGGATGCTTGTGATGCTCGGTGTTTTGCGTCGACGACGTTAAGTCGTACTTGCGGGCCTTTGGCGATGGCGCAGGGGATTTTTTTCGGCGTGGGCGAAACCGCGGCACGCCGAGCATCTTGCTCGAGTTACCAGTTGGGCCCTTGCGCGGCAGGGATCATTACGCCAGGGACGCCACCACCACCGTCCCCATCATCACGCCCGCGATCGTGAGCTTCACGACCGAGCCGGCGAACTTGCCGACCGCTGCGCCGCTGCCGCCGCGGATCGCTTCGCCCCATTTGCGCCCGGCCCACTTGTCGCCTAGGCCCGACAGCAGGCCCGCCCCGATCGCCGCGCCCAGCAGCGTGCCCACGATCGGCACCGGGATCACCACCGTCCCCAGCAGCGCTCCGGCGATGCCGCCCACGATCGCCAACACCGCGCCCCGTCGGCTGCCTCCCGCCGCCCGCGAGCCCAACGCCCCGGCGATCGCTTCGATGATTTCGCCCAGCACCGCCAACGCGAGCAACGCCGCCAGGGTCCACCACCCGATCCATCGCGCCTCCGGGTTGGCGTCCCAGCCCCACCAAGCCGCCAACGCCGAGAGCAGCACGATCAACCACGTGCCCGGCAGCTGCAGTGCCACCAGCACGACGCCCACCAGGCAGCCCGCCCACAGCAGCAGCGTCAACGTCCAGGTCAGCGCGAGTTCCCACATGCCTCGACGATAACCCAACGGCCGATCGGCTTTCCGTCCGACGCTCGCCGCGGCGATCGACTACAACTCGGCAAATTTCCACCTCACGGAGCACGCCATGACCACCGCCGACTACCGCTGGATCGAAGACTGGGCCAAGATCCCCGACACGCCCTCGGGCCGCCGCAACGGCCGCACGCACGGCATCGAGGTCTTGCCCGACGGGCGCGTCGCCGTGTTCCATCAGGCCCAACCCGCGGTGCTGATCTTCAGCGAAACCGGCGAGCTGCTCGACCGCTGGGGCGACCGTTTCGTCGGCGCGCACGGCATGACGCTCACACAGGTCGGCGGCCAGCTTGCGTTTTGGCTGGTCGATGAATTCTCCTGCGAAGTGGTGAAGACCACGCTCTGCGGAAGGACGCTGCAACGCCTCCCGCACCCGCCGAAGAACCTCCGCAACGGCGGCAAGTACACCCCCACCTGGGCCGATCAACACCCCCAGACCGGCGACATCTGGGTCGGTGACGGGTACGGCGGCAGCGGCGTGCACCGCTTCGACGCCACCGGCAAGCATTTGCAGGTCCTCACCGAGTTCGACGGCCTGGCGGTGGATTCGCCGCACGGCCTGCGCGTCGATCCGGCCGGCCAAATCTGGCTGACCGACCGCGCCAACCACCGCGTGCTCGTGCTCGATGCGGAGGGACAAGTGCTCAAGGCCAGCACCGACGCCTGCCACAGCCCCTGCTCGTTCGCGTTCCACGACGGCCACGCCTACGTCGCCGAGCTGTACGGCGCGGTGCGTGTGCTCGACGGGGACCTCAACGCCGTCGCCACGCTCGGCGAGAACCCCTGGCTGATCCCCGAGCCCGGCTGGGAGCAACGCCCCAAGTGGGCCTGGCCCGAAGCCCAAGCCGAGCAGGGCTACCCCAACTGCGCGGGCACCGACCATGTCCAGCCCGGCAAATTCATCTCGCCGCACGGCATCGCGGTCGGCCCGGACGGCGCGGTGTTTGTCGCCGAGTGGACCGAAGGCGGCCGGTTGATCAAGCTCGCGAAGAAATAGCCTCGCGCGGCCGGTAAGCCAGTCACGGTTACACCCAAGAAAAAACCCGCTCCGCGTGTCACGCGGGCGGGTGTGGTGGTAGTGACCCCTACGGGATTCGAACCCGTGTTGCCTGGATGAAAACCAGGTGTCCTAGACCAGACTAGACGAAGGGGCCGTTGCTCTCGCCGAGCGATGAAGGCAAGATCATAGTGGTGGGTTCATGGGTTTTCCAGTCAGGGGCAGGGGGGTGCGATTCGCGGTCGGTTCGGGTCAGACAATCGGGGCAAGCAATCCGGTTGGGGGCGCCAAACCGGGTGTTTTACCGGACCGTTGCAGCCGGTTTCTCCGGGGCATCCAACCCCGGCGAAGATTCATTCGAACCGAGAGGGCGGACGATCCGTGGTAGAGTTGGAAGGCTCGGCGGCGTGTGATCTGTCGAGACCGAGGATCGCGCGGCCGGCGTCGCCTCCCACGCGTCGGGGGGCACGGGCCGATCGGGAGCTTGCTTTGCTGGTACTGATGCTGCTCAAATCGCGGGGCAAGGGCGTGCGCTTCGAGGTGTCGGGGCGGGTGCCGGTGTTCATCGGGCGTCACGCGCTGGGCCTGGACGCGATCGACTCGAAAATGAGTCGGCAGCACGCGGAGATCTGGTTCGAGCGCGGCGTGTGGTTGCTGCGGGACCTGAACTCCACGAACGGCACGTTCGTCAACGGCAAGCGTGCCTTGGGTTTAGTGGAACTGGAAATCGGCGACCGCATCCGTTGCGGGCGTAGCGAGTTGGTCGTGGCGGACCTTCAGCCGGTCGAGCGGGTGGAGGGGCAAGGCTGGGGCTCGGACCCCGACGACACCGCGATGGCGGCGGGGGAGTTGTCCGGCCTGCTGGACGCGGCGCAGCGAGAGGGCGGTTCGGCGTCCGGTTTAGTTCGCCTGTCCAACAGCGACGCCGAGGATCAGGCTGAGGCCCCCGCTTCGCCGGTAGAGCCCAAAGAAACGTCTCGCGGAGGTTCCGATGCATCGGCCGCGCCGCGTCCGGAAGCCCGCGAAGCGGGCGATCAACAGAGCGATGACCCGCACGCGGACTTGATTTCGCTCATCGACACCGAAGGGGTCGCGGAGAAAGTCCGCCCGGCCTCGCCGCCCGATGCGACCGAACCCAAGACGTTCGAGCCCGCGACGCCCGAACCCCGGGCTGTTGACGGCGCAACGGCGGATTTGAACCAAGCCGCGTCGGCACCGGACGGCCTGCAAGACGACCCGCCGGATCAGGTTTTCGCCCCGGACGAATCTCCCGCCGAGCACGATTCGCACGCCGACGAATACACCGGCGACGCCGTCGTCGATTTGCCCCCGATCGAGTCGGCGGCCGGATCGGCTTCCCCGCCGGCGGCGTCGCGGCCGACGGCCGAACCCGTCGAAGCGTCCTCGCCGGAAGTATCGGACGATGATTCACCCGCCGAGCCGGCAACGCCCGATAACGACGTTGCGGCGGTGGCCGCGTCGGACACCCCGGAAGCTCCTCCTGCCTCCGAAACGCCGACGCCGATCCAGGCCCCCGCTGCCTCGGCCGGCCCCGACGGATCGGAGCCCAGCGGAGCGCCCGTGGCGGACGAGCCGGTCGCTTCGGAAACGCCGAGTCTCGATGCGTCGGATCAGGACGACGACGACATGCTCACGCTTGGATTCAAAGGCCGCGAAGAGCCCAGCCGCGAGATCGAGATCGACGAGCCCGGGCTCCGCGGCGAGACACCCGGCCGGTTCATCGTCGAAGACCACGACGAGTCGGGGGCGCCGACCGGCCTAGTCGAACCCATGGACGCGGACCCGGCCGCGATCGGCGCGGATGACGACCCTTCGGCTTCGCCGCAGCCCGGCGATTCTCCCTGGGCCTCCGGTGAACGCGCGGCACTGCTCGGCCCCCCGTTGGATCACGATCGCGACACCGACGAGCGGACCTCGACCGACGACGACCAGACCCCCGGCCACGCCGGCGGGCGCGGGCGACAGAGACTGCCCATGGCGTTGGTTGGCACGCTCGTCGTGCTCTTTGCCGGCGGCGCGTGGTTTTTCGGTGCGCTCCGGCAGGGCTGGATCCAACCGCCCGCGGTGACGGGCACGGAGGCCGCTCCCGACGCGCCGGTTGTCGAAACGCCGCTGCCCGCCGTAGACCAGCTCGCCGACGCCCGTCGGCCCCGCTCCAACTCCGTCGCTCGTCGGCACGCGGAAAACCGGGTTTCGCGCCCGGCGCCCGACGCCACGCCCGCTCTGCCCCGTGACGCCACGCCACCGTCCTCAGCCACGGCCGACTCTCGCTCTTCGTCCGAACTCGACGCGTTCGGTTCCGGGCTGGCGTTGCCCCCGGCCCCGGCTCCAGCGGCCGACAACGCGAACACGACCGGTGATGCGCCGCTTGCTTCCGCCGTCGAGCCTCGCGTGGGCAGCGCCGCCCAACTCCAGGCCATCATCGAACACGCCGACGCCCAACGCGCCGCGGAGGACGCGCTCGCCGACGCCGCCTCCGCCGAGCCTCAGCGGCCGCTCGCCGTGGACAACCCGTCCGAGTCCTTCGTATGGTCCGGCCTGACCATCGGCAACGAAGACACCGTTTTCAAAGCCCAAACCCAACCCTCTGCGACCGCCGACTCGGGCACCGCGCCGCCCGAGGCCGCGGGAGCCGAATCGGCCGAAGCGACGCCGCCCGGCGGAGCTCCGCCGATCGTGTCGCAGCCCACCGTGGTGGCTATTGCGACGCCCGATGCGCCTCAGGCCGCCCCGGTCGAAAACCTCGCCGATCCGGCCGTTCTCAACGCCCCGCGTCGCGTCGCCTTCCTGGTGGATATCTCCGGCACGATGGTCGATTCCATGCCGCAGCTCCGCGCCCACCTCGCCGACGCCATCGACCGCCTCGAACCCGATACCGCCTTCACCATCCTGCTCTTCCGTCAGGGTCAGGCCGTTGAATTGCCTCCGACCGGCCTGCGTCTCGCGTCGGCCTCCGCCCGTTCGCAAGCCATCCGCTGGTTGGACGGCGACCTCCGGCAAGGCGCCGGCGCCATCCAGCTCGGCGGGCGCTCCGACCCGACCCGCGCCCTACGCACCGCCTTGAGCTACGACGCCACCGACTTGGTCATCCTCTCGGACAACGCCTTGGGTAAACGAGCCAAACCCAACGGCGGTGACCTGGGCCTGGTAGACCTGATGGACGCCCTCGACGGCCGGCCGAATCTCAGGCTGCACGCCGTGCAGTTCAACTACGCCGACGAACGCCAGCTGCTCCGTCAACTCACCGACCGCTTCGAAGGCAACTACGAGTTCGTCGAAGAAGTCCTCGACGCTTCGCCCGACGGCATTCAGCCGCTCACGTTGATCGACGCGCTGCGTTGAACAACCTGGTCCCCAATCCACTCGGAATCCGTGCTTGCGTCTTCCGGGGGGTCAGCCCGCCTTTTTGCTGCGCTTCTGGCTGACCGACTCTTCGATGAAGATCTTGCCCTTCCGCTTCAGCAAGTCGGTCATGTGTTCGACCTCCGTGTTGGCGGTGATGATCCACTTGCCCCAGCGGATATCCACCGCCCACTTCGCTCCGCGGATGCCGTCTCGGATGTAGCGGTTTAGCCGGCGGATCGGCAGGTGCTCCAACACTTCGGGCCGCAGCGGCACGCACACCAGCGCCTCCTCGGGGTTGGGCACGAAGTAAAACAGGACCTCACGTCCTTCGCCACCGGACGTGGCGATCTGCGACGGAGCCGTGAACTCGATTGTCCACCGCCAGCTCGTGCCGTGCCAGATCACCCGGCTCTCCAGGCCCTCGACCTCGCCTTCCACGTTGGAAATCAGCTTGGGCATGTGGATCGAGGCCGGCTCGTTGAGCCCTTTCATCAACTCGTCGTAGCTCGGCTCGTTCCAGCGGTCGGCCCAGGCGGTCGTTGGTGCAATCGCGTCGCTCATCGCGGCGGTCTCCAAAAAAGCAGTAGGTGCGGTAGGGTTGCGGCTCGTCACCCTCCGGCCCACCGGAAAATCGGACGAGCCGAAGATCGTACCCGACCCCGCGTCCACCACCAAACCCCGTATGACGCCCCCGCCTCTTCCCCGCCTGATCGTGATGGCCAAGCCGCCCGTGCCCGGCCGCGTCAAAACCCGGCTCACCGTTGAGCTGAGCCCGAGGCAGGCCGCCGCCGTTCACGCCGCGATGTTCGCTACGCTCGCCGCCCGGCTCGACCGCTTCGTCCGAGCCGGCGACGCCACGCTCACCCTCTCCCTCGCCGTCCCCACCGAACAACTCGCGGATCGCGACGCCTTCATCGATGACGCCTTCGCCGATTATCCCGTCGCCCGTGATGCCCTGCTGGCCGCCGATTTTGACCTCGTGACGCAAGGCAGCGGTGATCTGGGGCAGCGCATCCTGCACGCTTGGCACGCCACCGAGCATCAAGGGCCGCCATCGGGGGCCGTCGTATTCGGCGTCGACAGCCCCGACCTGCCCGAAGCCCACCTCCGGGCTGCGCTTGCGGTCGCGTCCCCGGCCGATCCGTCGAGTTGTCCCGCCGACCACCAAGCCCCCGACGCCGCGATCGGCCCCACCGGCGACGGCGGCTACTGGACCCTCGCCGCCCCTCAGCCGCCGCGGCCGCTGCTGGTGCCCGAAACGCTTCCCGCGTCGTCGGGGCCGATCGACTGGGGCACCCCTGCCGTATACGATCAGTCCCACGAAAATGCCCGGGCCGCCGGACTGCACCTCGTCGATCTGCCCGCTTGGCACGACGTAGACACCCCGGACGACCTGCGAGACCTGCGCCGCCGACTCGTTTCCGCTTCCGATCTCGCGCTCCGACGGCTCGCCGATCAGCTCGAAGCCATCCAAGCCACACCCGATTGATGAACCCGGCCTACGGCCTACCCCCTCGGCCCATTCCGCCCATGGACGCCACCCAAGCCCAACCCGCCGTCCCGACGCCCGACGCCGCCCATCCCGCTCGTGTCCTGATCGTCGATGACAACGAGCAGAACGTCGAGTTGCTCCAGGCCTACCTCGAAACCCTGCCCAACTGCGAGACCAACGTCGCCCACGACGGCGTCGACGCGCTCGAACAGATCGGACGGGCCGACGATGACGCGCTGCCGGATCTCATCCTGCTCGACGTCATGATGCCGCGGATGTCGGGCTTCGAGGCCTGCCAGAAGCTCAAGGACGACCCGCGTACGGCCCCCATCCCCGTGATGATGGTCACCGCGCTCAATGAGATGGGCGACATCGAGCGCGCCGTCGAAGCCGGTACCGATGACTTTCTCACCAAGCCGGTTAACAAGCTCGAGTTGCTCACCCGCGTAAAGTCTTTGCTGCGGGTTCGCCATCTCAAGGCCGAACTCGACCGCACCGAGGCCTACCTCAAGGAACTCGAAAGCCGCGGCGATTGACGCTACGCGCCGCGCACGCGGGCCGAGGCGGCGTGGGCGTCGAGGCCTTCCGCTTCGGCGAGCCGCGCGATGTCGGCGATGGTTTCCTCGGACATGCCGTCGGGGTAAGCGACCGTGCCCGTGCGTTTCATGAAGGTGTAGACCGAGACGCCGGAGGTGAAACGCGCGGTCGTGCCGGTGGGCAGGCAATGCGACGGCCCGGCGTAGTAGTCGCCGGCCGCGACCGGGGTGGCGTCGCCCAGGAACGCTTCGCCGGCGTGGCGGATGTGTTGGAGCGTCGCGCCGGGGTCGGCGACCGCGAGGTTCAAGTGTTCGGTCGCCAAGCGGTTAGCGACGTCACACGCGGTGTCGTACGCGTCGGTCAGCACGACGCAGGATTCGTTCCGCAGCGCGTCGACAATCGCGTCTTTGCGTGAGCGTTGCGGCAGTTGTTTGTCGAGTTGTTTCAGGATGGCTTCGGCCACGGCGTCGTCCCAGCAGACCAGGAAGCATTTGCCCGGGTCGTGCTCGGCTTGGGCGAGCAGGTCGGCCGCGACGCGTTTGGGATCGGCGCTTTCATCGGCGAGCGTCACGATTTCGGACGGGCCGTAGAAGCCGTTGTCCGTGCCGGTCGCGCCGGCGACGAGCGCTTTGGCGTGCTGGACCACGGGGTGGCCCGGCCCGGCGATCATGTCGACGCGCTGGACGGTCTCGGTCCCGAACGCCAGCGCGGCGACGGCCTGGGCGCCGCCGATGCGGTAGACGTTCCCGATCTCGAGCATCGCACACGCGGCTTTGAAGATCGGGCTTAGGTCACGCGGCGGGTCGCCTTCCTTGCGGTACGGCGCGGGATTGACGGCGGCGATCTTCTCGCGGGGCACGCCGGCGACGACCGCGGGCACGCCCAGCATGATGAGCGTCGAAAAAAGCACGGCGGAACCGCCGGGCACGAGGCAGCCCGCGGAATCGACGGGCGTCCAACGCAGGCCAAGCTCCGCATCGCCAATGCGAACCGGGTCGGTGTCGCTGGGCATGACGTGTTGCTGGTAGGTCGTGACGTGTTCGATGCTGCGTTGAAGCGCGGCTCGGAGTTCGCGGTCGAGTTGGTCTAGCGCGGTCGCGCACTCCTCGGGTCCGACGCGGATCATGTCGACCGTGAAGTCGGGGTTGGTCCACCGGCGTTCGAGTTCGACGATCGCGTCGTCGCCACGCTCGCGCACCGCCCGGACGTTCTCTGCCGCGGCCTGGGCGAAGCGTTGATCGGCGTCGGACGTCTTGGCGGCGCTGTCGGCGAGGCGCTGGAGACGCCGCTCGAAACCTTCGCGGCCGTCGGGCGTGGCGAGATCGAAGAGCGGCGGGCGGGCGGTCGTTTCGGACGCGGACATCCCGGCAATCTTAGAGGTTGCGCCGCCGCTTTGTCTTTAGCCGCAACCCAACGGGTTGCGTGTGTGTAAGCATCGTCGCGACGCTCGCGCGGGCCGTTGGCCCGCGGCTACCGAGCGAAGGGATTCACGTTGCGCGGCGGACGAACGTGGAGCCGTTTTTTTTCAATGCCCCGCGCAGCTCGAGCATCGTGAGTTCGGTGCGGAGTTGGCCCGCGTCCAGGCCGGTGGCGACGAGCAGGTCGTCAAAAGTCCTAGGGGCGTCGGCGGCGGCGACGATCTTGGTCTGCGGCGGCGTGAGACTCGCGTCGAAGGGCGAAGCGTCGGCATCGTCCGAAGCTTCTTGATCCAGGTCGCCCCGCGCGGCGAGCAGGGTTCGGCCGACCTCGCCGAGTTGTTCGAGCACGTCGTCGGGGTGGGCGACGAGGGTTGCGCCGCCCTTGCGGATCAGCTCGTGGGACCCGGCGGAACTCGGCGAATCGACCCGGCCGGGCAGGGCCATGCACTCCCGGCCGTAATCGTCGGCGGCGAGCCGGGCCGTGATGAGCGCCCCGGAGCGCTTGGCGGCTTCGACGACCAGGACGCCGAGCGACAGGCCGGCGATGATGCGGTTGCGGGCGGGGAACTGCTGGGCCCGCGGCGCGGTGTGCATCGGCAGTTCGGAAAGCACGGCCGAGCCGGACGCCACGACGCGGTCGAAGAGCGCGGCGTGCGCCGCCGGGTACGGGTTGGCCAAGCCGGAGCCGATGACGGCGATCGTTCGTGCCGGGCTCCCCAGCTCGGAGGCTTTGAGCACGGCTTCGTGCGCGGCGGCGTCGATGCCGTATGCCCCGCCGGAGACGATCGTGAGCCCGGCGTCGGCGGCGGCGCGGGCGAAGCGGTCGGCCTGTTCCCGGCCGTACGGGGTGCAGTCGCGCGAGCCGACGATCGCCAAAGCCAGGGCGTCTTCCCGGGCGAGTCGGCCGCGCCCCCAGAGCAGCCGGGGCGGGTCGTGGATCAGCTTCAGGCTCGCCGGATACTCGGGCTCGTCGAAGTCGAGCAGCCAGGCGTCCGCTCCGGCGATCGCTTCGAGTTCGAGGTCAACGGCGTCGGAGCGTTGGGTTTCGGCGAGGTAGCCGTGCAGCTTGCGGGCCGAGACGGTGCCGATGCGATCGACCTGGGCGAGCTGGCTGGGGGAGGCGTGGAGTGCGGCGGCGGCGGAGCCGAAGTGCTTGATGAGCTTGTGGAGCGTGGTCTGGCCGACGCGGCGGGTGAGGGCGAGGGCAAGCAGATCGCGGGTTTCCGGGGCGCTGAGGTCCACGGGGCGAGTGTAGAGATTGACGGGCCGCGGCCAACGCCCCAGTCGGGCAAGGGCGGGCTTTCGTATGCTGACCGCGTGAAGCGACGCGATCCGAACGTGCACGAAGCCATCCGCTGTCCGACGTGTGGGCAATGGATGCAGGCCGGATTTGTACAGGTGTCCGAAGGCTTGCTCTGGCTGAGGAACGCGGAGGCGACGACGGTGGACTTCGCCGAGACGGTCCCGGGTACGAACGCGATCATGCGGGCCAACCGTCTGCCGGCCTGGCGGTGCCTGAGGTGCAACGTGTTGACGCTGCAGTACGGGCGCGACATTCAGAAGCACCTCCCAATGGGCCGACACGTCGTGGTGCCCGACCCGGCTCGGGAGCGTGAAGCGCACGAGCTCAACGACGAAGACGCCACGCGGGATCGCCGACGGTGAGCGAAACGCTGGTCATCGTCGGCGACGCGCCGCAGCACGCGGAAGCCTCGGCGGCTTCGGCGGGCTTGAACGTGGTGACGCTAGGCCCGTCCGAGGTGCTCAAACGCATCAACGCCACCCCCGCCGACGCGACGGTGTTGCTGACCGGCGAGATGGAGAACCGACCGGAATTGGTGGCCGCGATCGCGTCGGTGCGGAAGCTGCGGGGCAGCGGGGCGGAGGCGATCCGGAAGGTGCGGGAGCCCGAGCTGCTGCCGTCGTTGCCGCCGTTCAAAGGCCTGAGGTTCTGCAAAACGCTGCCGCGGGTCGGGCCGTTCCGGCGGATCGTGCGGCGGATCACCGGTCGCGGCGGCTTCGGCCGGCTGTACCTGATCAAACCCGCGGCGTCGTACGGCGGGCGGGGGATCCGTCCGTGGTCGCGGCGGTCGAAGGTCGGGGCCGACGAGTACGTGCAAGAGGCGGTGACGGGCACGCCGATGTCGGCGGTGTTCCGCAGTGACGGCTGGTCGTGCGTGCTGATGGGCGTGACCGAGCAACTCGTGGGCGACGAGAAGCTGGGGGCCGACCCGGGCTTCGCGAGCTGGTACGGGTACGTCGGCTCGATCGGCCCGGTGGTGCTTTCCAAGGCGGACCGCGCGGCGTTGTCGCACCTGGGCGTGGTCCTGACGCAGCGGTGCGACGTGCGCGGCGTGTTCGGCGTGGACTTGATTCGAGACCGCAAGGGGCGGTGGTGGCCGGTCGAGGTCAACCCGCGTTGGCCGGCGTCGGCGATGGTGTTGGAGCGGGCGGGCGGCGGGGCGCTGCTGAGCGAGCGCGGCGGCCGCGCGGTGCTGCCGAGCGAAGCGGTGATGCAGCACGGCTTGGCATGGAGCAACGGCGAAGCGGTGCTGGTGAACGGGGGGGATCGGCGGGCGTGCTACGCGGCGTTGGTCGAGGCGTACACGGCGTTGCGGCCGCGCCGGGTGACGATCGAGATGCCGAAGCTCGAAGCGCCCGAGCCGCCGAGCGAGCCGGAAGTGATCCGCGTGCAGGGCGAGGTCCTGGACGCGCCGCGGAACCCGAAGCGGCTGCCGCCGCCGGGTTAATGTTCATGACGACGAGGCGGTTTCGCCGTCTTCGTACGATTACCGGCGGAACGGGTTTCGGGTGTGGCTCGGCGCTACGGCGGTGGACGCGGGCTGGGCTTCGGCGAAGAGCGGCGCCCATGCCGCAAGGGCGTCGAGGCCGAACCGATAAGTCACGGTCTTGCCGTCCCGCACCGGCCGCAGTTCGGCCATCGCGGCGTCGACCCGAGCGGGGTCCAGCGCGACGCCGGCTTGGGCGGTTCCCGAGATCAGGTCCGACACGCCGTTGGCGGTGAAGTCCGCCAGGATTGCTTCGGCGGCGGCCTCGCTCTTGAAATGACAGGCCACCGCGATCTCGGGCCGGTCTCCGAGTCGGAGCGTCATGACCATGCCCTTCATCTGCTGGACCTGCTCCCACGACTCTAGGAGTCCGGGCTCTTGCTGGGCCAGCATCGGGATCATGTCCGCGAGCGGCGCGAGCAGCGTGTTGGGCCGGACCACCACCACCGCGGTGGCGTCGGCCTCACGCTTCAGCACGCCGGCGAACATGCGGGCGTGCGGATTGGACGCCTGCCGAACGGGCGGCTCGGCCAGCTGCCCGGTCCCCACGGCGAACCAGCCCGGGCAGAGCCGGTACGCGTCTGCGAACGGGTCGTCCACGGAGGCGTCCGGGCTGAACTTCGTGGCGGCGGCGATGCCTTCGAGCGTGGCTTCGGGCGTGGTGTGGAGCATCGCGTACACCGGCGGCTGGTAGGCCATGGTCGTCGGGTTCAACGCGCGGACCCCGAGCACCAGGCCACGGGCCCCGGCCCGCTGGGCGCGGGCGTGGACCTGCCCGTAGACGAGCATGCCCGCGAAGATTTCCTTCGTGGGGTCGCCCAGTTGTCGGCGTACGGACTCGGGAAGCGCGTCGCGGATCGCGGTGAACGATTGGGTCAGCTCGGCCGGCCCGAGGCGCTCGACGTTAACCCAGGCCACCACGCCGGTGTCCGGCGCCACGGCGAACGCGGGCAGGCGGAAGCCGCCGGCATCGAACGTGGACATCTTCTCCGCGGCCGCGTTGCCGCCCACGATCGCGACCGCGAGAACCGCGAACCACCAACCCCATACACATCGACGCAACGACATCATCGGAAACTCCTCGGTGAAACTGACCGTGGCGTCATCGGCCGAAGCTTGGGGTGGCTGCGTTGGTGTTGCTCAGCCGGCCGGCGTTACGTGGGCGTCCCGCGGCCTGAAGGGCTTGTAACGGCTGGGCGTTGGGGTTTACGCGGGGTCGTGCCCGCCGCGAGCCAGCGGGTGGCAGCGGGCGATGCGCTTGAGGCCCATCCATCCGCCGCGGATAGGGCCGTGCTTGCGGGCGGCGTCGAGCATGTACTGTGAACAACTCGGCATGAACCGGCAGTGACCGCCGAGCAGCCAACCGAGCGTGATGCGGTAGGTCCAGACGACGCACCAGATCATGCCGAAGCCCAGGGACCGAAACATGCTCATGATTCGCTGACCCAAACCGCGACTTGCGGGGCGAAGTAGGTGAAGATCACGTCCGCCCCGGCGCGGCGGATGCCGACCAGGGATTCGAGGACGGCCGCGCGTTCGTCGAGCCAGCCGGAGCTCGCGGCGGCTTTGAGCATGAGGTATTCGCCGCTGACCTGGTACGCGGCGATGGGCAGGGCGGTCGTTTCACGGACGGCTCGGATCACGTCCAGGTAAGGACCGGCCGGCTTGACCATGACGACGTCCGCCCCTTCGGTTTCGTCAAGGGCGACTTCTCGCCGGGCTTCGCGGACGTTGGCCGGGTCCATCTGATACGTCGCCTTGTCGGCGGGGATCGGCCGGTCGCCCGCGGCTTTCGGCGCCGAGTCGAGCGCACCGCGGAAGGGGCCGTAGTACGCCGAAGCGTATTTCACGGCGTAGGAGAGGATCGACACGTCGGTGCGTTTCCCTTCGTCCAACGCCGTGCGGATCGCGCCGACCCGGCCGTCCATCATGTCGGACGGCGCCACAAAGTCGGCCCCCGCGTCGGCGACGCAGACGGCTTGCTTGGCAAGGACTGCGACCGTCGCATCGTTCTCCACGACGCCCGCGTCGTTCACGAAGCCGTCGTGGCCGTCGCTGCTGTACGGGTCGAGCGCCACGTCGGCGATGAGGCAGGCGTCCGGGTGCTGCTTCTTGATCGCGCGGATCGCGCGGGGGATTAACCCGTCGGGGTTGGTCGCTTCGTCGCCGGTGCGGGTTTTGAGCGTGTCGTCGATCTTGGGGAACAGGGCGAACTTATCGAGGCCGAGGTCCAGGCAGCGGCCGATTTCGTTCACGAGCCCTTCGGCGCTCCAGCGTATCTGCCCCGGCAGCGAATCCAGCGGCGTGTCGTGCGGGTCGTCGTGCACGAACAGCGGGTAGACGAGTTGGCCCATGCTTAGCGACGTCTCACGCACGGCGTCGCGGATCGCGGCCGACTTGCGGTTGCGGCGGGGGCGGTGGGGCGGGTTGAGCGTCACGACTTGCCGTAGACCTCGTTGGGGTCGTAGACCTTGTCGCCGACGATGGTCATCTGCGCGGGGCCGTCGGTGGGTTTGCCGGTCTCGATCGCCCGGTAGAAGCAGTTGCGGTAGCCGACGTGGCAGGACGCCTCGACGCCGCCGCCGGACGTGGACTTGCCGATCGTGACGCGGGCGATGACGCAGTCCTGGTCGCAGTCGGTGAGCAGTTGCACGACGTTCTGGGTCATGCCGGAGGACTCGCCCTTGAACCAAAGCTTGCCGCGGGAGCGGGACCAGTAGTGGACTTGGCCGGTCTCGATGGTCTTGGCCAGAGAAAGATCGTTCATGAAGGCGAACATGAGGACCTCGCCGGTCTCGGCGTGCTGGGCGACGCAGGGGATGAGGCCGTGATCGTCGAACTTGGGGGCGAAGTCGGGGCCGTGTTCGAGGACGGCCTTGTCGGCGGGGCGCTCGGCGAAAGGGAAGGTGGAGGTCATGGTCGGATTTTAGGGGATCGGAAGACGATCCGCGCGTCCGCATCGCGGCCGCGGGCCTCGGCGTTGAGGTTTTCGATCAAGGATCGACGACGGCACCGAACTTCCGGGTGCGTCGGGCGTATTCGGCGAAGGCCGCTTCGAGTTGGTCGGCGTCGAAGTCGGGCCAGCACACGTCGGTGACATACAGCTCGGCGTACGACAGCTGCCAGAGCAGGTAGTTGGAGAGGCGCATCTCGCCGGCGGTGCGGATGAGCAGGTCGGGGTCGGGGAGGTCCGCGGTGTCGAGGCCGGCCGCGAGGTCGGCTTCGGTGATGTCGTCGGGTTTCAGTTCACCGCGGGCGACGCGTCGTGCGAGTTTGCGGGCGGCGTCGGTGATCTCGGCGCGCGAGCCGTAGTTGAGCGCGATGTTGAGCGTCAGGCCCGGGTTGTCCTTCGTCATCGCCGTGGTCTCGTCCACGGCGTGGATCACGTCGTCGGGCAGGCCCGCGCGTCGGCCGATCGCGCGGAAGCGGATGCCGTTTTCCATGAACAGGTCGCGTTCGGCGGCCAGGTAGTGCACGCAGAGCCGCATGAGGTGCGAGACCTCTTCGTGAGAACGCGCCCAGTTCTCGGTGCTGAAGCTGTAGAGCGTCAACGCGTCGAGATGCAGTTCGGCGCAACGGGTGACGATGGCGCGGACGGCTTCGGTGCCGGCGGTGTGGCCTTCGCTGCGGGTGAGGCCGCGGGTGGTGGCCCAACGGCCGTTGCCGTCCATGATGACGGCCACGTGACGGGGAAGAATTTCAGATCTCAGATTTGAAATTTCAGATTCGGCCATGGTGATTCCATCGTTTTCGTTTGCTTCATGTATGAAATCTGAAATCGCAAACTTGAAATTTCTCACCGCACGATGGTCTGATCGCGTTTGGGGCCGACGGAGATCATGACGGCCGGGATGCCGACGGCAGACTCGATGTGCTTCACGTAGGCCTGCGCGTTGGCCGGCAGGTCTCCAAAACGTCGGGCGTCCTCGACCGGTTCGGCGAAACCCGGCAGCGTCTCGTAGATCGGTTCGGCGGCGGCGAGGCTGGCGTGGTCGCTGGGGAATCGGTCGGTCGTTTCGCCGTCGATGCGGTAGGCGGTGCAGATCTTGAGCTCCTCGAAGCCGCTGAGCACGTCGAGCAGCATGAGCGCGAAGCCGGTCGCGCCGCAGAGGCGGGCGGTGTACCGCAGCGCGACCAGATCGATCCAGCCGCAGCGGCGCGGGCGTCCGGTGGTGGTACCGAATTCCCGGCCGGCCTGGCGGATGGATTCGCCGATCTCGTTGTGCAACTCGGTCGGCATCGCGCCGCCGCCGACGCGGGTCTGGTAGGCCTTGACGATGCCCAGCACGTTGGGCACGGCGTGGCCCGGGACGCCCGTGCCGGCGTGGACGCCGAGGCTCGAGCAGTTGGACGACGTGACGTACGGGTACGTGCCGTGGTCGACGTCGAGCAGCGTGGCGTTGCCGCCCTCGAAGAGGATGCGCTGCCCCGCGTCGTTGCGGTCGTGCAACAAAGACGACGTGTTGGCGATATGCGGGCGTAGCGCCTGCGCGAGGGGACGCAGCCACGCCAACAGGTCTTCAACGCTGGCGGGTTCGAAGGTTTCGCCGGCGTACTCGGCCAGGGCGCCGAGCGTCGCGTTCTTGATCGGCACGATCCGGTGCAGGACGCGTTCGAGGTCCGCCAGGTCGAGCAGGTCGACCATCCGTACGGCCGTCGAGCGCAGCGCCTTGTCGGCGTAACACGGGCCGATCCCCCGGCCGGTCGTGCCGATGCCTTCGACGGTTTGATCCATCGCGTTGGGCAGGACGTAGGCCGCCTCTTGCAGCGCGTCTTGCGTCTTGTGATACGGCATCACGACGTGGCAGCGGTCGGAGATCTTGAAGTTTTCCGCGAGGGTCAGGCCCTGCTCGCGGAGACCGACGATCTCCTTAACGACCTGCTCGGGGTCGACGACGACGCCGTTGCCGAGGACGTTGAGTCGGCCTTCGTGGAGGATGCCGGAAGGGATCAGGTGCAGGGCGTACTTGGTGTCGCCGACGACGACGGTGTGGCCCGCGTTGGCGCCGCCGTTGTAACGTGCGACGACGTCGAATTTCGCGCTGGCGTCGGTGCCTTCAAGGGAGGTCAGCAGGTCGACGACCTTGCCCTTGCCCTCGTCGCCCCATTGCAGCCCGACGACCGCGGCGTGGCCGGGTTTCAGCGAGGGGGCACGCAGGGCGGCGTCGCTTCCCGCGGAGGACGAGGTTTCGGGCAGGGTGTCGGGCATGGTTCGGCTCAACGTGGGCAAAGCCGAAAGTGTAACGCTTGCGCGTGCCTGACCCGGCCGAGCGATTCGGGATCAGACCTGCACCCGAGCCCACCCGCCGCGGAAGAACACGGCGATGAATACGACGCCACGCACCACCAGCTCGCCGCACAGGACGCACCAGATCGCGGCCAGCCCGCTGCCCAGCCAGGCGATCGCGGCCGGCTCGTTGGCTCCGAGCTTGGCCGCGCCGCCGTCGAACGCGCCGCCGAGCCAGACGGTCACCAACAGGACCAACGGCAGACGCACGCCCCACGTGAGTCCCACGGTCAGCAGCATGGGGCGGCGGGTGTCGCCCGCGCCGCGCATCGCGCCCGAGAGCACGATGCTGCTGCCGAAGAAGAACTGCACGAAGCCGCAGATCTGCACCAGCCGCGGCGTCAGCTCGAAGTGTTCGGGCTGCGTCGAGACCAGCCGGACCCACCACTCGGGCGCCAAGATAAAAGTGAGGCCCAGCAAGGTCATCGGGATCACCGCGGTCAGCCAGCACGCGACCGCCGCCCGCTTGGCCATGACGGCGCTGCCGGCCCCGAGGTATTGCCCGGTGAGCGTGCCCGCCGCCGTCGCCAGCGCCATGGCCGGCAAGAAGCAGATCGCCTCGATGCGGATCGCGACGATGTGCGCGCCGGGGTAGGCCTCGTTCATGAGCATCTGGCCGAGAAAGCCGATGGCCACGAGCGCGATGAAGTTCCCGGACCAGTGGCCGACGCCTTCGCCCAGCGACGGCAGCGCCACCTTGACGATGCGGCGGATCGTGTGCAGGTGCGGCCGCATCCGCAGCCAGCGCAGGCGGATCGGGCCGTCGCAGCGCAGCAGCGGGATGAGGATCAGCAGCGCCCCGACGACCGTGGCGACGGCCGTCCCCCACGCGATGCCCGGTACGCCCAGCCCCAGGCCCGGTACGTCGACGCCGATGCCGAACAGTTCGAGCCGCCACGGCGCGACGGCCAAATACACCGACACCGCGACGTTCACCACGTTGAACGCGAGCATCGCCAGGAACGGCGTGCGGGTGTCGCCCGCCGCGGAGAGGCAGGCCGTGCCGATCGCGAGAACGGCCGTGGCGGGCGCGGCGACGGCGATGATGCGGAGGTACTGTGCGCACAGCTCTCGGCTCTCGCCCTCGAGCCGCGCGAGCGCGCCGATGAAGTCCGCACCGATGAACACCAGCGCGCCGACGAAGGCCGCCCAGACCATCGCCAGCACGAACGACTGCCCGAGCCCCGCGTTGGCCAGCCCGCGGTGCTTCGCGCCCACGGCCCGGGCGACCAGCGCGGCCCCGCCCGTGCCCACGGCCGAGGTCATCAGGAACAGGAACCAGCCGAAGTACGCCGCGATCGCGATCGCGTTGGTGGCCTCCACGCTCAGCCGGCCCGCGATCGCGGTGTCGACGAAGTTCACCAGGAACGCCAGGACCTGTTGCAGGAACGGCCAGACCGCCAGCACCGCGACTTGCCGCGGCAACGACAGGCCCGCGAGCTTGCCGCCCAGCTCGACGTGTGACGGCTCACGCAGAACACCGGGCGACGACTCGACATCGTCCGCTCCGGATTCAACCGGCGGATCGGGCAGGGCGGCGGTAGACGTCACGGCCGCATCCTACGACCGCGGGCCCGTCTCCGAAGCTCCGATTCTTCCAAAGAAAAACCCGGCCGAAAAGCCGGGTCCAAGTAGGCCCACATGGATTCGAACCATGACTAAGAGAATCAGAATCTCTGGTGCTGCCGTTACACTATGGGCCTGTGAAACAAGCGGATTCCGCTTGCAACACCATATGAACATAGGCATCGGCCGATTCTCGGTCAATCCTCCAACCGGGGTTTGCAAGCGTTAGGCCGGCCGCTGCATGGCGGCGATCGTGGCTTTCCGGTCCTCGGCGCCGAATACGGCCGAGCCCGCGACCAGCACGTCCACCCCGGCCCGCACGGCGTCGCGCGACGTGACCGGGTCCAGCCCGCCGTCCATCTCCACGCGCAGCCGGTCGCCGCCCAGATCGCGGAGGCGCTTGGCTTTCTCCAGCGTGTGCGGCATGAACGATTGCCCGCCGTAGCCCGGCTGCACCGACATCACCAACGCCAGGTCCACGTGCTCCAACAGCGGCTCGATCCACGCGGTCGGCGTGGCGGGGTTGACCGTGACGCCCGGGGCCATGCCTGCCTTGCGGACCTCATCGATGAACCACTTTGCCTCGATACCACGCGTGAGATACGGGTCGCACACCTCGATGTGGAACGTGAACCCGTTGGCTCCCGCTTCGGCGAACGGCTTCACGTAGTCCTGCGGCCGCTGCACCATCAGGTGCACATCGAGATACGCGTCCGGCAAATGACGACGCAGGCCCTTGATCATGTCCGTCCCGAAGGTGAGGTTGGGCACGAAGTGCCCGTCCATCACGTCGACGTGCAGCAGGTCCGCGCCGGCGTCGAGCGTGTCCTTCGCGTCGGCGGCCATCGCGCCGAAGTCCGACGCCAGGACCGAGGGGGCCACCAGCGGACGCGTCGGCGAGGCGGTGAGATCGAGCATGCCCGAGTCTAGCGGGCGGCCGGTTCGGGTTTCGTGGGTGACCCCGTGGCGCCTCCGCGGGCCGTAGCACTCCACGCCAGCGCGGCCAACAAAACCCCCGCTCCGAGTGTCGCGGCCAACTGCATGACCGGGTTCTTGAACGCGACGAAACCGATCGCGTTCAGGGCGACCGCCACCAGCCCGGCCGCGACCCACAGGCCTCGCTTGGCGATCAGGCCGATCGCGGCGATGCCCACGCCCGCGGCGAGCAGCACGAAGTCCATCCGCATCCGGTTGACCGGGACCTCGACGAACCACGCCGATAGCGACGTCATCGCCTCGACACACGCGAGCAGCGCGACGATCGCCGCCACCAACCAGATCCGGCGGCCCTCGCCGCCACGCAGGAACGCGAACCACGCCGTCGCCGCGGCTACGAGCAGGAGCATCGGCGGCACCGCCTTGCCCGGCACGCCCATCCGCGCCCACTTGCCTTCCAGCGGCATCAGGTGTTGAAGAAGGATCAGCAGCGGCGCGACGCACAGCAGGCCAACGCCGGCGACCACCGCCGCCCGGGCGACCGTGTCCGCGCGGCGGGCGGGCGTGGACGCCTGCCCGATCCAGTGCCACGCCACCGCGAACAGCACCAAGCCCATGCCGAACAGCTCCAGGCCTTCTTCGAACGCAAGCCGCGCGGGCCGCCAGCCCTCGGGCCAGACGACGGCGTGTTCAGCCAGTTCGATGCCGTAGATGCTGCCCATGCTCCCGAACCCCGCGGCGATCAGGAACGTCGCCAGCCCCGAGCCCAGCGCCCCGCGTTGCCGCCACATCGTCCAGAACGCCCAGCCCACCGTCGCCGCCATCGCCAGCGCGATCGGCGGCAGCCGCAGCTCGCGGGGGATCACGATGTCCGACCAGTCGTACCGCTCGTGCAGCGACGCCCATTCGTCGATGCAGAGCACCGCCAGCCAGAAACCCAGCACCCGGAACGCCCGAGCCAAACGCCGCCGGGCCGCCGGCTCGGCCGGAAGCGAGCGGGTCGCCTCCGCCGTCGCCAGTGCGAGCAGGCCCGCGGTGAGCAGCAAACCGCCCGACCACCACGCGCCCAACGAGTGTTCCGCCCCCAGCGTCAACCGGTCGTCCCAGAACCCGCCGATCCCCGCGAGCTGCCGGTACGACGCCGCGATCAGGACCCCACACACCACGGCCCACCCGCCGACGGCGACCCAGAAGCCGCCGACGAAACCAAGTCCCGTCGAGAAAGCAGGACGTTTGGTGATCCTCGAGCCGGTATGTGAGGCTTGGACGCGCTCGTCGATCGCGTCTGTGGAAGGCGTCGAGCCGGAGCGTTGCGCTTCGTCGGTCACGTGCGCGGGCGGGATCGTGGTCGGCATGACCGGCTTCTCTCTAAGTTTCGGTGGGCGTGGATCGTCGGGCATGCGGGCGGAAGAAAAATGACCCGCGTTCGTGTCATGCGTTAATCAAAAGTAAGGATTATGTGGAATCTATCGGCCGAATGTAAATTGAGATTTGATCGTTTTTGACCGGGTTTTCCATGAATCTCTCCACTAAGGCGGCCGCTAGCCGGTTCGGAGAGGTTTGGTTAACGGTTTTCTGGACGTAAAATGGGGTGTGCGCGATGCCCACCACCCAGGCTTCACCCTGATCGAGTTGCTGGTCGTGATTTCGATCATTGCGATCTTGGTGGGCTTGCTCTTGCCCGCGTTGGGGGCCGCCAAGTCGTCCGCCCAGTTCATGGCCTGCAAAGCCAACCTACGTAGCATCGGTCAGGGGGTGCACGCCTACGCGGCCGATCATCACGACATCAAGGTGCCTTACGCTTGGCGGGATCCGTCTTCGAGCTTGGGGTTCGGAGTTGGAACCAGCGGCCCCTTCATCGCATTCAAGCCGGCATCGCTTCCCGATCGCCAGCCCATGGGGCAGGGCATCCTGATTGCGGGGAACTACATCGCGCTCGAATCCATCCTCGACCCGGGCCGTAACAAGTACGACGACACCCAGCTAGACATCGCCAACTGGCTCGACCCCAGCCGCAACAGCGTCGGATCGTCGTATCTGTACTACTACCGTGACGCACTCCCGTCGGGTGAAGACCTCCGGCCAGACCTGATCTCCTGGACCACGCTGGACCGCAGCCAGGACCTCGGCAAGCACGCCGTGCTTACCGACCTGAATCTCGCGGCCGGGCATACGTTCGTCGGCGCTTTCACCCCCGGCCAGGCTTGGGAAAGCCATCCCCAGGAAGACCGCTCGAACGTCCTGTTCCTCGACGGCAGCGTCGGCAGCGAATCGAACCGACGGTGGATCCTCGAAGCCCCCAGCGGAGTTGAAGAGCGCCAGCGCTGGTTCGATCAGGCCCATGCGCTCTACGGCGGGTGAGCCGGCGTTTTTCGCCGCAATGTCCTAACTCCGCAGCACCCAACCGCGTCGCGTCGCCAGCCACACCACCGCGGCGAGCACCAGCGTCTTGACCGCGTCCCAGCCCGCGTCGTGCCACGGCGAGGCTTGGGGTCCGTACCACGCCTCGATCCACCTCGCCACGATTCCGTCCAGCGAACGCGGGGTGCCCTCCGCCGCTAACGGCATCAGCCAAGGCAGCGCGACCGCCGCCGCCAACGGCCCGCTTAGCAGCGCGTACGCCAGCATCGGGTTCTGCCCGTTAGCCACCAGCCAGCCCACCGGCCACCGCCAGCCCCGCACGTCGATCCACAGCATCAGGACCACCAGCAGCAGGATCGACACCCCCAGCGACGTGAGGTACCACGCCAGCCGTGCCGGCGGCCCCTTGCCGATGCCGCCCTCGAAGAACCCCACGCCGAACGTCGCCCACAGCGGCGGGTCGGCGTCCACCGCCGTCACCCGCGGGTCGGGCAGCACCGCCAGCACCAGCCCCGCGGTCAGCCACGCCGTTCCCCACAGCGTCAGCCGCCGCAGCGCCCGTCCGTGGCACCCGCCCGCCTCCGCTTTGCCCTGCATGGCCAGCAGCGCGACCACCAGCGGCGGCAACCCCAGCAGCACCGCGGCGTACGGCGTCATCAGTTCCAAGCCGCCGACCTCCGCGAACGGGCCCACGTAATCCTTGAGCCCCACGAACACCGCCGCCACGCACGCCAGCAACGCCAGCGTGACCACCGCCGACCGCATCCCTCCCCAAGGCGCGCCGCCTTCCGCGGCCTGGCTGACCTTCGCCGCGACCTTGCTCTGGGCCAGGCCCTTGCTGACCGGCCGGGCCGGCGGTGTCGCTTCGCGGCATTCGTTCAGGTACCGAACCAGGACATCGCCCACGATCGTGCCCGGGATCACGACCCAGAGAAACTTGAGCCACGTGAAGTCGTACAGCACGCCCAGGTCGACCAGCCCTCGCGGGAGATGGCCCGGCAGCACGCCGTTCAACCACGACAAGTCCAGCCACTGCCGCGGCATCTGCAACGCCCGGCCGAGCGGGTCCAGCGCGTCGCCGAACAGCCGCCAGTCCGCCCGCATCGCCTGGTCGTGCGCCACGAACGCGACGCCCAGACCCAGAACCAGCCGCCCGCCCCAGCCCAGCCACCCGCCGCGGCGGGTCAGCAGCCAGAGCAGCGTCCCCGCCAGCGAACCCCACGCCAGCAGCAGGATGATGATGTCCGCGTCGCCCGTCGCGGGGTCCCACGAAAACGGCGGGTTGGTCGGGCGGTCGTTCACCATCGCCAAGAACGCGACTACGCCGGCCACGCCCAGCCCGCGGATCGCCCACGCCAAGCCGCTCGGCGTCGCCCGCGGCAGCCGGGCCAGGCACGGCAGCAGCAGCAGCAGGCCCACCAGCGCCGTCCAGTATTCCGCCAGCCCGACGCTCGCGTCCGGCGACGACGCCTGGTGACCCGGCGACATCTGCCGCACGTACACCGCGAAGCCGACCAGGATCAAAAACCGCCCGCCCGCCGACGCCGCCAACCGCCACGCTGGTTGCCCCCGGTCCCGCCGACGGGCGTACGCCAGCGGGACCGCCGCCCCCATCGCGAACAAGAAGCCGGGGAACACCCAGTCCACCCACGTGAAGCTCGGCCACGCGACCCCGCGGAACGCCCACGGGTTCTCGACCGCTTCCCACGTCAGCGGCACGTCGCCCGCCCGGTCCGCGGCTGGCTGCCCGTCGACCGTCATCGCCGGCCCGGGCAAGAACGACGGGTGATACCCGTGGTACATCGCGTTGGGCAGGTACGTCGGCAGCAGCCCCGACAGGCACATCAGCAGGATGGCCAGGCCCCGCAACGCGTCCAATCCCAGCAACCGCGGGGTCGGCCTCGGCGGCGCGTCCCGCAACGGGGTCGGCTCGCCCAGCGGCACGCCGTCCGATCGCCGCGGATCCGGCACGGGGCTCAGCTCATCCATGACGCTCGCCTGATTCTCCATCTCCCGAAAGAGCGCCCGGAGCCTCCACGCCCGATTCCGCGCCTGCGCTCACCAGCCGCCCGCCCGCCAGCGTCACCATCCGGTCCGCCCGGGCCGCGACCTTCGCGTCGTGCGTGACCAGCACCATCGTCTGGCCGCCGTCATGGAGTTCTTCGAACAACGCCATCACCGACGCCCCCGTGTCGGCATCAAGGTTCCCCGTCGGCTCGTCCGCCAGCAGCACCGAAGGCTCGTTCATCAGCGCCCGCGCGATCGCGACCCGCTGCCGCTCACCCCCCGACAGCTTCGCCGGCTTGTGCGACAAGCGATCCCCCAACCCCACCCGCTCCAGCAACGCCGCGGCGCGCTCCTTCGGCGCCCGCTTGCTCGGCTTGGCGCTGTCCGCATCTCGGCGGCCCCGCCCGATCATGCTCGCCAACCGCACGTTCTCCCACGCGCTCAGCTCCGGCAACAAGTGATACTGCTGAAACACGAACCCCACCCGCCCGCTGCGGTACCGGTCGATCGCCAGCTCGTGCATCGCGAACACGTCGGTCCCGCGAAAGAACACCGCCCCCGACGTCGGCCGATCCAGCCCGCCCAGCAGGTGCAGCAGCGTGCTCTTGCCCGACCCGCTCCGCCCGAGGATCGCCACGCACTCCCCGTCCGCGATCTCCAGGTCCACGCCGTCCAAGACCCGCAACTCCCGCCCGCCCTCGCGGAACACCTTCCCCACCGATCGAGCTTGGAGCAACGTTTCAGTCATGCGTGCCACCATTCACCAATCAACCACGCTCGGCCTCACTCGTACCGCAGCGCCTCGACCGGGTCCTGCGCCGACGCCACCAACGCCGGGACCACCGCCCCCAGCACGCTGCTGATCACCGCGCCGATCCCGATCCACGTGACTTCGGCCCAGTCCAAGCGGGCGGGGATCGTGTCGAAGAAGTACGTCTGCGGGTCCCACATCTGAAACGAATACTCCGCGTTGAGCCAGGTGCCCAGGCCGCCGTTCGCGAACAGCGCCGCCAACGCCGGCAAGAACAAGCCCAGCCCGCCGACCACCGCCAGCGTCGTCGCCCACCACCGCATCGACCGCCGCACGAACCCGATCAGCGTGCCCGCCGTCGCGCCCAACGCCGTCCCGCCCACCGCCGCGACCACAAGCCAGCCCGTCACGCCTAGGTACGTCGCGAGGAACCACTGGATCTGGTTCAGCCCCAGCACCACCGCCGTCGCCAGCCCCACGCCCGTCCCCGCGCCCACCACGCCGATCGCCAACCCGTAGCCCAAAAACAGCAGCGCGATCCCCACCCGGCTCGCGCCCATCGCCCGCAAGGTCCCGATGTCCCGCGTCTTCTCCAGCACGGTCATGTAGAACGTCGTCGCCACCATCACCACCGCCACCAGGCTGATGACGACAAACAGGAACGTGACCAGCCCCTTCTCGTTCTGCACCGCGTTGATCAGCTGGCCGTGGACCTGCTCCCAAGTCGAAACCCGCACCAAGTCGCGCCCGCCGACCTCCTCGAAGTACGACGTGACTTCTTCCTGCACCCGCTCTTGCACCGCCGTCAGCGACGACGCCACCAAGACGCTCGGCTCGATCTTCACCACCACCTGGTTCACCCGGCCGTCGCTGGTCTGCGTCAGCTCGCCGCCTTCCCCCGTCAGCTCGTCGATCTCGCCGACAAACTCGAACCGCGGGCCCATCTCCAGCATGTCCTGCAGCACGCCCAGCGGCACCAGCACCGTGCTGCTGTCCACGTCGTGCAGCCCGCTCTTGAAGTCGTTGACGACCACGAAGTCTTTCCGCGCCGGCTGAAACGAGCCCAAGGTGCCCGCTTCGTTCAGCGGGATCACCGTCAGCGTGAACGGCCGACCCACGTACGCGTCCTCGAACGCGTACGACCCGTCTTCCTGCCGCCAGTTCCACGGATAGATCGCCACCCCCGCCCACGCCCCAACCAACCCCACGTCTCCGGACCGTTCGGCGCTCCCGGACTGGTCGCTTAAGCGGCCCGTCTCGTCTCCCGGCAAAAACTCCCGCAACAGCTCCGCCAACGCCTCCGCCTCTTCGAACCCCAACTCCACCAGCCGGTCCGCCTCCGCCGCTCGCTCCTCCAGCTGCGCCGGCGACCACAGCGCCCGGTCCGCCAGCCCGATCACCTCGTCCATCCCCGCGAAGTCCACGCCCAGCACGCCCATCGGCACCGGCCCGCCCGCGAAATTGATCAGCCCCATCGTCCGGATCGCCGGCGTCGCCGCCGCCACCTCGTCCATCGCCTCCAGCCGCTCGACCAGGCCCGCGTAGTGCTCGAACCCCCGCAGCCGGTACGCCGACTCGATTACCAGGTCCCCGGTGATCGACTTGGCCGATTCCTTAAGCGTATCGAGGAAACCGCCCATCACCGAGATCACGATGACCACCATCGCCGTGCAGAGCATCACCGCCAACGCCGCGAACAGCGGGGCCAGCTTTCGCCGCAGGTACTTCGAGATGAGCAGCGTCTTGTACATGTGCGAACCGCGGAAGCGCAGCGAGCTTGTAGCCGCAGGCGTGGACTTTACGTCTTCTCCCCGACTTCCGCGCCTCCGCGGTTCACTTCTGCTCCGGCCGCATCAGCGGGAACAGGATCACGTCGCGGATGCTCGGCGCCCCGGTGAGCATCATCACCAGCCGGTCGATGCCCAGCCCCATCCCGCCCGCCGGGGGCATGCCGACCCGCAGCGCTTCGAGGAAGTCTTCGTCGATCTGCTGCTTCTCGGCTTCGTCGCCGACCTGTTCACGGAAGTTTGCTTCCTGCACCGCGGGGTCGTTGAGCTCGGAGTAGCCCGGGCTGATCTCGACGCCGTTGATCGCGAGCTCGTACACGTCGGCGAAGAACGGGTCGTCGGGGCACTTCTTGGCCAGCGGGATGATCACACTCGGGACGCGCGTCACAAAGCACGGATCGATCAGCGTCGGCTCGATCAGCTTCTCGTAGACCTCGACGAGTTGCTCGGCGGGGCTGCCCTCGAACGAGAGGTCCTTGCCTTGGTTTTCCGTACGCAGGCGTTGGATCAAGGCTTCGTCGGCGGGAGCTTGATCGAAGGCCCACCCGGTTCGCTCTTCGACCAGATCAACCATCGCCACGCGCCGCCACGGCCGCTCTAGGTTGATCGTTCGGGTGACTTCTCCGTCCTCGTTTTGGTGCTCGATCTTCAGCGTGCCGAACACCTTCTCCGCGGCGGTGCAGACCATATCTTCCACGAGGTCGGCCATGGTCTCCCACGAGCCGAACGCCTCGTACGCCTCGAGCATGGTGAACTCGGGGTTGTGGCGGGGGCTGACGCCTTCGTTGCGGAAGTTGCGGTTGATCTCGAAGACCTTGGGCATCCCACCGACCAGCAGCCGTTTGAGGTACAGCTCGGGCGCGATGCGGAGGGTGAGCGGCAGGTCCAGCGCGTTGTGGTGGGTTTGGAACGGCCGGGCCGCGGCGCCGCCGTGCAGCGTCTGGAGCATCGGCGTCTCGACCTCGGCGAAGCCGCGCTGTCGCAGGTAGTCACGGATCGCGTCGATGACGGCGATGCGCTGCTGCATCGTCTTCATGACCGACGGATTAGTGTGCAGATCGACGTAACGCTTGCGGTAGCGCTGCTCGGGGTCCTGCAGGCCGTGGAACTTGCCGGGAGGCAGGGCCAGTGATTTGGTGATGAGCTGGAAGCCGGCGGTCAGGCGATCGTCGTCGGCGGGGGTTTCGGGCGCGGCGGCCCAGACGGTGATCTCGCCGGTCTTGGTCGTGCCCAGCGGGCCCTCCGCCACGACCCAATCGGCCAGATCGGTGAGCTTGCTGGCGATCTTGAACGGCTCGGGGCCGACCGCCTTCTTGCTGACCGCGATTTGGAGGTCGCCCGACGCGTCGCGCAGCGACATGAACACGAGGTTGCCCATCACGCGGTGCTGCATGACCCGGCCGGCGACGCGGACGGTCGGCCGATCGTCGCCGGCGTCGGGGTCGTCCTTGAAGCGCTGGTCCGCTTCGGCGTCGAACTTGGCCTTGGCGTCGGCCAGCGCGGTCAGGCCGTCGACGCGGTAGCCGTAAGGGTCCTGCTCGAACTCGTCGCGGAGGCGCTGAAGCTTGGCGCGGCGGTTGGCGAGCAGCTCTTCGGTCGTGGTGTGCGAGTCGGGGGCGTTCGACATGGCAGTAAAAATAGTCGGAGGAGATCAACGGCGACGAGGCGGAGATTTCGGCAGCCGCAGGCCAACGGCCTGCGCGGGAGCGGTCTCGATCTCGCGCAACCCGTTGGATTGCGGCTACCGGCAGCAGGGATTGTGTCACCGACGGCGAATAAAAAAGCCCCGCGACGAGCGAGGCTTGGAAAGGGCGAAGGCAACCGGACGCGGAATCAGTCCTCGCTGGATTCCGCGGCGGCTTCGGCCTGCTTCGAGGCCTCGGCGGCGCGTTCGTTGGCGGCGGTTTCCTGGATGGCCAGGGCGCCCAGGCCGCGGCGCTGATCGCGGAGGCGACGCTTCTTGCCGATGCGGTCGCGGAGGTAGTACAGCTTGGCCCGGCGGGCGTCGCCGCGGCGCACGATGTCGATCTGGGCGACCTTCGGCGAGTGCAGCGGGAAGGTCCGCTCGACGCCTTCGTTGGCGACGATCCGGCGGACGGTGACGGTCGCGGTCAGGCCCCGGCCCTGGGTCTTGATGACCACGCCGTTGAACTTCTGGATGCGTTCCTTGGCCCCCTCGACGATGCGGACGTGCACGTCCACGGTGTCACCGACGGTCAGGTGCGGGAGGTTGGTCTTGAGCTGGTCTTGCTCGACGGCGGCGAGGAGGGCGTCGCTCATGGCGGGCTCGCGGTGGGAAAGAGGCGGGCCGGAGTCGCCGGCCCGCAGGTGGGGTTTTCTCGATTATTCCGCGGCGGGCGATCCGGTGCGGCGAGCCGGAGAATGTATCGCAAGCGGGGTCGGGTGTCGAGTCTGATCATACGACCCGCGACCGTCAGGGAGCGGGCCTGGCGGGGAAGGGGTGGCTAGGCCCGTTCCCTGACGGTCGCGGCTCGTAAGGCGACCGTGGCTCGTATGATGCGAGGATGTCCG
>JBCDDH010000036.1:0-32694 GCA_039180415.1 Planctomycetota bacterium | reverse complement strand
ATCGCCACGTTCGAAGAGATGAACACGTTTTTCGACGACACCAACGGCCGTCTGAAAACCTCCGACCAAGGCCTCCGCGTCCGCATCGAAACCCACGACGACGGCGACGCTCGGATCTACGTCACGCACAAAGGGCCCCGCGCCCACGGTCAACTCAAGAGCCGGGCTGAGACCGAGTTGAGCGTCTCCGACGCCGACCGCGCCGCCGCGCTCATGGGCGCGCTCGGCTACCACCCGGTAATCGCGTTCGAGAAACGGCGGCACCGCTTCGAGTTGGACGGCTGCCGCGTGGAACTCGACACCCTCCCGCGCATCGGCGAGTTCATCGAAATCGAAGGCCCGACCGAAGAAGCGGTGATGTCGGTCCGAGACAAGTTGGGCCTCGCGGACGAGCCGCTGATCAAGGCCAGCTACATCGCCTTGCTCCAGGACCACCTCCGCCAACAAGGTCAAAGCGTCAGCGTGGTGCGCTTCCCCGACACCGAGGCGGCCGCACTGAACTGATCACCGCCATGCAACCGCCCTTCCGCGACCTTGGTCTTGGGCCGAGGACAGGTTCCGCGTTCGCGCGGGCGTGAGCGTCACTCCGCCGGCGGGGCCTCTTTCGCTTCGGTCTGGTGCTGCGTAATCACTTCGTCGACCAGCCCGTACGCCTTGGCTTCCTCGGCGTTGAAAAACTTGTCGCGCTCGGCGTCTTCGGCGATCTTCTCGACCGGCTGGCCCGTGTAGCCGGCCAGCATCTGGTTCAGTTCGTCCTTGGTCTTGAGGATCTCCTCGGCCTGGATCTGCACGTCGGTGGTCTGCCCGTAGATCCCCCCGTACGGCTGATGGATCATGACCTTCGCGTGCGGCAAGCAATAACGCTTGCCCTTGGTCCCCGCCGCGAGGGTGAGCGCGCCGCCCGACATCGCCTTGCCGATGCAGTATGTCGCCACGTCGCAAGGCAAAAAGTTCATCGTGTCGATCATCGCCAAGGTGTCGTCGACGCTGCCCCCCGGCGAGTTGATGTACAGGTTGATGTCCTGGCCGGGCTTGGTGTTGGCCAGGTGCAGAAGCCGCATGACCACGCCCATCGCGCTGCCGTGGTGGATCTCACCGACCAGGAAGATGACGCGGTTTTCGAGCAGCAGCTCGTCGATGGTCATCTCGCGGTAACGCCCGATCGGCGGCGCGTTGAGCGGCCGCATCGGATCGACGCGGGGGTCGTAACCGGACGGCAATTCGTTGACGCCGTTTTGGAAGGGCAGGGAAGCGAGCGGATTGAAATGCTGCATGATCGAGGCCTTTCGGGTGGTTTTCCTTGGGGCCGAGATCATAGCTGGGTCGCGCGGGCTTGGCTGCTTGTCCGGGGTTCGGGTCACGCCGCACGGCGGCGCATCGCCAGACCGGCCAAACCGCCGAACCACACCGCCGCGATCGGCTCGGGCACGTCCAGGCCGCGCAAGTCGGGGGCCGCGGCGTCGCCCCAGTTGTTAAGCACGAAGTTCAGGTCGGCCTGGTCCACTCGGCCGTCGCCGTTCAGGTCGCCGGTCGACCACGTGCGGCCGACCTGCCCCCAGTTGTTCAGCACCGCGTTGAGGTCGCCCTGTTCGATGCGCTGGTCGAGGTTCGCGTCGCCCGGCAACGCCGCTTCGGCCCAGACCGTGGCCGATCCGTAGATCACCGCCCAAGCGAAGCCGTCTTGCAGCACGCCCTGCACCGCGTCGAAGGCGCCGTGGATCGAGAAGCTCGGCTCGCCCGTGGCCTCGATCAACGCGAACCGCTGCCCGATCGACGGGGCGAAGACGTCTTCGGACCGCAACCTCAGCGTCCCGCTCAAAAACGCGTCGCCGTTCACGACCAGTTGATCGGCGTCGAGCCCGGGAACGACACCGGCCAGATCGAGAATCAACTCGCCACCAGGGCGTTGGTAGTAGTCGCCGCTCAGGTTCAAGACGCCGAAGGGCATCGTTTCGTCGGCACCCGCCGTGTTCGTGACATTCAGGCTGTTGCCGTCGTCCAACGAAAAGCTTGCTTCCAGCGTGGCGTCGGTGATGTGCACGTTGGCGAGGCTGTCGCGAGCGCCCCAACCGTAGAGAAATACCTGCAGATCCCCGGTCACCACGCTGCCTTCGGGTGCGACGGCGCGGAACGTTTGCTCGCTGCCGAAGCCGGTCGAAAACACGTTGTTGAGCAGGCCCAGCGGCGCGTTCACCGAATTGCCGATCTGGTTGGTCGCGATGGCGAAATCGGTTGGGGCGTTGTTGCCGTTTCGCCACAGGTCGAAGCTGATCGCCTCGAGCGTCATCGTCAACCCCTCGACCGGCCGGACGGTGTAGCCCACATAGTCGCCTTGAGCCACCGCGCTCAGAAAGTCGGACGCGTTCATCCCGCTGACGTTGAACTCGTTACCCCCGTCGGTACCGGTGAAGCCGTCGATGCTCCGGGGGTACACGCCCGGGCCGAAGTCCAACCCGGACACCAACTCCAAGCCGTCGTCGATGAACTCGACCTGCGTCAGCGGCGCGTCGTCCTGCACGCCACGAAAATCGAATGTCAGCGCGACCGCCGGCTCCGTGCGGATCGGCCGGGCTCGGATGTCCTGATCGGGGCTGACGGTCCCGGTGTTGACCACCTGCCCCTGAACCGTTCCCGAACCCGACAGCGTGCCGCCGCGCAGCTCGACCGAACGTTTGGTCCGCAAGATGGATTGCTCAAGATGCACGTCGCCGCCGGCGTGCACCCGAACACCATTCTCGGCCTGGACCAAGTCACCCACCACGTTCAGCGACGCCGGCCCGTCGCGGCCGACCTCCACCGCCAACCAGCGTTCCGAACGCTCCGCAAAGACTTGGCCGGTGCCGATGTTCAGGATCGCGTTGAATCCCGGCGCTTCGGATCGGCCCCACTGGCTGCCTTCATCCGCGAAGCCGGCCCCACCGTTCCACGCGTCGTACGTCGTCGGCCCGGTGTTCTGGTCGAGCGCCTCGAGGATCATGTCGATCGCCAGATTTTGGTTCTGGGCGAACAGGTTGTTCGACTCGCTCGGATCGTTGACCAGGTCGTAAAGCTCGACGCTGCCGTCTTGGAAAAGGATCGCCTTGAAACCGTCGCGGATCAGGGCGTGCCGGGGCGGCGACGCCGTGGAGGGCCCAACGAAATCGCCCGTGGCACCGTTGGTGAAGAAGCCGCCGGAGAACTCGAAGTATTGGTCGCGGCGGGTGCCGGGCACCTCGGACGACTCGCCGGTCAACACGTCGGCGAAGCTCTGCCCGTCCAGGCCGACCGGCGTGTCCGTTCCCGCGAGGTCCGCGAGGGTCGGCAGCACGTCGGAGAAGTCGCCGAAGCGGTCCGAGGTCGAGCCCGGAGCGATCTGGTCCGCCCAGCTGACAATGAACGGGCTGAGGATGCCGCCGTTGTACAGGTCGCGTTTGTGGCCGCGGTAGATGCCGTTGGAGTCGAACGTCTCGGGATCGTGCGGGCCCGTGCCGCGTTGTAGATCGCCGCCTTCGATCGCCGCCCCGTTGTCGCTGGCGAACATGATCACGGTGTTGTCGCGGACGCTGTCCGACGTGTCGCCGTCGCCGTTGGGGTCGTGGAGCGTGTCCAACAGTTCACCGATCCGCCGATCCATCCGCGTCACCATCGAGGCGTGGATCTGCTCCTGCAGCGGCACGTCCAGCGTCGCGGCGTACGGCTCGATCTCTGGCACTTCCAGATCGAAGTGCGCGATCTGAAAGTTCAGTTGAGCAAAAAACGGCGCATCGCCGTTGGCGTGGTCGCGGACGAACCGCATCGTCTCGAACGCGATCTCGTCGTCGGTATACGCGCCGTTGATGTCTTCCCGGACGATGTTGTCGATCCGGCCGTCCGCCCCGGCGAAGCCGCGCTCCAACCACGGGTTGAAGTGGTCCCACGCCTCCACGCCGTCGATCAGCCCGTAGAACTCGTTGAAGCCCCAAAGCCGGTGGCCTCCGCCCAGGTGCAGCTTGCCGAACAGGCCGGTCTCGTAGCCCGCGTCGCGCAACGTCGACGCGACGGTGGGCATGCCCGTGGGCAGCTGCACACCGTTGCCGTTGTTGAACCGGCCGTTGTGCATGCCCGACGCGAGCACCGCCCGGCTCGGCGAACACACCGGCGCCCCCGAGTACACGTTCGAGAACACCATCCCTCCCGCCGCCAACGCGTCGAGGCTCGGCGTTTGGATCGTTTCCTGGCCGTACGCGCCGATATCGGCGATCCCCAAGTCGTCGGCCAGGATGAAGATCACGTTGGGTTGGTCCGCGGCCTGTCCGAGCGTCGGCGTGCCCGTTGACGCCAACCCCAGGGTGATCGCACACAAAACTCCGCTTCGCACCCAATTCATCGATCGATCTCCGGGGCAGCCAGAATGGCCGAATACAAAAAACGCTCAGTCCATCAGTTTGACGTATGGACCGCGTTTCCTTTCAGGCCGATTCATGACTTCCGAGCCCGATTCGTGACCCTCACGCCGCGCGGCGACGCCAAAACAGGCCGCCCGCCAACGCGAACAGACCGGTGGCGGGCTCGGGCACGGTGAAGCCTTGGAAGTCCGGAGCCGCGGTACCGCCCCAGTTGTTCAGCACCGCGTTCAGGTCGGCCTGATCCACGAAGCCCTCGCCGGTGAAGTCCCCGGTCGCCCAGGTTTGGCCGGAGAGCCCCCAGTTGTTGAGCACGGCGTTGAGGTCGCCCTGCTCGATCTGCTGGTCGAGGTTGGCGTCGCCAAACAGCGCGACGACCCCGACCACCGCGTCCTGTTCGTACGCGACCGCCAAGCCGAAGCCGTCGCCGAAGTTCGTTCCCAGGATCGCCGCGAACCGGCCGCCCACCCCGTCGGTCGCCGCGAGGAGGTCGAACGGGCTGTACGCGTCGACGCCGAAAACGTTGATGTCGGTGGCGTCGAAGACGCCGTCCAACGACGCCGTGCCTTCGATATTGAGCGTGCCGTCGCGGTAGTCGATCGCGCCCTCGGAGAACTGCTCGTAACTCCCGCGGAGCGTCAGGCCTCCGCCGTTGGATACCTCGACCGTACCGGCGTTCCGCACATCCGCCACGGCGAGGCCGCTACCGCTGAGTACGCCGCCGTCGATGTTGATCTGCTGGGCCGAGAGATCAGGGCTGATGAGTTGGAGTTCCCCGTGCTCCGTGATTTCGATGGTGGTGAAGACGTCGAGCCGTGAGCTACGCACCGCCAGGGTGACCGCGCTGGCCGCGTCCACCGCGCCGATAGCGAGGCGATACACCTCGTTGCCTACGGCCCCCGTCGCACGGATGAACTGCGTCTGACCGGCGTTGCCGACGATGCTCACCAGGTCGGTCGCTTCGGGCACACGATCCTCAACCCAGTCGTTCGGATCGTCCCAATCCCCGAGGAACGTGGTCGAGCCCCAGGTCAGCGTGTTCGTCACCGGGTCGCTGATCCACAACCGATCGCCCGCCGGGTCGATCACCAGGTCGCGATCCCAGAACACGTTGGTGCCGAGGATGCCGTCGAGGATGCCCGCCCCCAAGGGGTTGGGGACGTTTTCGAGCACGACGATCGGGACATCGGTGGCCGTAAAGTTGCCGCCGACCGCGGGGATCGTGAGCGAGTCGGCGACGAAGCCGGGGATGTCGGTCTGAGCGCCCCCGACGCCGATGATCGGCACGGTGAAGTCCGGCTCGTCGTTGACCACGTCGAACCCGAGCTGCGCCGCGAGCAGCTCGTTGACGACGCTGACCTGGGCGCCGGTGTCGAAGAAAACCTCGGCGGTGCGAGTCGTGCCGGCGTTCTGAATGTCGATATCGGTGAAGAACGCCCCGCCGACCGCGGTGGGCGTCGATGGGTTTTCATGAAGGGGGTCGCCATTGAGCGCGTTGGCGACGTTGAAGACGTATAGCGGCTCGGTCGTCCCGAAGGTGCTGTTGACCTCGAGGCCTAACGCGGCACGACGGGTGAAATCACTGGGAATCGGATCCCCCAGGTCGAGGAACTCGACGGCGGGAGCACGGAAGGTCTCGCCTTGATGCGAGACGAATTGCGGCTGCGAATTGCGGATGACGGTGGTGTGGGTGGACATCATCGGCAAGCCGATGACGTTGGGCAGCACCGAACCGGGCGGTGCCGAGGCCGGGGCGTTGGACTTGAGCCCGCGGAGCGTGGTCGTGTCGGCGACGGCGACCGCGCCGGAACCGACGCCGGAAGCGGCCTGCTGCAAACCGGCGGTGAAGATGCCCAGCGGGTCCTGAACGGTCAGGAACTCCGAGCCGGAGACGCCCTGGGCTTCGATCAGTTCGGTGCCGGTGAAGCCCTGGCCGGCCAGATCGAATCGGGTGGTCGCGGCGTCGGTGAGCAGGTTGACCTGCGACCCCGAGTCGAGCAGGCCCACCTCGTAGATCGGGTTGCCGGCGTTGGGCAGGGAGCGGGACGGGTTGAACGTGGAATCGACGTCGGCAACGAAGAACAGGTCGTCTTGATTTTCGTTCGAGAACTCGTTGGTCAAGGTGAAAGCAACCCACGGCTGAAACCCGCCGATGGGCACGTCGTTGAGGCCGCTCTGCGCCCGAGCTTCGCCCGCCCAAGCCAGCGTGGTGACGATCAGCGTGATGGCCACGACCAGGACGAGGAATAAGCCGATGGCGAACGGGCAGGCCTCGCGGAACGAGCACTCTTCGGCCGAACGCGGCGGCTGGGCGTGATCCAACACGGGGTCGCCGGCGGCGACCTCCCACGACGGGGAAACGGGGGAACGACGGGATTCCATGGCAAAACCTTTCTCGATGTGTCGGCGGTAGGCCGAGGCTCGGCGGATGAAGCGGATGAATGAATCGCGCGGGAAACGACGCCGCGGAAAGCGGCCGAGCCCATCGAGTTTAACCGAAACCCGGGAAAACCCCGTAGTTTCTTCGCGTTCGCTCAATCTTGACATCGTGTCGCCGGGATTGCGAAAACCGGCTTCGCAGACTGGAAAAACCCCTGAGCACGAAAAAACCGAGCGGTGAACGCTCGGTTTTTCTGACTGGATATTAGGCTGAGGTCAAGCCGAAGCCTCAGGCGGCTTTGACGTCCACGAAGCGTTCGACCGACGCGAGGTCGCGGAGTTCTTGGACGCCGGCGACGATGGTCGCGGACTCGCCGGGCTTGCCGTGGACCACGAATTTCTTGGGTTGACGGTGTTCCCACACGCGCCAGCGGCCGCCCCGCGGCGAGAACGTCGGGTTGGACAGCCGGTTCTTCTTGATCCGCGCGTTACGCTTGGCGGCCGCGGGGTCCTTGGACAGCAGGCGGACGAGCGTCTTGGTCGCGGCGGCGTTGGTGGGCGCGGCGGTGACGGTGAACGTGACGGACTTACCGGGTTGAAGATCGGCGATCGCGGACATGGCGGTCTTCCGGGGTTGGGGTGGCGAGGGGAAGGGTCGGCACTCACTTTTCGGCGAGCCGAGCAGTATGGCAAGCCCGCCGGCCGGGGTCAACCCGCGTTTGGGCCACCTTCAGGCCGGGCCGGAGTCGCGGAGCGCCGCGGCGATCGCGGCATCGGGCAGGCCGATGTCGGCGACGACGACCCGGCCGAGGTGGGCCCGCGCCGCGGGCGTGGCGAAGCCGGTTTTGGGGGCCACAAAAGTCACGGTGGCGTCGGCCCGGATCGCGGCGGCGCCGACGCTTCCGGCGTCGGCGTCCAACCCCGACGGCACGTCCAGCGACACGACCGTCAACCGGTCGCCGCATCGGGCTTTGACGGCGTTGATCGCGTCGATCACACCGGCCAACCCGCCGCGCACCTGGCCGGCGAACCCCGTGCCCAGCAGCCCGTCGACGACGGCGTGGCTCTTGCCCCAAAACTCGGAGGCGGCTTCGGCCTGCTCGGCGTTCTCGCAGGGCGTGATCGGCACGCCCAGGCGTTCGCAAGCCCGGGCGTTGATCGCCGCGTCTCCCGCTAACTCCTCGACGGGTTTGCCCGCGAACACCCGGACATCCACGCCGAACCCCAGCAGCTGGCGGGCGACCGCGTACCCGTCGCCGCCGTTGTTCCCGCCGCCGCAGAGCACCGAAACCACGAACCGGTCTCGGTCCAACTCCGCCGCGTTTTCAAGCAGGTCCAGCACGACCGACGCCGCGTTGATCGCCGCGTTTTCCATCAACACCACCCCGGGCAGGCCGAGCACGTCGATCGCGTACCGGTCGATCGACCGGGACTGCGGCGCGGTCAGCACGGTTTCGGAGGCGTCGCCCATCGCCCGCATCGTAAGATCAAGGGCGTGCAGATGGATATCCGCGATGCCAACGGCCGGCCCCGCCTCACGGTGCACGTCGATCCGGCCAACCCGCCGACCATCGTGCGGGCCGACGACGGAACCGGCGCGCCGGTGTCGTTGAGCTGGGATCGGGCGATGGACGACGCCGGCTACCTCCGGCAGTGCCCGGTGTGCGGCTGCGTCGAGTTGTACCGCGACGTGAAGTTCCCCCGGCTCACGTTGTTCGTCCTGCTGCTCGCGGTCACGGCCGGCTTCCTGTGGTGGCAGAACGTCTACACCTGGCCGTGGGCGTTGCTCTCGTTAGTGATCGTGTCGGTGGCGGATGTGCTGCTGGCCGTCTACAACCGGCCGCGGATGGTGTGCTATCTGTGCGGGACCGTGTTCCGTCGCCTGCCCGTGCACCGCAAGCACCCGCGTTGGGACGCCGATACCGCCGAACGCTTTAACCCCCGAACCGACGAAACCCCGGCCCCGCAAGGAACCGCCCGATGACCGACCCGCCCCGACCGCCCGACCGCCCGGAACCCGGCACGCCCCTGGTCATCTACGGGGCCGGCGGCCACGGCACGGTCGTCGCCGACGCCGCCACCCTCGCCGGCTACCGCGTGGTCGGCTTCCTCGACGACCGCGAGCAGAACGCCCTGGCCCCCGCCGCCCTGCTGCTCAGCCAGAACGATCCGCAGCTCGCCGGCGCCAACTTCATCCCCGCGATCGGCGACAACCAAGCCCGCGCCGCCGTGCTCCACCGGATCGAACAACTCGGCGGTACGGTCGTCAACGTCGTCCACCCCGCCGCCGCCGTCAGCCCCAGCGCGAAGCTCGGGCACGGCGTCTACGTCGCCCCGCAGGCCGTGGTCAACGCGCACGCCGTCGTCGGAGACGGCTGCATCATCAACTCCGCCGCCGTCGTCGAGCACCACTGCACCCTCGGCGACTTCGCCCACCTCGCGCCCGGCGCGGTGCTGGGCGGGGCCGTGACCATCGGCAACCACACGCTGATCGGGCTCGGAGCTCGGGTGCTGCCGCAGCGCGCCGTGGGCGACCGCTGCGTGGTCGGGGCCGGGGCCGTGGTGACTCGGGATTTCGAGCGTGACCTGCTGCTCGTGGGCGTGCCCGCCGTCGCGCGTCGGGTGTGATCCAGCCGTCGGGCTCCGCCTAAACTCGCCCATGGCCACCGCCCTCAACCTGCTCGCCTGGGGAATCGTGTTTCTCGCCGCCCTACCCGCCGCAATGGTGGCCGCCAACCTTGCCCGCTTTCGCAAACTGCCCACCCGGGAAAACAAACCGAACCATCGTCCGGACACAAGCCCATCGGCACCGGGGGTCAGCGTGCTCGTCCCCGCCCGGAACGAACAAGCCTCCATCGGCCCGTGCCTCGAGGCCGTGATCGCCGCGGCCGACGGCGTCGATCTCGAAGTCGTGGTGCTCGACGACCACTCCCACGACGATACCGCCGTGATCGTACGGGGCTTCGCGGACGCCGACCCGCGGGTCAAGCTGATCTCCGGCGAGCCCCTGCCCGCCGGCCACAACGGCAAGCAGCACGCCTGCTGGCAACTCGCCCAGGCCGCGACCAAAGACGTGCTGACGTGGATCGACGCGGACGTCCGCTTGCAACCCGCAGCGCTGGAGCGGTTGCTCATTGAAGCAAGCCGCAACCCTGCCGGCCTGCTCAGCGGCTTCCCGAAGCAGCGCACCGACGGCCTCATGGAGAAACTCATCATCCCGCAGATCCAGGCGGTGCTGCTCGGCTACCTGCCGATCGCGCGGATGCGGAAGAGCGTCTCGCCGGGGTTCGGCGCGGGCTGCGGCCAGTGGTTCGCGGCACACCGCGAGCCGTACTTCGAAGTCGGCGGACACGGCGCGATCGCCCGCGAGATCCACGACGGCATCGCGCTGCCGCGCACGTTCCGCCGGGGTGGCCACCTCACCGACATCTTCGACGCGTCCGACACCGCGAGCTGCAAGATGTACGACACCGCCGGCGAGGTCTGGAACGGCTTCGCGAAAAACGCCACGGCCGGCATGGCCGCGCCGGGCGCGATCGGGATCTGGACGTCGCTGCTGCTGGGCGGCTGGGTGCTGCCGTGGATCATGCTTGCGCTTTACGCCGTCGGCCTGTGGACGCCGGAGTCGGGCGGCTTCGCCGGCGACTGGGTCGCGTGGGTGCCAGCCGTATTCGCGCTGGGGACCACGATCGCGCTGGGCGTCCGTTTCCACCAAGGCGTCGCCGCAACGCTGCTGCGACCCGCGGGCATCGCGACGCTGGTCGCGATCCAATGGCACGCGCTGTGGCGGAAGCTCCGCGGGACCCCGGCGACGTGGCGCGGGCGTTCGTATGCGCCGGCGTAAGTATCGGAGCATCCGCTCACGGATTCTCAATGAGAACGCCACGGTTGCGGAGGCTCTCTCGGATCGCGGACATCAAGGCCGCATCGCGTTCGGCGTCGAATCCGGGCAGACGCGGCTTGGGGTAGAACCATACGGGTGCTCGGCGTCGTTCCGCTGATTCCGTTTCATACCGGGGAAACAAGTGTGCATGTAGAGCCGGTTCGGCGTTGCCGAGAATCTCGTAGTTGATCCGCGTTGCCGCGCAAAGCTCGAGCAGAGCATCGCCCAGGACGGTCATGTCCCGCAGAAACACCTGCCGTTGATCTTCCGAGAGGTCATTCAGGCTTGGGACCACCGGGTCGGCGAGCAGCAGGCAGTAGCCGCGGAGAAACTGGGTGTCGCCGATCACGACCCAACCCGAGGCCACCCGCGCGATGACCGCGGGATTTTCGCCGGCCCGAGCCTGTTCGACGCGCTGGTGGATGAGGGTGCTCATGCGGTTCGACGGTTACGGCGCGAGCCGTTCGACCTTCCACGCTTCGCCGTCGCGCACGTACACCAGCCGGTCGTGCAACCGCGACGGCTGGCCCTGCCAGAACTCGATGCGCTCGGGCAACACGGCGTACCCGCCCCAATGCAGTGGACGCGGCACGTCCTGCCCCTCGTACCGCTCGACCAACTCGGCCTCACGCTTGGCGAGCACGTCGCGGTCCGGGATGACGCTCGACTGCGGCGAGACCCACGCGCCGATCTGCGAGCCGCGCGGCCGCTGCGCGAAGTACCGATCGTTGGCGGCGTCCGGGAGCCTGTGGACGCCGCCTTGGACGCGGATTTGTCGGTCCAAGCGATCCCAATAAAACACCAGCGTCGCCCGCGGGTTCGCTTCGAGTTGCTTCGCTTTGACCGAGTCGTAGTTCGTGTAAAACGCGAAGCCCGACTGCGGGCTTAGGCCCTTGAGCAGCACGATCCGCGCGTCCGGCACGCCGTCGGCCGAGGCGGTCGCCAGCGTCATCGCGTTGGGCTCTTTGATGCCCGCGGCCTTGGCCTGCGTAAACCACATCTGAAACTGGTCGAACGGCGAGCCGAGCAGGTCGCTTTCGCGCAGACCGGGGACGTTGTACGGCTGGCGGAGGCGGGCGAGCTCGCTTGGATCGGAGGCCATGCCCGGACGTTATCACGCCCGGCTCAGCCGCGGGTACGCGTCGCCTTGCGCAGCGCCTTCACCTCCGCCGGGGTGAGCGGCCGCCACTGCCCGGGCGACAACCCCTTGAGCTGCAGCGGGCCCAGCGCCGTGCGTTTGAGCTTGCGGACCTTGAAGCCCAGTTGCGCGAGCATCCGGCGGATCTCCCTGTTCTGGCCCTCGGTGAGCGTGACGCTCAACGTCGTGCGGTCGCCGCGGGCGCGATCGGTCTCGTGGCGGACGATGCGGACGCGTTCGAAGCTTGCGCGCTTCGCCGCCCCGCCGGACCGCGTCGGGCCGTGCTTTTCCAGGGCCTTGCGGTCCGCGAGCACGAGGCCTTGCTTGAGGCGCTCCAGGTCGCGGGCTTCGAGCCGACCCTTCACCGACACCAGGTACCGCTTGGTCACGCCGAACCGCGGATGCGTCAGGCGGTGCGTGAGGTCGCCGTCGTCGGTGAGCAGGATCAGCCCGGTCGAGTCCGCGTCCAGCCGGCCCACGGGGTACAGCCGGGCGGCGCCGGGGTGGTCCACCAGATCGACCACGGTCGTGCGGTCCTTGCCCGGCTCGTCTTCGACCGTCGAGACCACACGCCGCGGCTTGTGCAGCAGGACGTAGTGCTTGCCGGCGGTCTTCTTGCCGCTGCGCGCCGCGCGGGACCGCGCGACTAACTCGCCGTCCACCTCCAACCGGTCCACCGCCGCGTCGACCCACGCGGGCAGCGTCTTGACCAACTGGCCGTTCACGCGGACCCGCCCGGCTTCGATCAGCGCCTCGCAGTCGCGCCGCGAGGCCACCCCGGCCTCGGCCAACGCCTTCTGCAAGCGGACGCCGCGGGATTTGTCGGTGTAGTCGTGCATGGCCGGCTCAGTCGAACTCGTCGCCGCGGAACGTCGAGCCCAGATACGTCTGCCGCACGCGGTCGTCGTTGATGATCTGCTTGGGCGTGCCCTCGGCAAACACCTTGCCCTCGGCGATCACGTACACCCGGTCGCACACCGCGAGGATGTGGTGCACGTTGTGGTCGGTCACCAGCATCGCGATGTCGTGCTCGTCGCGCAGCTTGCGGATCTCGTCCTGCAGCCCTTCGACCGCCACCGGGTCCACCCCGGCGAACGGCTCGTCCAGCAGGATCAGGCTCGGCTCGGTGACCAGCGCCCGGGCGATCTCGAGCTTGCGCTTCTCGCCGCCCGAGCAAAGCGACGCGGACTGCTTGCGGATCTTGAGCAGGTCGAACTGGGCCATCAGTTCTTCCGCCCGGGCCTTGCGTTGAGCCCGATTGAGCGGCCGGGTCTCGAGGATGGCGTGCAGGTTCTGCTCGACCGTAAGCCGGCGGAAGATCGACGGCTCCTGCGCGAGATACCCCATGCCGCGCTGGGCCCGCTGGTACATTGCCAGCCGGCTGACGTCCTGACCGTTGAACACCACGGTCCCGTCGTCGGGCTCGATCATGCCGATGCTCATCCGGAAGCTGGTGGTCTTGCCGGCGCCGTTGCGGCCGAGCAACCCGACGATCTCGCCCTCGGCCACGTCGAAGCTGACGCGATCGACGACGGTGCGCTGACCGTAGCGCTTGACGAGATTCTGTGCCTTCAGGATAAACACCGCCGGAAGATACTCCCCCGGTGGTGGCGCTGCTGGCGGCGCGGCGATGAGATTTGCTTTGCCTGCCCGGCGCGGTACATTTCGCGGCTCGGCGAGCCCCGGCCCGCCGCGTTCGGGCCAGGTAGCTCAGTTGGTAGAGCACAGCATTGAAAATGCTGGTGTCCCCGGTTCAAGTCCGGGTCTGGCCACTAGACCACGTTTCACTTTTTACGGCTGAAAGCGGAAGAAACGCCGCTTCGCCCCCACGGGCAGCAGTCACACCCCCGATCGCCGCTGCGGTAGTCACTACCGCAAGGCAAGGAGCGTGTCTGCTGTGGCCCGAAAGCCAACCATCCCGACGTACCGACTCCACCGCCCCACCGGTCAGGCCGTGGTCACTTTGCGCGACGCGCGAACCGGCCAACGCCGCGATGTCTATCTCGGCCGCCACAACGGCAAGGCGCAGCGGGAGTTTCGGCGCGATCCTGATCCGGTGCCGCCGTGGGAGTGGCGGAGGCGGGAGTGACAAGAACACGCTAGGAGCTACGGTCGAATCGGCGCAATATCGCCAGTCTTTGCTTCAGCCTCCACTTCAACATTTATGTTTCCACCGTCGCCCCCGATACCATCGCCGTGCACGCTGGTACCGTCCCCCCCTGTACTGCACCCGGCCGCAGCTATCAGTGCTAGCGCGATCGTCAGTAGCCTCATACTCAATCCTTTCAATCTTCGTTAGAAACGGTTTGTTCGCCAATGACGTTGCCGTAACCGTCTACAAAAGTAACGGTGTGCAGGCCCACGGGAAGCTGAACATTCGTGTACGCATATGGCCTCAGCCAACCAATTCGCTGATTGTTGTAAATGACATTGACAGGCACACGGTGTGGATTTTCGATACGCACTGGCCTCGTCTTGAACGTATGCACGTCCACTTTTAACCCAGGCCCACCGACCCCATCCCCCAAAAATGAGTTGCCGTCGCCACCTTTGCACGCGATAGCCAAGAATAGAAAAACGGTGATTGCCGTTGTGGCTGCGAAGCGATGGGTCATACTCTTCCCCAGGTGACGGTTCGTTTTGGCGGACAGAGGAGAATGGTCGGGCAGTAAGTTTGAAACGAACGTCGTGCGGGCACGCTACTTACCGACGGGTTGAAAAGCAAACCTTTCATAGTAAGAGCTATGCTCCCCACTTCTACCGCCACTTCGCCCTCAAACACAAATCTGGCGCAACGTGGAGGACGTGAGACGACCACCCATGAAAATCCTCACGTCCACCGACCCGCCCACCTTCCTCGACCTCGACGCCCCCACCGTCGCCGCTCATTTCGTCAAATGCCCCGACACCGACGGGCTGCTCTGGTTGGTCGAGTGCCCGTACTGCGAAGAACACCACTACCACGGGCCGCAGGAAGGACACCGACATGCCCACTGGATCGCGTCGGCGGCCGAATCGATGCGGGGGGACGACATCGCGCTGGCAGATGCTTGGCAGAAGGTGGCGGCAGCGGGAGATTGATGTGTTTGGAACTACTCGCGTGCGGTGCCGGTCGAGCGAAGCTGGCGGTTAGTCTCTCTCAAGAGAAAAAATCGGGCAGTCTTGAGACTCCTCGCCTTCGTGGCCCAAACACGCCACATATCGTCAAAGTCCTCGCCAATGCCGCCCACGGAAGCGGACTCCCAATCGGCACTTCGATTATCCAACGCGAGCGTCGTCGATCAACCGCACGGCTAGTTAAGCAGCGGGTGTGGACGGCTCGACGAGATCCCAGAGGTTGCCCGAGACGTCACGAAACACGGCAACCGTGCCGTACTTCTCAACCCTGGGCCCGCGAACAAAAGCAACACCACGCTTACGGTACGTCTCGTAGTCACGCCAGAAGTCGGCCGTGTAAAGAAAGAAAGACACACGCCCACCCGTCTGGTCGCCAATGCGGTCCGATTGCTCGGGCGCGGAAGCCCGCGCGAGCAAGACCCGGGACTCCCGAGCGCCTTGCGGCGAGACCACGACCCAGCGTTTGTTTTCATCTGGAAGGTGGGTGTCCTCGATCAATTCGAACCCAAGCAGTTGGGTGAAGAACTCAACGGCTTCGTCGTAGTCTTGGACGATGACCGTCACGAGGCCGAGGCGTTGCTGACATGATGCCGGTTTCATCCGCGATGCCTCACCGTGATCCGATTGATTGACTTCGTCGAACATCTACCGTTTAGCACAATCATCGGGACCATATGCTATCTGTTTAATGTCGTGCGCTGAGTTAGGCTCTCAGCGTGTGTAACGACTTTTGCACTAAAGCGTCGATCGGACGCAGTGGTCACGACGCTACGGATCGGGGTAAAACGCGGGTGGCGATCGCCCGGGACGGCGACGGCGGGCGCGAACGCACCGAAACAACGCGGGGCCTTCCGCTCGGCGGACACCGGGTCCCCCGACAGCCCCCACCCTGGAAGCGATTCGTGGACTATCCGTCACGGGCGTCGCCGGTCAACGGTGGCCGATGGTTCGGTGGCGTCGATCGCGGGAACAGACCGCCACCACAGGTAGAGCAACGATCGCCAGCAAGATGCCCGCGGGTGTACCCAAGTAAACCGTGCAGGCAAAAACCCACGGGGCCAGGTAGTCATCAAACGGATCAAAGCTGGCGAAACCGAGCAACGCCCCCACAATCCAACCCAGAGACAAACACGCCGCTACGGTCAACACGTATCGCATGGCTGCGTTCTTCCGCCTCCCCGCTCCGTGGCGAGCCGCCCGCAGGGAGGAGAGGGCGACTTGATATGGTCAGCCGCAAGCTTCACAAATTAAATACAGCCGCGAACGACTATACAACCTCGGTTATGACTCGGCGCACCACACCCTCGGACGGGGACAAGAGGCGGAGCTCGAATACATCGGGGAGCGTGAGTCCGCGCCAGAACGTGAAATCGATGCTCGGGTCGAAAGCATTCAGCAGCAACGCTAGAAGATTGCCGTGGGTGGCAAGCACGATGGTTTGCGAAGCGTGCCGGCGGGCCAGCTCGCCCACCAGTCCGACCACCCGCTCCTGAGCGACGCGATTGGATTCGCCTCCGGGATGGATCAGATCAAAGTCATTCCAGGTTGCCGCAACCGCATCCATGAACGAAGCGTCTCCGATCGCCCCCAGTGCGCGCTCCCGGAGTTCGGGCACCTGGGCGATGGCCATACGCCGATGCCGTGCCAGCGGCTCAATCGTCTGCACCGCACGCCGGTACGGGCTCGAGTAGATGGCGTTCATGCGGAGGCCGTGCAGCTGCGCGGGCAACGCTTCCGCCGCACGCATACCTGCCGGTGAGAGCGGCCGCATGTCATCTTCTGACCAAGGAGATTCCGCGTGCCGAATTAAGAGGAACGAACCCATGGAAATCTACCCGCGTCGCCCGTCGCTTCCCGCTCGTTTGCCGGCCGCCATCGGAAACGTACTACCGCCGGATGCATGGATTATCTAACGCGAGCACCGCCGGTCAACCGTTACCGGTTGTTTGGCTTCGTGGGAACATCGGCGGTGACCACTCCCGTCTCCATCAAAGGCACCTGTGCGACCACATGACCAAGAGGATTCATAACGGCCGTCGGGCCAAGACCGATCGAGTGTTCGCATTGCCCGGTCACGTCGGCCGAGACGAACCAGCACCCGGACTCCTTGGCGCGGGCGGCGCGCACGGGATTGTGTTGGTTCTTCCACTTCTCCGCACTCGCCCGTTTCATCATGTTGTTGGCTGGGCACAAGATGAGTTGCGCCCCCTGCGCGGCCACTGCCTCGGCCGGGGCCGCGACTTGGGTATCGGAGCAGATGTTGATGCCGAACGTCAGGGCGTCCACGGTAAACACGGGGAACAGGCCGCCCGGAGAGAAGATGCGCTCGCCGCTGAGAAGGTGCGTTTTGCGGTACCGGCCCATGAGCGCACCGCGATGGATGACCACTGCCGTGTTAAAGAGCGAACCCGCGGAGCATTCGATCATGCCGAACACCAACACCGGTTCGAGGTGGGCGAGGCGCTGAAGGACTGCTTGGAATTCAGCTGAACTCAGATCCATCGCATGCGTGCGCGCGTGGTTTTCCTGTACCAGATACCCCTGCAGAAAGCATTCTGGAAAGCAGACAAGCCGAACCTCCATCGCCGCCGCACGCTGCGCGTAGTCATCAATCCAAGACAAAGCCGTGTCGATGTCTCGATCGACGACCGGGAGTTGGCACGCCGCCACTTTGGTTGATTGAGTCACGAGCACGGTTCGATGCGGTCTAACGCCGCCCCACTCCGTGGCGAGCCGCCCGCAGACGCACACTCTCAACCGGGGCATTTGGCATGATCAGCCGTCAGCGTATCGATTGAGTCAATCGGTTCGTTACGCCGTTATTTCAAGGATTCTATCGACGACGCGGGTGAGCGGAGCCGTCGCATCGACCGCGATTCCGTCTCGAGGAAAGCCCTTTTTTGTCTGGTGCTGCAACCGCGCAAAGGCCTCCCCGTCGCTTGCGAGCCCTCCCCATTCGTCCTCTGGTCGGGCGGCGAGACGCTGCTCCAAAGTGTCTCGGTCGACCTCAAGAATGAAAACCTTGTCGAACAGATCGACGAAACGATGGGAGTTCCTCGAACCGCCGCAAAAAAACGTTGCCTCGTGACTTTGGTCGGCTACGAGGGCTCTGACTTTGTGGATGTCCCAGATGTGTTCGCCCGGGACATCGCCCTCCGTGGGCTCGCCGGTTTCGGGGTTTCCGCGATAGGCCAGTTCTCTGTCGCCATGGATGGCTTGATGACCGCGTCGCAATAGCTCATCGCAGACCGTCGTTTTGCCCGCACAGGAGACGCCCTCGATTAAGTAGTTCTTGACGCCCACCTGATGTTTCCTGGTACCGCGTAACGTTGTTCGGCTCAGTTGCGGGCCACCCGCGGAGGCATCCGTTCAACCGGATCTTCCATCCTAAATGACGAGCGTTGCCGATCCGGGTTTCATGCGGAATCGATTGCGCTGCGGTTAATCGACCGCCGGGCTAGCTGTCGCGCTGCGCTCGACGGTGCAGGCCGCGTAGGGCATCGAACGCGGCGAGCGGAGACAGCGTTTCGAGATCGAGTTCGCGGAGTTCTCGCAAGACGGGGTGGTCTTCCGGGGGCGGCGACGCGTCGAACAGGGTGGGCTCGTTGGCGGGGCTGGCGATAAGTTGGGGCGAGTGGTCGGCCCGCGCCGCACCTCCGGAGTGGCAGGGGTCCGGTTGGGCGGGCGTGGTCAGGTCGGTAAGGAGTTGGTTGGCGCGAGCCACGACCTCCGGGGGCAGGCCGGCCAGCTGGGCGACGGCGATGCCGTAGCTGCGGTCGGTCGCCCCGGGCTCGACGCGGTGGAGGAAAACGATCTGGTCGTGCCACTCGCGAACTTTCACGTGGAGGTTGCCGACTCCCGGGAGTCGGCCGCTGGCGTTTTGTTCGCCCAGAGCGGTCAGCTCGTGGTAGTGCGTGGCGAAGAGGGTGCGGCACCCGACCTTGGAAAGATGCTCCGTGATCGCCCACGCCAAAGCCAGGCCGTCGTAGGTGGAGGTGCCACGACCGATCTCGTCGAGGATGACGAGCGACTTGGGCGTGGCGTGGTGGCAGATATTGGCGGTTTCGGTCATCTCGACCATGAAGGTCGATCGGCCGGCGTGGAGCTCGTCGTGGGCGCCGACACGGGTGAAGACGCGATCGGTGAGGCCGACGGTCGCGGCGTCGGCGGGGAGGAAGCTGCCGGTGTGGGCGAGGAGCGTGAGCAGCGCGGCCTGGCGGATGTAAGTGGATTTACCGGCCATGTTGGGGCCGGTGATGAGGGCGAGGGAACGGGGTGCCGACATCGGGGGTCGGACCGGGGCGCCGTCGTCGTTCGCGGGGTTGCCGTTCGTTTGGAGGTCCGGCTCGGCCACGGTTCCCCGTTCCCCGATCCCCAGCTCAACGTCGTTGGGCACGAACTGATCGCCGAGCAACTCGTCGAGAACGGGGTGCCTCGCGCCCCGCAGGCGCAACACGGGGTCGTCGACGAGTTGGGGGCGGCAGTAGTTATGCCGGGCGGCACGCTGGGCGAAGCAGCGCAGCACATCGAGCTCGGCGACGGCCTCGGCGAAAGCGTGGAGGCGTTCAAGCTCTTCGCTGCATCGGCCACACAGCTGCTGGAAGAGTTCTTGCTCCCGGGCGACGGCGCGGTCTTTGGCGGTCAAGACGTTGCCTTCGTACTCCTTGAGCTGCGGGGTGATGTAACGCTCGGCGTTCTTGAGGGTTTGCTTGCGGGCCCACGCGCGGCCGGCGTCGGTTTTCTGGAATTGCTCGGCTTTGGCTTTGTTGGCGGCGCTGACCTCGATGTAAAACCCAAAGACCTTGTTGAAGCCGACCTTGAGGGAGGGGATGCCGGTCTGCTCGCAGATCTCGCCCTGGTAATTCGCGAGCCAGGCGTCGGCGTTTTGCATGAGGGCTCGCGACGCGTCGAGCTGCGGGTCATGACCGTCGCGGATGAGGCCGCCTTCGCGAAGGTGCGCGGGCGTTTCCTCGACGCAGGCGTCGTGGATGGTCCGGCCCAGGGCGTGGAGCGGATCGCGGGTCGCGTCGATGCGCTCAAAGAACGGTCGGACGGTGGGGCGCTGGTCGAGGGCGTCGGCGACGCGGGTCACGGCGGCGGCGGAGCGGCCCAGAGCGACCAGGTCGCGGGGGGAAGCGCGGTTGACGGAGAGGCGCGCGATCAGACGCGGGATGTCGTGTACGTGCTCGAACGCATCGCCGAGCTCGCGGATGAAGCGTTCGTCGTCGACCATGGCCTGGACGACGTCCTGACGTTTCTCGATCTCGCGCCGGGAAGTCAGGGGGAAACAGAGCCAGTCGCGGAGCCTGCGTTTGCCCATGGCGGTCGCGCAGGCGCGGCCGTTTTGGCCGAGCGTGCCGACCAAGGAACCGTTCGTCGAACGGGCGTTGAGCGTTCGTTCGACCTCGAGGGAAGCCAACGAAGTCTGGTCGATGACCAGGTGCTCGTCGAGAGCGAAGGGTTTGGGGGGGCGGAGGTGCCGGAGAGGGTTTCCGAGGGCGGGCCCGCGCGGCGGCTTCGCGGCCGCGGGCTTTGAATGGTGGTTTGTTTCGTCTCCGCCGGGGGATTGGGTCTCGAAGAGATAATGCAGGACGGTGGCGGCGGCGCCGAGGGCGGGGTCTTCGTCTTGAAGGCCGAACCCGGCGAGGCTGGCGACCTTGAAATGTTTGCGGAGGAGTTCGGTGGCTTCGCCGGCGCGAAAGGGCCAGGCGGGGCGAGGGGTGAGGGCACAGGAGAAGCCGGCGGTCGCGTCGGTAACCCGCCTGGGGGTCTGGCCGTCGGCGGCTTCGCAGAAGAGCAACTCGGCGGGGGCGACGCGGGCGAGTTCGTCCCGGGCGGTGTCCGCGGGGAGCGAGGCGATGCGGAACTCGCCGGTGGAGAGCTCAGCCCAGGCCAATCCCACCCGGTGGTCGGGGAGGAACGCGATCGCGGCGAGCGGCGCGGGGGTGGCCTCGTCGAGGAGCGATTCGTCGGTAAGGGTGCCGGGGGTGATGACGCGGGTGACGTCGCGTTTGACCACGCCTTTGGCGTCCTTGGCCTCCTCGACCTGATCGCAGACGGCGACGCGGTGGCCGGCCTGGATCATGCGGCGGAGGTAGCCCTCGACGGCGTGGTACGGGACGCCGGCCATGGGCACGCCTTCCGTGCGCTGGGTGAGCGTGACGCCCAGCGTCCGGTGGGCGAGCTGCGCGTCCTCGAAAAACATCTCGTAAAAATCGCCCATGCGGAAGAACAGGACGCAGCCGGGGTGAGCGTCCTTGAAGCGGCGGTATTGCCGCATCGCCGGGGTGTCGGTGTTCTTGCCGGGCATGGGAGGAGCACTTTACTCGGGTGGCCGGGCCGCTTAAGCGACCCGGCCGGAGCGTTAGACTCGCGCGATGGCACGGCGTGGCGCGTTGTTCGGCGAGAACGGGGAACCGATCGCGGGCTACGCGCGGGTGGCGGTGGAGCGGGGATTGGACTCGGCCGAGGGTGGGCTGACCTACGCGGTACCGGCGTCGATGGACGATGCCGCGCGGCCCGGACGACGGGTCACGGTGCCCCTGGGACGGGGGAGCACGCCGACAACCGGGTTTGTGTTGGAACGGATGTCTGAGCTCGAGGAAGGGTTGGAGCCAGAAAAAGTAAAGGCGATCCTGAAGGTCGAGGACGCGTTGGCGGGGCTGCCGGAAGACCTGATGAACCTGGCGAAGTGGGTTGCGGCCTACTACGTGTGCCCGCTGGGGATGGTGTTACAAACGATGCTGCCGGCGGCGGTGAAGCGGCAGACGGGGCTGAGCACGAAGACGCTGGTGCGGCGGTCGGCGTTTGCGCGGTCGCCGGAACTCAAGCTCACGAAGCTGCAACGGGCGATCGTAGACGCGGCGAGCGAAACGCAATGGGTCCCGCGGAAGCGATTGATGGAGGCAGCGGGGGCGAAGACGGCGGGCCCGGTGGCGAAGCTGATCGAGCTGGGCGTGTTGGAAACACGCGAGGTGCGGGTGGTCGACGCGGAATTGGAGTCGCCCGATTGGTCGCAGCGCGGGGCAACGGACGTGGCGCTGATGCCGGCCCAACGGGACGCGGTGGACCGGCTCGCGCGGACGCTGGGGGCTTTCGCGGTGTCGCTGCTGCACGGCGTCACGGGGTCGGGCAAAACAGAGGTGTACTTGCGGCTGATCGAACGTTTACGGAAAGCCGATACCCGGGCGGGAGTGATCGTGCTGGTGCCGGAGATCTCGCTGACGCCGCAAGCGGTGGCGCGGTACGCGTCGCGGTTCGCCTGGGAAAGCGAACAGACGAATCCCGTGGCCGTGCTGCACTCGGGGATGACGGCGGCGCAGCGGCACGCGCAGTGGCGGCGGATCCGGGCGGGCGAGGCGCGGCTGGTGGTCGGGGCGCGGTCGGCGGTGTTCGCGCCGATCGAAAACCTGCGGCTGATCATTGTCGATGAAGAGCACGACGCGTCGTACAAGCAGGATCAACTGCCGCGTTACCACGCGCGGGACGTGGCGGTACGACGAGCGCAGCTCGCGGGGTGCCCGGTGGTGATGGGCAGCGCGACGCCGGCCTTGGAGAGCTACGCGAACGCGATGCGGGGGCGGTTCGACATCGTCTCGCTGCCGGACCGGGTGCCCGGGGCGCGGCTGCCGGAGGTGGAGACGGTGGACCTGGTCGAGGAGCGGCGAGAACGCGCGAAGGCGGACCCTAAAGACCAGCGGGTCCACCTGCTGTCACGGCGATTGGAAGACCTGCTGGCTCGCGCGCTCGACGGCGGCGGCCAGGCGGTGCTGCTGTTGAACCGGCGCGGCTTCGCGAACTACCTGGCGTGCCCGGATCAGCGCTGCGGGTGGCTGATGCAGTGTGAGCACTGCGACACGCTGATGGTTTATCACTTGCCCGAGTCGGCGTTGCGGGACCCGAAGAGCAAAGACGGCGGGGTCGTGCGCTGCCACCATTGCTTAACGGAGCAGCGGTTGCCCGACGCCTGCCCGGAGTGCGGCAAGAAGATCGTGCTATTCGGCATGGGCACCCAGCGGGTCGAGCAAGAGCTGCGACAAAAATTCCCCGGGGCGCGGCTGCTGCGGATGGACGCGGACGCGATGCGAAGTGGGCGGGACTTCCGCCGGGCGCTGTGGGCGTTCCAGACGGGGCAGGCGGACGTGCTGCTGGGCACCCAGATGATCGCGAAAGGTCTAGACGTGCCCAACGTCCGGCTGGTGGGGGTGGTGAGCGCGGACACGTCGCTGAACTTCCCGGATTTCCGGGCGAGCGAGCGGACGTTTCAGCTGATCGCGCAGGTGTCGGGGCGGGCGGGCCGCGGGACGCACCCGGGGCGGGTGGTGTTGCAGACCATGCAGCCCGGAGACCCGACGATCTGGGACGCGGCGGCGCACGACTACGTGTCGTTCGCGCGACGGGAGTTGGAGGTCCGTGAGCAGGCGGGCCTGCCGCCGTCGTCGCGGCTGGCGCGGATCGTGGTGCGGCACGTGAAAAAGGTGGAAGCGTTCGCGGGCGTCACCCGGCTGCACCAGGCTTTGTCCGCGGCGGTCACGCAGCTTGGCGTGCCGGTGCGATTGGTGCCGCCCAGCCCGTGCCCGATCGAGCGGATCGCGGACCACCACCGGTTTCAGGTGCTGCTATTTGCGGAGCGAGCGGCAGACCTACAGCAGGTGCTGACGGCATTGCGCAACGTGATCGGAACGGTAAGCGACGCGCACACGGCGATTGACGTCGATCCGGTGGGATTGCTTTGAGACCTTCAGCGAGTCGCACCACCCGATTCGTCTTCGAACTCTCAATTCACTTTGCGCTCGCCGCAAGGTGTTTCAGAATGCGTTCGACGGTTTGCTCGGGTGTTTCGCCTTGGTTGTCGATCACGACCCCGGCGGGGTGATCGAACATTCCGGTGTCATACATCTCTTTGATGCGTTCGCGTTCGACATGATTCAAGATGCGTTTGCCGCGCTGGGCGAGCGCGACATGCCTGGGCGGAAGCAGCGTAAACGCCCGAACGGGTTGGGCGACCATCGATTCGAAACGGGCGAGATTATCTTTAGAGAGGGGCCATGACAGCACGACATGGAAGCCTCGGTCGATCCATCGTCGGGTGAGCTCGGCGGCGTCTTCGATGCAAAATGGGATGCAGGCTTCGAGGGGCAGTTGGGTGGCGATATGCCGGAGCTGATCGATTTCGATGTGAACGGTTTTGGGGCGCGTCAATGCGAACCGCTGAGCAACGGTGGTTTTCCCTGCGTGGATGGGGCCATCGATCCAAACGATCATCGGCTGGTCTTAGCGAAGCTTGGCGAAAGGTTTCTTTGGCGGTGTGTACGTTTTAAGCCTTGCTCGTCAGGTGATCGAGCAGTTGGCTCAGGCTCAAAGTGGCGACGGTGGTGGCCGAGTCGCTGACCGCGTAGGGCATGACGAGCGTGTCGCCGTGCGCGAGCGCGCCGCAGGTGTACACGACGTTGGGGACGTACCCGTTGCGTTCGTCTTCCTGGGGGACGAGCAGGGGTTGTTCGAGGTGGCCAAGGACCTTGGTGGGATCGTCGAGGTCGAGCAGCATCGCGCCGATGCAGTACTGGCGGACCGGGCCGACGCCGTGGGTGAGCAGGAGCCAGCCGTGCTCGGTCTCGATCGGCGGGCCGCAGTTGCCGACCTGGACGAACTCCCAGGGGTAGACCGGTTCGCAAAGCTTCTGGGCCTCGTTCCAGAAGTAGGGGTTGTCGGACTTCATCATGAACATGTTTTCGCCGTCGAGCCGGGAGACCATGCGGTAGAAGCCGTCGATCTTGCGGGGGAACAGGGCCATGCCCTTGTTCTGCACGTGCTTGCCGTTCAGGGTGTGCACGGAGATGGTTTTGAAATCCTGCGTCTCGAACATCTGCGGCAGGATCTTGAAGCCGTTGTAGGCGGTGTAGGTGCCGTAGTACGTGACGGTGCCGTCGTCGTCGGTGAAGCGGGTGAGGCGGGCGTCTTCGATGCCGCGGGACTCGTTTTCGGAGGTGGGGAAGACGACGATCTCGTCGGGCTCGGCGTCTTCGGGGATGCGGAGGGTGTAGTTGGAACGGGCGAGCCAGCGCATGTTGTTGGCGGCCTCGTCGAAGGGGCGGGGCGAGCCGGGGCGATGCTTGACCTCGTGGGCCTTGGCGTCGAGCTGGTCGTAGGTGAACGGGTCGGGCAGCTCACCAAGGACGATGCGAGCGGCGTCGGCGTAGGCGCCCATCTCGATGAGCTTGAGGAAGAACAGGTGCTTGTCGAAACGCTTGTCGGGGTCGACGCGCATCTTGGCGACGTACTGCGACGAGTGCTCGAAGCTGACGCCGCCGGCCGCGTCCACCACGCCGGTGCGGAATACGATGGAGCTGACGTGGCCTTCGCCGGTGGCGCGGAGCGACATAATAAACCGCAACGCCCCGTCGGGCAGGTGCGACTGATCGGGGTGCGGGACGATCGAGGGGTTGAAGAGCGCCGCCTACTCGATCGTGTACTCCATAGTGAAGTACGAGCCGATAAGTCGGCGACGGTTTTCGGGCAGGTCGGCGAGCTGAGGCACCTTTCGGAGCAGGTAACCGAAGTGGCGGTCGAAGGCGAGTTCGATGCGGCGGTGGCGGGGGCGGAAGTCGTCGTAGACCTCGGCGAGCAGCTCGTCGACCCGCGCATCGGTCAGGCCGTGCACGCGTTCGAGGATGCGGTGCAGGCGGGTGTCGCCGCCCACGGCGAAGAACCGCGGGATGACGCGGCGGTCGTTCGCTTCGAAGCGGTCGGGATGTCGGGTGACGGCGATGGGGGCGGGGCTGGGCAAAGCTACTCTCGCGTCGGGTCAGCGGTGGGCGTTATCCATGGTCCATAGGGCAAGGCCGAGGGTCTACCTGCAATGTCGGCTACCCGCCCGTTTCCGGATCACTCCGCACCGCGCGGAGCTCGCCGGCGCAGAGGTGACATAGGTCCATCGGCGGCCCCAAGCGAAGGATGGCCGTGGTGAGGGCGCGGGCATCGATTCTGGGGTATAGCGCGCAATCGGGCTTGGTGCAATGACCGGCGTGCCAACGGTGGTCCGGCGACTCGGGGACCCCCAGCGCGTGAGCCAACTCGTGGAAGATGACAAATTCCCAGACCTGCTCAAGGGGGAAGAACGGCCCGGCGGTTTCTTCAATCCTGGAGGACGAAAACAAGACCTGCTGCCAGTCGTCGTCCATCCGCATGAACACGCCACGGCTGTCACCCGCCACACGCCGGGCAAAAACCAGAGAGACACGCGTCAACGAGGGGGCAATCGAGGCGTCGTGCACCCGTCCCCTCGGAAGGATGCCGTCCCACGATTCATCCAAGCCGAGCGAGCCGGTTCCGGCCACCTCGAAACGGCCCGCGATGTGTGTCTCCAGCCGTGCCAGCGCCCGGCGTAACGGCTCTTCCGGGATCGGCTCGTCGTCCACGCTCACCAATTCGAGGTGCACGACCGGAGACCGAATCATCTCGCGGTTCAGGTAAGAGGGGTGCGGCATCCCGTCCGGCGGCGCGGGCCCCAGGCACCCCGCAGAAGCGACCAACATCGCTCCCAAAGCAAAGACCCGAACCACCCAGCGCCAGTCCGCCGCGGTCGAAGAAGACACAAGCGGCATCAAGATTCCGATTCGCCGAACAGGCTACGCCCGACGCGGACGACGTTGGCCCCTTCTTCGATGGCGACTTCGTAGTCGTTGGACATGCCCATCGAGAGGACGTTGAATTTGTCGTCGACCCACTCGCAGTCCCGGGCCTCCTCGAAGAGCTCGCGGAGACGCTGGAAGACCGGCCGACAGTCTTCGGGGTTGTCGTGATGCGGAGCCATGGTCATCAGGCCGCGGCAGCGCAGGTGCATCATCGAGTCGATCTGTTCGAGCAGGTGGAGCGTGGCGGGCGGGAGGATGCCGGACTTGGTGGCCTCGCCGGAGACGTTGACCTGGAGCAGGCAATCGATGTCGAGGTCGTGCTTCGCGCCATAGGCGTGAAGCTCCTCGGCGAGCCGCAGCGAATCGACAGAGTGGACGAGATTCACCAAGGGGACGGCCTGCTTGACCTTGTTGCGTTGGAGGTGGCCGACCATGTGCCAGCGGACGCGGTCGGGCGGGTTGTCGGCCTTGGTCGAACTGCCGAGCGAGCGTTTGCGGGCCAGGTATTCCTCGAGCTGCGGGACGCGCTGCTGGATCTGTTGGACTTGGCTTTCGCCGAAGTCCATGTGGCCCAGGTCGGCGAGCTGGCGGACCTGATCCATCGCGGCGTATTTGGTGACGGCGACGAGGACGACCTGCTCGGCGCTTCGGCCGGACCGCGCGGCGGCTTCGCCGATGCGTTGTTGCAGAGCCTGGTAAGCCTCGCGGAGCTTGGCCGGGGTTTGGGCGGGAGAAGCGGGCATATTCGCATCGTACGCGGGTCGAGGGCACAGCGCCAATGCGGACGGGCGCCGGCGGGAAACCGCGCTTCAGCCGGAGAGCATCTGCAGGGCTTGTTCGAGCGTGCGGACCCGGCCTTCGAGCTGCGCGTCGTACGCGGCGTCGAGCTTGGTTTTGAAATCCGGCCCCGGGCGGTGGCCGGCGGTGATGAGGTCGTCGCCGGTGAGCAAAGGGGCGGGCTCGAGACCGATGCCGTCTTCGTTGAGCGCGTCGCGGTCGGCGGCCAGGCTTTCAGCAAGGTGAACTGACTCGGCTCGGGCCCGGAAAATATCCAAGGCATCGGACCAGCGGGCGTGCGTGTATCGCCGCTTGCGTTGGGCGATCGGTTGCTCGGGCAGGGCCGGAAAGGCGTGCAACAGTTCACGCAGGTCGCGGACGCCGTGGGTGTGTTCGTTGGAGAGGCAGAGTGCGCGGCGGAGTTCGCGCGGCGTCAGCGTGGGCAGCCAGGCGACCAGCCGGCTGGAGAATTCGGCCGTCGGCGGCAGCTTCGCGAGGGTCGCGGGAGAGGCAACCGCGTCGATGGCGCAGCCGAAGACCGGGGCGTCGAGCCCGAGGTGGACGAGAGATTCGGCGGCCCGAGCGGCACGGTCACACGGGGGCGCGGCGATCATGCGTCGGGCCTCGTCGCCGATGCGTTCGCGGGCGATGTCGGCGAGCCGGGCGGCGTGCGTGCGGATGGCTTGAGCCGTTTCCGGTTCGAGCGCGAAGCCGAACCGGGCGGCGAACCGGACGGCGCGGAGCATGCGGAGGTAGTCCTCGGCGAAGCGTTGTTCGGGGCGGCCGATCGCGCGGAGGACGCCGGCCCGCAGATCGGCGCGGCCATCGACGAAATCGATCACGCCGTCGGGGTCGGCTTGGGGGTCCCGTTCCTCCGGAGGCCGTGGGTCGAGGAACAGGCCGTTGATCGTGAAGTCGCGGCGCTGCGCATCGTGCCGGGCGTCGGTGAAGGTGACCGCGTCGGGCCGGCGGCCGTCGGAGTAGGTGCCGTCTGCGCGGAACGTGGCGACTTCGGTGGCGACGCGGCGCAAGCCACGACCGGCGTAGACGAGCACGACGCCGAACGCGGCGCCAACCGCGTTGGACCGTGGAAACAGCCGCTGGACCTCTTCCGGGCGTGCGGCGGTGGCGACGTCGAAATCCTGGGGTTCGAGGCCGAGCAACTGATCGCGGACGCAGCCGCCGGCGAAATAGGCGGCGTGCCCGGCTTCCCGCAAGGTGCGGACGATGTGCAAAGCGGCGTCACGCGCGGTGCCGCCGTCGGCTTGGGGCGATTCTGCCGGCATCGCGCGAGTGTACGGCCCCGCGAGGCGTCAGAGGTCTAACTCATCGCCGCGCGGCGGCTCGCGCCGCGGCGGGCCGGGACGCTCGGGCCGATCCCCGTCCAGGCCGCCGGGGCCGCGGCGTTCGGGCGAACCGGTGCGGCGGGGATCGCCGGAGAGCAACCGCTCGATGGTGCGTTGGATGATCTGGCGTTCGTCGCGGTCGCGTTGTTTGAACCGCTCGCGCATCATCTCGAGCCGTTCTTCGAACCGCTGGAGTTGGAGCTCCTCGGCGGCTTGCTCGGCTTCGAACTGTTCTTCGGCCAGGTCTTCGAGGTCACGGCGCAGATCGTCCGCGTCGACAACGGGGTCTTCGCCGCGCTGCTCTTGACGTTCCGCCAGACGGATCTGCCGGGCGACGTCTCGCATCTGACGCGACAAAACCAGTTCCCGGACGCGCAAGGCGTAGAGGTCCTGATCGTGCTCACGCAGGCGTACGAGACGCAAGACTTCCGGGAAACGGTCTTCGAGCAACGCCATCTTCACCCCCGGCCGATCGTCCGGCGCGTTGCGGAAGCGCTCGGCCAAGGCCGGGTCGAGGTCTTCGAGCACGGCCAGCACCCGGGCTCGGCGTTCGGCAAGTTGCGCCTCGTCGAGGCCGCGTTCTCGGGCGAAGCGCTCGCGGCGTTCGCGGATGCGTTCGCGGATCGTGCGGTCGCCGGGTTGAGGCCCGCGGATTTCGGGGCCGGCCTCGTCGGGCGGTTGCGCGACGGCAGCGGGCCCGCACCAACCGTTCGGGATCAGCAGGGTGAGCCCCAGCCCAAGCGTGAAGACGGAAGCGGCGAAGCGATGCGGGGAGCGGCGTGACATGATCGGGGCTTCGGGTTCGGGACGGTTGCGTGGGGCTCGGTCAGAACACCAGATCGGTCGTATCGGTAAACGTATCGAGTTCGAGGCGGATGGCGTCGGCGTCGATGGTCCCCAAGTACGCATCGGCGGAAGGGTCGGCGTCCCACCAGTCGGCGGAGGCGGTGGCCAGGATTTCGTTGCCGCCGGTCAGCCCGCTGCCGCGGGCGGCGGCGGCCCAGGCGTCGAGTTCGGCGGCGAGTTGATCGTCGAGGGCCAACGCGTCGGGTGGATTGTCGCCCCCCCGATCCGGAATTTCGGGAGTGAGCGCGACACGATCGGCGGTCTCGCCGGGGCCGTTGATCGTGGTGCTCATGAGGCTGACGGCGACGACCGCGCCGGCGATAGCGAACCCCGCCGCGGCGGCCAGACCAACGCCGAAGCGGCGGCCGGTGGTCGCGGGGCCAATGCGGCCGGCGACGTCGGGCGGGGTGTCGCGGGTCGGTTGCCGGGCGGCGTCGAGCATCGCGGCAAGCGTGTGTTCCCGGGCGGCCTCCGACCACGCCGACCGATCGGGGGCCAGCGCGACGTCGAGCAGGGCGTCCAGGGCTGGGTCCGGCGTCAGGTCGGGCGACGAGTCGGCGGGGAGGTCCGGATGGGTCGGGGGCGTGGGCGGCATGGTTCCGGTGTCGTGCGGGAAACGGATCGGTCGGTCGGCGATGGGCCAACGCGTCGGCGGCCCGTTCATTGCTTCGGGTGGTATGGGAATCGGGAGTTACGGCGCGGCTTCGCTGGGCTGCATCATGGCGCGGAGCTTCTTGACCGCCCGGTGCCCCCGCGCAAGAACCGTGCCTAGCGGCTGGTCGAGCGTCTCGGCGATCTGGGCGAAACTCAGCCCGGCGGTGTGTCGAAGCTCCAACACTTCGCGGTCGGCCTCGGGCAACGCGGCGACGCACCGGCGGAGGTGTTCGACCTGCTCGGCGTGCTGCATCGCGTCGAGCGGGGCCTCGGCCGGCGTGGACACGCCGGCGACGCCCGACACCACACGGGTCTGCTGCTCGGCCCAGCCGCTGGCCTGTTCGGCCGAGCCGCTGCTCGCGGCCGGGCTCATGTCGGTGGGTTTTGCCTGCCGCTTGCGGCGTCGCATCTCGTCCCGCAAGGCGTTCACCGCCACGCGGAACAGCCAGGCCTCGAACCTGCCGCGCTCTTCATACGCCGCGCCGCGGCCGGACGGTTCGTCTTCGGCGCGGATCGTCTCCACCAGCTTGACGAATGTCCGCTGCGTCAGCTCCTCGGCCAGCTCGCGGTCGCCGCATTTGCTCAGCAGCAGCCCGAAAACCCGCCGGCCGTACGCGTCCAACAACTCCGCCCAAGCCGAATCGTCGCCGGCCCGCGCCCGGCGCAGCACGGCCGGGACCGATTCGGGAGTGAGCGTTTCGGGCATGGTCGCTTTCGCAGCGGAGCACGGACAATTCGAACGGGTTGTTCATCGGGCCAAACGCACGGCCCCGCTCATTATTGCTGGGGCCGCGCGTTTCCGTGCCGGCCACGGCAATCCCACGCCGGCGGCTACACTCGCCGCCTCATGTCTGCGCCCACGCCCCCGGAATCCGTTCCGCCCGGAGTCGCCTCCGACTTCCCGGAAGAAGCACCGCCCGCGGACGCTCCGGCCGACGGCGGGCCCGCCGGGGAGCCGGCGTACGACGCGGCGAAGCTCGACGAACCGCTGGACCTGACCGACGCCGCGTCGGTCGTCGCGTATCTGCACCGAGCGGCCGAGCTGTGTCGCGATCAGCCCCAGCGCCGCGGCAATTCGATCCACCTCGGCGACGCCGGCCGGCTCGTGGTCACCGGAGACCTCCACGACCACGGACCGAACCTCAAACGCATCCTCAAGCTTGCCGACCTCGACGCCGGACCCGATCAACACCTGATCTTGCACGAAGTGATCCACGGCGAAAACCTGCTCCAAGGCACCGACCTGTCGATCCGGACGTTGGCCCGCGTCGCCGAAGTCAAGGTGAACTACCCGACGCAGGTCCACCTGCTGCAGAGCAATCACGAGCTCGCACAACGCCTGGGCGAAAGCATTCTCAAAGACGGCGTCTCGAGCGTGGACGCGTTCGACGACGGGCTGACCTACCTGTACGGGCAGGACGCCGACGAAGTGACCGACGCCGTGAACGCGTACGTCGACGCGTTGGCGCTCTGCGTGCGGTGCGTCAATGGCGTTTTCGTCGCGCACTCTCTGCCCGCGCCGCGGCGCATCGAAGCGTTCGACAAAACCGTCATCGATCGATCGCTTACCGAAGACGACCTGCGCCCCAAGGGCTCGGCGTACGACATGGTCTGGGGCCGGTACCACAACCGCAAGATCACCCGGGAGCTCGCCGAAGCGTGGGGCGCGTCCGTGTTCCTGCTCGGCCACCAGCCCGCGGAGATGGGCTACGAGCCGCTGGCCGACATCGCGCTGATCCTCGCGTCGGACCACGGCCACGGCCAGGCGTGCGTCGTCGATCTCGCCGAGTCGTACGACCGCGATCAGCTCATCGAACGGCTCGTCCCGCTCAACGGCATTTCGGTGCTTTGAAGCCGCGTCGGTTTCGGTGATTCAGCTCAACGCGGACAAGGGCCGGCGCTCGGCGACGCTCTCGTCCTGCTCGTGGAAGTGCCCGACATTGGGCTCGCCCGGCTGCCAGGAGAGCAGCAGCGTGCGGTCCTTGTGATCGCAGGGAAACGCCACCAGCCCGCGCTCGAAGTCGCGCAGCTCGACCCCCACCGCGTGCAGCTCGTCGACCAGCTCGCCCAGGCGATCCATCGCCGCCTCGTACGCGGGTTCTGCGGCGTCGCCCTCCACGCCCTCCGCGGGGGCCGAGGCGCCGTGCATGGCCTGCCGCAGCTCAAGGATCCGGCCGTACTGCGCCTGGACGTCACGCACCACCGGGCCGACATAGGCCAGGCTACGGTCAGCCTGTTCCCGCGAAAAACGCTTACGGCCCAGCATCTCGAACGAGATCGCCGCCGACGGGGCGGGCGCGGCGGATTCCGGCGTTTCGGGCGGTTCCGGGCGGGCGGCGGGCATAAGCGACCTTCTTGGGCGAAAAGGCGGACCAGGCGTTCGGGCTTTCCCTGCCTAACCTGTATCGGCCCGCGGCCCGAGATCGCTGGAATGTTGCGGCAGGGAACGGGAGCCGATGAGGCGCGTTCGACCGAAGACGAAACCCCCTGGCTCTTCGACGCGGGCCGCCGATCAAACCGCACAACCGAAGGAGCTACGCCGAAACCGCGGGCTACCGTT
>JBCDDH010000035.1:0-33408 GCA_039180415.1 Planctomycetota bacterium | reverse complement strand
GCCGCGCGCCCCCGTGCGGCGGCGCGCCAAGCGTCGGAGGGGAAGCCGCGCGCCCCGGTGCGGCGGCGCGCTCGGAGTTTTCGGGGAGCCGCGCGCCCCCGTGCCGCGGCGCGCCCGAGTCGAAGTCAAGGTTGGTTTGACCGTCGTCGGGTTCACCGCGAAGCGTGTCGGCCGGGGTTTCGTAAAGCAGCCAGACGCCGCGGACACGGTTCGACTGTTGGACCAACCCCGTCGCCCGCAGCTTCGATAACGCATCGCTGACGGTGCTTCGGTGGACGCCGAGACGTTCGCCGATGGTGTCGTAGTCGATGCCGGCGAGCTTCCAGCGACCCGCTCCCCACGGTTGTGCGTCCAGGGTGAGCATGAGGCCGACACGCCATGCCGTGACCGACTTGCCGAGAAGCGGGCCGAGTTCGCGGAGCCACGCGCCTTGAAGGTCTTCACGCGAGCGATCCGGAGCCAGTTCATACGTCGCCCGCTCGATCCGTTGGTCGGTCGTGAGCGTGGCGTGGTGGAGCGTTGGAGCAGGGTCGGCCATGACGGGGTCCAAGAGCAAGAATCCGGGGCGTCGCGAGCAGCCTTGCCTGCGACGCGTGGCGTGGGGCGACGGCGGTCAGACGACAGCCGCCGCCGCCCCGGCCGGTAATGGGGAAGAAGGCGAAACGACGGACGCACCACGAGTACGCCCGCCGTCATGAGTTGCTCGCGTGACCAACGTCAGCAAGACACGCGAACGACGAAGCCGCGGCGCGTGGTGGGGTGCCACGCGCCGCGGGGGCCGGCCGAACCGTTCGGCGGCGGAGAATGAAAAAACCCCAGCGTGGCCGCGAGGGCGCACGCCAGGGCTTCCGGGGGCTGGGGAGTTCGAGTTGTCGAGCCTGATCGAAAACACGCTAGGCCTCGATGTAGCCACGGAGATGGATCGCCCGAAGAACAGGTCGGAGAATGGGCGATCCAAGCCCGTTGAACCACAAGGCACCGACCCTTGGCCAGGGCCGATCGGTTCATGATGTTTGGTCAGAGTCGCGGGGGCCAACCCGCTTCAGTGACCTGTTCTTCGCAGATGAATGTGGCAAGAACGGTCGCGATTGTCAAGTCACGACTGGACTAAGCGCGAGAACAGGACGACACCATTAGCCCGCGAGAATTTGCGATGCCGACGGCTTCCTCTTCGCTCGTCGCGGTGACGGTGATAAGCGAACTTCGACCGTCTCCGTCTACACCCTCAACGCGCCAGAGCGGATCAGAGGACGCCCCCGACCCTACTACCGCCACCGCGAGCGCTTGCTGCACAGCGATGATGTCGCTGCCTTTCTTGAACTCCTTACGAATCGCTTGCCCACCAGAGATACGGATTATGAGTTCTGAATCAGTATCAAACCTGCCCGCAGTCTCAACGAAGAAATCCACGATGCTTTTGAATGGGATGGTGTGGTAGCTAACTTTCTTGCCGCTTACACCTTGAACGTCGATGAGAATTAGCCGTCGATCAGTGAAGACAATCAAGTCTCGAAAGACCTTGAACGCGAGATCAACCGGCTCGCCCGGTAGCAAGATCGCACCGACTCGCTCTCGAACAGCATCGACGCTAGTTGCCGAAGCGTTGCCCAGAAGATTTGAAATCAATCCCACGGATGAGCCTTTCGATCGGCGACCAAAAATCAAAAAAGAACGGCCCGCGGTCGCGGGCCGGTCCTGGCGTCGTCGGCGGGATTGAAGAACAGGTCGGTGGGCGGATCGCCCAGAGATCGTTTCCCGCTGGCTCGCCATTTTACTCGACGCGGGCGAGGCGACGAGCATCCGCGGGGGCTAACCGCGAAAAGCCCGGCTCGGCGTTGAAACCGAGGCGGCCTAGTTCGAATCGGGGCGACAGGATTTGAACCTGCGACCTCTTCACCCCCAGTGAAGCGCGCTACCAAGCTGCGCTACGCCCCGCGACTCGAACCGCTAACTGTACCCCCGAAAGCAGTGGATGCCAAACCGTTCGGACCCGCCGACATGTCCTAGGCGAACACCGGCACGCCCGCACGCACCATCGTGTACGGGCCCTGCGGGATGACCGCGATGCGGGCGTGCGGGTTGGCGGCGGCGTAGGCGTCGACGAACGCCTGCAACCGCGCCTCAACGCCGCCCGCGCCGGTCACCGGCGACAAGCAGAGCCGGGCTTGATCTTCCGCAGGCATCCCGTCACCGACGACGTGGGCGCCCTCGATGCCGACCCGCTGCAGCACCCGCGTGTGCATCTGAAAGCCCCACTGATCTTTCGCGGTCTGCTCGGCCGCCTCGATGTCTGCGAGAAACCGACGCCAATCGCCGTCGTAGCGGCGCAAGATCTCGGTGAACTCCGGCGACCCGACCTCGCTCATCGCGGTCGCGATCAGCAGCTGCCCGCCCTCCGCGATCGCAGGCAGCGCAGTGACCATGCCCTTGACCGACTGATAGAAGCTCGTGTCCAGCGGGAAGCCGCCCGCATTGGTCACGACCAAATCCGCCGGTTCGTCGATCGTCGCCGTGTTCCACTCCGCGACCTGCTCGCAGCCCGCGAGGTGCGCTTCGAACATGTCGCCGGCGTAGACACCGGCCGGGCGGCGGTCGTGGGTAATCGCGCAGTTGACCAGGAAATCGCAGCCGACGAGCCGCGCGACGCGCATCGCTTCTTCGTGGCACGGGTTGCCTTCGAGCCGGCCTTCGACGCTGTTCGGATCGGCCATGACGCCGAAGCCGTGGAAGCGCTGCACGGTGTCGAGGTCCACCAGCCCGGGGCAGATGCCCTTGCGTCCGCCCGAGAAACCCGCCATGAAGTGGGGCTCGATCAAGCCGGTCACGATTTTCAAGTCGGCCTCGACGAACAAGCGGTTCACCCCAACCGGCGGGTCGTCGCTGACCCGTACCACGGACGACGCGTCGTCGGCTTCGTGGTCCACGACCCTGACACGCTCCAGCAACGCGGCCCCGAGCATGATCTCCCGTTCTTCCGGCGTGCTCGGGCGGTGCATACCGGTGGCGACGAGCACAGTGACCTGGGAGTCGGTTACGCCGGCCGCGTGCAACTCTTCGAGGATCGCCGTCACCAGCACCTCGTTGGGCACGGGCCGGGTGATGTCGGAGATCGTGACCACGACCTTTTCGGGATGCTTAGACGCCGCGATCTCGCGGAGCGGCGGCGAGCCGACGGGGTTCCGTAACGCCTCGAGCGTCGCGCCTTGCGGGTCGGGCAGCGCAGGGATGTGGGGTGTATCTAGCCGTACCGCGTGATCCGGCAGGCTCAACGTGATCGAGCCCTTGCCGTAGAGCAACCGGACCTTCCGGGAATCGATGGTTTCAGACATGACGGAGCCTCACGAACGGGATAGCGGTCAATGACGGGATGCAAAGAAGACGAAGACGCCGGCGGGAAAATAGATGCACAGGATATTCTCAGGTTCCTGCACTTTCGTGCGTCTACGCCGGGTGGGACGAGCCGGCAACTTCGACGACGTCCAGCCCATCACGGGTCAGGGCCTCGATCGTCGCACGGGCCTCGGGGCGGTCGGACGCGTCAGTGATCAGCGTATCGACGGCGGTGGCCGGAGCGGTGAACACGTGCGAGCTGACGCCGAACTTAGACGCGTCGGCCAGCAGCACGGTCTTCGCGGCCGATTCGATCATGCGGAGCTTGATGGACGCTTGCGACACGTCGACTTCGCTCATCCCACGCTTGGGGTCTAAACCCATGCACGAGCAAAAGCACACCGCGACGTTGAACCGCCCCACCGCGTCTTCGGCGGGCAAACCGGTAAAGGCCTGGGCGTCCGCGTCGAGCACGCCACCGGTGCAAATCACCTCGACCTGCTTGCGGACACCGAGCAGGTTGCACACCGCCAAACCATTGGTCACCACGGTCAGAGGGGCGTCGGGCAGGAGCCGCGCGAGCTCGGCGGCAGTCGAACTCGCGTCTAGCGCGACCACCATGCCCGGCTCAATGAAGCCCAGCGCTCGCCGCACGATCGCCCGCTTGGCGTCGGAGCGTTCGGCTTGACGCTGCGCGAAACTTCGGCCGTGCGCCGCACCGTCTGCGCCGGCGGAAGCCGGCATCGCCCCGCCGTGAGTCCGCACCAGCACGCCTCGGTCGGCCAGCGTTTTTAAATCTCGCCGGATCGTCTCTTCCGCGACATCGAGCCGCCGGGCCAATTCGACCACCCGCGCCGCGCCGGCGACGCTGACCTGTTCCAAGATTTCGCGATGGCGTTGGGAGGCGAGCACGAAGTCGAAAGATACCAAAAGTCACGGATTCGGGCATAAAATCTGCCCGAATGCGAAAAATATGTCAAAAATTTCCCACAAATCCCACATTTCCGGCTATCTTCACGACCGCTCTCCGCCTTCCCACTCTTCTGTGAATCCCGATCCGAGCGCACGCCATGCCCCAATCCACCGCCGATTTCAAGCACGTTCACCACCTCTGGAACGACGCCGACGTCGAGGGGATGTCCCCCGTACAACGCCTCGTGTACCGCTCCAACCTCCTCGGCTCCGACCAGCGCATCACCAACACCGGCGGCGGCAACACCTCGGCCAAAGCCCAAGAGACCGACCCGCTCACCGGCGAGAAGGTCGACGTGCTCTGGGTCAAGGGCTCGGGCGGCGACCTACGGACGAGCAAGGCCGAGAACTTCGCGTCGCTCTATATGGAGAAGCTGCTGCACCTGGAGTACGGCTACGGCAACGCCGGCCCCAAGACGCCCGTCGAAGACGGCATGGTCGACAAGTACCGGCACTGCACCTTCAACCTCAACCCCCGAGCGTCGTCGATCGACACGCCGCTGCACGGCTACCTGCCCGCGCGGCACGTGGACCACATGCACCCCAACGCGGTGATCTCCATCGCCGCGTCCAAGAACCAGGAAGCGCTCACCCAAGAAGTCTGGGGCGACCGCGTCGCGTGGACGCCGTGGCAACGGCCGGGCTTCGACCTCGGGCTCGTGATGCGCGACCTGTCGCAAAAACAACCCCAGGCGGTCGGCATCCTCATGGGGCAACACGGCATCATCAACTGGGCCGACGACGACCGCGCGTGCTACGAACTCACGCTCGAACTGATCGAAGAAGCGGCCCGGTTCATCGAATCGAAAGACCAGGGCGATCGGACGTTTGGCGGCGAAAAGGTTACGCCGCTCTTTGAGGAACAGCGAAAACAAACCGCCGCGGCAATCATGCCGTGGCTCCGTGGTCAAGTCTCGCAACAGAAGCGTTTCATCGGCACGTTCGACGACCGCGACGCCGTGCTCCGGTTCGTCGGCAGCCAAGACGCCCCGCGCCTCGCGGAGCTCGGCACGTCCTGCCCGGACCACTTCCTCCGCACGAAGATCAAGCCGCTATACGTGGATTGGAACCCCGCGAACGAAGACCTTGCGGCCTTAAAAACCAAGCTCGCCGCCGGCCTGGAACAATACCGCAAGGACTACGCCGCTTATTACGAAGCCTGCAAGCACGCCAACTCGCCCGCCATGCGCGACCCGAACCCGACCGTCATCCTCATCCCCGGGGTCGGCATGATCGCGTGGGGCAAGAACAAGAGCGAGTCGCGCGTCACGGCGGAGTTCTACAACTGCGCCATCGAGGTGATGCGTGGTGCCGAAGCGATCGACGAATACATCGCGCTCCCGCAACAGGAGGCCTTCGACATCGAGTACTGGCTGCTCGAAGAGGCCAAGCTCCAGCGCATGCCCGCCGAAAAAGAGCTGGCTCGCAAAGTCGTCGCCGTGATCGGCGCCGGCAGCGGCATCGGCAAGGCCGTCGCGCACCGCCTCGCAAAGGAGGGTGCCCACGTCGTGTGCGCCGATCTCAACGCCGACGCCGCCCAAGCTACGGCCGACGAGCTCACCGAGATCTACGGCCAAGGCATCGGCGTCGCGGGCACCGGCGTCTCGTCCTGCGGCCCCGCGATCGCCGTGGCCGTCAACGTCACCGATCGCGACTCGATCGACGACCTGATCCAACAAACCGCCCTCGCGTACGGCGGCCTCGACCACATCGTCATCACCGCCGGCGTTTTCGCCACCCCCGGCCCCGACGGCAAGAACACCGTGCAGCAATGGCGCATGAGCTTCGACGTCAACGTGATGGGCATGTACCAGATGATCGACGAAACCAAGGCGCTGTTCGCCGAGCAGAACCTGACCGGCTCGGTCGTGCTGACCACTTCCGTCAACGGCGTGGTCGCCAAGAAGGGCACGCTCGCTTACGACACGTCCAAGGCCGCCGCCAACCACCTCGTCCGCGAGCTCGCCGTGGAGATGTCGCCGCTCGTCCGGGTCAACGGGTTGGCCCCCGCGACCGTCGTGAAGGGCTCGACCATGTTCCCCCGCGACCGCGTGATTTCCTCGCTGCGCAAGTACGAAATCGAATTCGAAGAAAGCTGGAGCGACGACCAACTCCGCAACGCCCTGGCCGAGTTCTACGCCCAACGCACGCTCACCAAGAACCCGATCACCCCGGAAGATCAAGCCGAGACCGCGTACTTCCTGGTCTCTGACGCTTCGAGCAAGACCACCGGCCAAGTGTTCAGCGTCGACGGCGGGCTGCACGAAGCGTTCCTGAGGTAAGTTCCTCGTGCCACGCCATGTCTTCCGTTTCGCCTCGCCCGTGAGCGCTTCCGCATGAGTCATCTCGCCCACCTCGCCATCGACCTCGGCGCCGAGTCCGGCCGCGTGATGGTCGGCGTGTTCACCGACGCCGGCCTCACGCTCGAAGAAGCGCACCGCTTCCCGCACGTGCCCGTCGACACGCCGACCGGACTGTGCTGGGACGTGACCGGCTTGTGGCGGGAGATCTGCGCCGGCCTCCGAGCCGCGGCCACGCTCTGCGACACGAAAGACTGGGAGCCCGTCAGCGTGGGGGCCGACACGTGGGGCGTGGATTTCGCGTTGATGGGACGAAGCGGCGCGATGCTCGGGCTGCCCCGCTGCTACCGCGACGCGGTGTTCAACGACGCGATGGCGCGCGTACACGAACGGCTGTCCGAGCCCGAGGTCTACGCCGCGACCGGCATCCAAACGATGCCGTTCAACTCGCTGTATCAGCTCGAAGAAAGCCTGCGGGCCATGCCCGAGGCCGTGCACGCGACCCACACGCTCCTGTTCATGCCCGACCTCATCCATTGGCTGCTCAGCGGCGTGATGAAGATCGAGCGCACCATCGCGTCGACCAGCCAGGCCCTCGACGCCCGCACCGGCAGCTGGAACGCGGGCCTGTTGCGCAAACTCGGCCTTCCCGAAGCGATCCTCGCCGAACCCATCGACCCCGGGACACAAGTCGGCACGCTCCGCGGGTCGCTCACCGATGCCACCGGTTTGCCCGCCACGCTGAAAGTCGTCGCTCCCGCGTCGCACGACACCGCCAGCGCCGTCGCGGCCGTGCCTTACGAGCAACGGCAAAACTCGGCGTACCTGTCGTCCGGCACCTGGTCGCTCCTAGGCGTCGAGCTCGACGACGCACTGATCAACGACGACACGAACGCCGCCAGCTTCACCAACGAACTGGGCACCGACGGCCGGGTCCGCTTCCTCAAGAACATCGCCGGCCTCTGGCTCGTCCAACAGTCCCGCGCCCAGCTCCGCGGCGACGGCCTGCCCGACGACCAAGCCAGCTACGCCGCGCTCACCCAGGCCGCCGCCGAGTCCGAGCCGCTCCGCAGCGTGTTCCCCGCGAACCACCCCAGCCTCGCCGCCCCGGGCAAGATGGTCGATCGCATCCGAGCGCTCTGTGCCGCCTGCGCAGAACCCGAGCCGCAAACGCCCGGCCAGATCGTCCGCGCCTGCCTGGACAGCCTCGCTCTGGAGTATCGGTCGGTCCTCGGCAAGCTCGAAGCGCTCACCGACACGACCGTACGCACCCTGCACATTGTCGGCGGCGGCGGCCAGAACCAGTTACTCAACCGTCTCACCGCCGACGCCACCCGCAAACGCGTCGTCGTCGGCCCGTACGAGGCCAGCGCCGCGGGCAACCTCTTGGTCCAGGCCCGCGCTTGCGGCACGATCGCCGCCGACGCTACCACCACCCAATTGCTCGGCCCCCACGTCGTCGAGCCGGGCCTCGAGCCCGACGCCGCCGCCAAAGCCACGTGGGACGACGCCGCCAAACGCTACGCCGCGCTCGCGCCGGACCTTTAACGACCGCTCCCCCTCTCACTTCCGACTCGCCACTCCAGACTTCCACCATGCCCCACTACGACTCCGCCAAACAGCAGTACGCCGACCTGGGCGTCGACACCGACGCCGCCATCGCGACGCTGCTCGCCACGCCGGTCAGCCTCCACTGCTGGCAGGGCGACGACGTCGCCGGGTTCGAAAACACCGGCGGCGAGTTGGGGTCGGGCCTCGCCGTAACGGGCAACTACCCCGGCGCCGCGACCACGCCCGACCAGCTCCGCGCCGACGCCGAGCAAGTCCTCAAGCTCCTCCCCGGGAAGCACCGCTTCAACCTGCACGCGATCTACCTCGACACCGACGAAAAGGTCGAGCGCGACGCGATCGAACCCCAACACTTCCGGCCTTGGATCGACTGGGCCCGAGCGAACAACCTCCACGGCCTGGATTTCAACCCCACCTGCTTCGCCCACCCCAAGGCCGACGACGGCTTCACGCTCTCGCACCCCGACGCGAGCGTCCGCGATTTCTGGGTCCGTCACTGCCGGGCTTCCCGCAAAATCGGCGCGGCGATGGGCGAAGCCCTCGGCACGCCCACCGTCACCAACGTCTGGATCCCCGACGGTTACAAGGATTCCCCGGCAGATCGCCTCGCCCCGCGGCAGCGCTTGTCCGATTCGCTCGACCGCGTGTTCGAAGAAAAACTCGATCCCGGCCACCACCTCGACGCCGTCGAGTCCAAGCTGTTCGGCATCGGCTCGGAGAGCTACGTCGTCGGGAGCCACGAGTTCTACCTGGGTTACGCCCTGAAAAACCACGTCCTACCCACGCTCGACTCGGGCCACTTCCACCCCACCGAATGCATCAGCGAGAAGGTCTCGGCCGTGCTGATGTTCGCCGATCGCCTGCTGCTGCACGTCTCGCGAGGCGTGCGTTGGGACTCGGACCACGTGGTGATCCGCAACGACGCGACCTCAGCCATCCTGCGTGAGCTGGTCCGCGGCGACTTCCTCGGCCGAACCCATATCGGGCTCGACTTCTTCGACGCCAGCATCAACCGCCTGGCCGCGTGGACCATCGGCGTTCAGGCCACGCAGAAAGCGCTGCTCGCGGCGCTGCTCGAACCCGCGGGTCGGCTCCGCGACGCAGAAAACCAAGGCGATTTCACGACCCGGCTCGCGCTGCAGGAGCACAGCCGCGACCTGCCGCTAGGCGAAATCTGGAACGAAGCCTGCCGACGCTCGGAGGTCCCGGAAGGCCTGAGCTGGCTGAACGAAGTCAAACGCTACGAGGCCGATGTCTTGGCCAAGCGGTGAGCGTCGACCGCCCGGTCAGTTCGGGTGACGACGCCGAACCGTGACCACGAACACGCCCAGAAGCAGCCCGGAAGCCGCCGCGGGTTCGGGCACATCGAAACCGCTGAAGTCTGGCGTCGCGTTGGCGTTGCCCCAGTTGTTAAGGACCAGATTGAGTTCGGCCTGATCGATGACGCCGGACAGGTCCGCGGTGTTGACCCACCCGTCCGGCGTTTCGTCGGCGGTGTCGAGGCCCCAGTTGTTGAGCACGAGGTTGAGGTCGCCCTGTTCGACCGAACCGCTGCCATCGAAGTCACCCGCCACCAGCACGACGGCGGCGGCGAAGCGGTAATCGGCGATCAGCGGCAGGTGGTCCCAGCGGTTGGCGGAGGCGTCGAACAGGACGTCGTTGCGTTCCAGGCCCGTGGCGGCGAGGTCGGCGGCGGACATGTCCACGGTGTTGAGCACGAAGGCCTGCGCCAGATCCATCACGCTGTCGGTGTGGGCGATCCAGTCGAGCCGGCTGGTGAACGAGCCGCTGCGGAAGGTGTAGCTGACGTTGCCGGTGACGTTGTGCCGGGCGTCGACGATCTCCAGCCCGGTGCCGTCCCAGTCGGGCGGGGCGTCGGGGCCGTAGCGGTCGCTGTCGGTGTATCGACCGAAGGCGAGATTGATCACCGGGGCGACGCCCGAGGCGGTGTTGTAGTCGCCCAGCACGACCGTTGGTGTGCCGGCTGGCAGCGCGTCGGGCGAATCGGGGTCGCGGGTGTCGGCGAGGTAGTCAATCAAGGAATCGACGCTGGCAAGGCGGCGGGCCTCGTTGGACGAACCCGAGCGAGCCTTGAGGTGAAGGTTCAAGACGTGCAGGTCGTCGTCGGTCAGCTCGTCGGGCAGGTCGATGGTGGCGACGGCGGGCTCGCGCGGGTCGCCGGGCACGTCGGTCACCACGTCGAGGATGGGGAACTTGCTCGCGATCACCTGGCCGGCATTGCGGTGCGCGACCCAGGCGTCGCCGTTGCCCAGCGGGACCGCGCGGTTCAGCGCGTCGGCGATCTGCGACGACGAGAGGTTGTCGATCTCCTGGAACGCCCACACGTCGGCGTCAACGGCCTGCATGATCCGGGCGTTCTGCGGGATGAACGTGGTGATCCGATTGGAGCCGGAGCCGCTGACCGTGAACCCGCTGTCGTCGTCGATGAACCCGCCGATGTTGTACACGCCGACGCGGACGTCGGTGGCTTCTAAGCGGTCGAGAAAGGTCCCGGTCAGCGTCGCGGACGCTGAACCGACCAGCAGCACACACACACCCATCGCCAACGAAAAACTACGCAACGTAAGCACCTTTCTTCTTCCGGGAACAGAACAACACATTCTAACCGAAGGTCCTATTTTCGTTTCGCCTTTTAATGATCCGCGGTCACCGCGGCCTCGCTCACCGCGGGCACGCCGGCCGGCGGTTCGAGCCGGTGTCGGTGCTGACGCGTGATCCGCAGGTCGACCACCACGGGGAAGTGGTCCGAGGCATGGGCGTCGTCGGCTTCCAGACCCTGCGCCGCGAGCGCATCGGGGTGCATCCGCTGGGTATCGAGGACGAAAGCGTGAACCACTTCGGCGGTGGCGTCGGAATACGCGAGGTAATCGAGGCGGCGCTTGTTGGCGCTCCAACCAAAGGTATAGACCAACCCCGGGTCGCCGACCTGAGTCGGCTGGGCGAGGGTGAGCGGGCTCTGATCTTCGTCGAGGCCGCGCACCGCGGCGTGTACCAGATCGGTCGTGCCGTTCATGTTGAAGTCGCCGGCAAACACCGTGAGATCCGGCGTGGTCGCGGCGCGGAGGCCGTGCATCAAGCGGTTGGCCACGTCGGCTTCGGCGAGGCGGCGGCGGTCTTCACCCGAGTTAAGGAACCCGCCGGCTTTGAAGTGCACGCTCGCCGCAAGCACCCGGCCCAGCGGCGTGTCGATCGACGCCCCGGCGATGCGAGCGGGGAAGTTCCAACGATCGGCATCGACGGGCGTGTGCGGGGAGAGCTTCGCGGCCATCGGATAGCGCGAAACCACCGCGGTACCCGAGCCGCGCCCGCCCGAACCGGTGACCATCGACGACCACGCGACGCCGCCGTCAACGTGTTGAGCGAACCAACGCTCGATGTCCGCCTCGCGGTACCGGTACCGGTCCCACTCCTGCAGCAGCGCGACGTCGGCGTCGAGCGCCTTGAAGACGCGGGAAAACGGCGGGGCGTTCTCGCTCGGCTGCGCCCAGAGCACGTTCCAAACCACGAACCGCAGAGCGTCCTCCGGCTTGTCCGGAATGCTGAGCACGGGCCTCTCCGCCGATTCACCGGAGCGCGCGGGCAGCACGGCCGAGCCGCGCATCAGCGGGCGTATCACCCCGGTGATCGCGTCGCGGCCGGCGATCGTAAGTTCGACCGGGCCGCCGTCGCCCAAGCCGACTTGCCGCAGCGCTTCGGCATCACGGTCGAGCCGTAGCTCGAAGTGCCGCGAAGCGAACGTGGGTTGGACGTGCAGGTCGAGGTCGGCCGGCGTGATCGGGCCGCGGCGATCGCCCACGCCGTGCAGCGCGACCCGCGGGCCGCGCGTCGGCGGGTCGGTCGAGTTATCGATGGGTAGGCCGAACTCCAGCGACAAGTCCGCGCCCGCGGCGAGCTCGCTCGACTGCCCGGTAGTGCGGTTGCCGTCGGCGTTGATCAGCACGACCACCGACTCGCCGTGGCGTGATAGAGAGCGTTCATCGGGCGTGGCAAACCGCACGTAGACGTGATCGTCGTCGGCCGCAATCAGCGAGGGCACGTCGGCCGGCCAGTCGCGGTGGTCGCCGTCGACGGTAAGCGTGATCGGTGCCAACGGCGTGTCGCGGTCGGCGTCGAAGCGGGCGACGCGCGGCTCGGGTTTCAGTTCGCTGAGCTTGATCGTTCGCGCGATCGGCGTGTCGTTCTGCTGATCGTGGATCGCGAGGCGGACGGTCGGGTCGGGCTGGTGCCAGTCGATCGTAACCGTGCCGAAGTGTTGGCCGCGGAAGGTCCGCCCGAGCCGGTGACGGTTGATCTCCAGCGGACGGCTCGCGGCGTCGGGGCGCGGCCGGGACTGAGTGAGCCCGCTCGCGGTCAGGTCGTAGATCGGGAAGCGGTCGGCGCGCTCGAAGCGCGAAAGCTCGGCGTGGTGGCGGTCACCGGAGAGGAACACGACGCCGGCCGCGCCGGTCTGGTCGATCAAACGCAGCATCCGCGAACGCTCACGCGGCAGGTTGCTCCACTTCTCGAAGCGGTGCTCGTCGGAAACGAACTGGATGCTGCTGACGATCAGCCGGACGTCCGCCGGCTCAAGCAGCCGACGCTCCAGCCATTGCCACTGCGCATCGCCGAGCATCGTCTGGTCGCGGTCGGTGCTGGGCTTATACGGAGCCCGGCGTTCGCCCTCGGCGGCTTCGTAGCGTTCGAGCTCGCTGCGGTGGTAGCGCGTATCCAGCACGATCACCTGCACGCGCTGACCAACCGGACCGAACGTCGCCGCGTGATACACGCCCTCACGCCGCCGACGCGGCGAATCGCTTGGGACGCCAAGGAAATCCAGCAGCAGTGCCTGGCTCTCGGCCCGCATCGGGTACTCCCGGCCCGCGTCGTTGGCTCCGAAATCGTGATCGTCCCACGTACCCAAAACCGACCACGCCGCGTCCCGCACCGCGGCGTATCCCGGAATGGCGGATAGCTGGCCCCACTTGCGTTCCATCAGGGCCATGTCCTCGGTGTCGGCGTAGATGTTGTCGCCCGCCCACACCCAGACCTGCGGCCCGGCGTCTTGCGATCCGCCGTCGCCCCACGCCCGTTGAACCGCCGACCAGATCGACTGCGGCGAGCTTTCTTTCGCGCAGCTCCCGAACGCCAAGCGGGTGATCGATCGAGGATCGTGTTCCACGGCGTCGGGTGCCGCGTCGGGTACGCCTCCCATCACCGCTTCCGTCTGCGCTTCGGCGGACGGCGCGAAAGCAGAACCTACCCCTGCCGCCCATAAACAGAATCCAATCAAAGCGAAGGTTTCAAGCCGCATGATTAACTCCTTGAACAACAAGCTAGCGCATTCTCACGTGGCGCAAACAAATAGCTGCCATCTTTCACGTGAAAATGCCTGGCCGTCCGACGCATCGCCAAAACCCGACTCGGCAGCCCGCCGGCGTGCTGCCGCCCCTGCCCGAGCCCGTGCGCTTCGATCTGGACAACCACGCGGTCGACGCGGCCGAAGAGCGTGAGCAGCTCCTGACGCTCATCTACATCCAACGGACCCCGGACAAGCTGCCGGCCACGGCCCTGCCCCACGCGCTGCGGTCGCTGGGCAGCGCGACCGCACTGTTGCGGCTGTCCGCCACGGAACTGGCCGATCGCTTGGGTTGCCCGGCCGAAGCCACGGAACGGTTCGTCGCACGCGGCGAAGACCCCAAGCTCCGGACCGAGGTGCGGGGCGAGTGCAAGCGGTTGGACCACGGGCCGAACCGCTTGGTGAGTTTGCTCGACAGCGAGTACCCCCCGATGCTGCGGTTCGCGCCGGCGCCTCCGCTGGCGATCTGGATACGCGGTCAACTGATGACCCGAGACGCGGCGGCGGTGGCGGTGTTGGGCGCGTCGCGAGTCTCGACCGCGGGGCAGACCCTCACGCAATACCACGCCGAACACTTCGCCGAGCACGGGTTCGCCGTGGTCAACGGCGGCGAAGCGGGGGTCGACGCCACCGCGATCGATGCCGCCATCCGCGCCGGCGGCCGCGCCGTGATTGCACTGGGGGCCGGCCTGACGGCGCACGGACGCCCGGCCTTGCAGGCGGTCTACGACCGCGTCACCGACCCCAACGACCCCCACGGCGTGATGCTCTCGACCGTGCCCCTGCTCACCCCGCCCGACGCCGTAAATCAAGTGGCCGGCGACCACCTCGTCACCCACCTCGCGCTCGCCTGCCTGGTGGTGCGCAGCCGGCGCAACGGCGGCGCCATGATCGCCGCCCGCCTCGCCGACGACGCCGGCCGCCCCGTGCTGACCGTCCCCGGCGAGCCCGACGCCGACGACGTCCAGGGGTGCCATCAGCTGCTCCGCTCCGGCCGAGCGGCGCTCGCGCTGCACCCCGACGACGCCTTGGAGGCCGCCGGCCAAACCGTCCGGCAGATCACCGAACGCCACGCGCAACAACGTTGGCTCCAGCCCCACTTCACGGCCGAGCACCCGCTCGGTCCCGCCGAACGGAGCGACCGCACGCTGATCTCCTGCCTCCGCCGTGCCGGGCTGCCGCTGGGCCTGCCCCAACTCGCCGGAGACGCCGAGTTGGAGCCCGCCGAAGCGGCCTACCGCCTCAGCCGACTGCGGCTGCTGGGACTGGTCGCGTACGAATCCGTGTCTCAACGCTACGCGCTCAACCACGGCTAAGCAACGCCCATCAGGCGGGACGGGTTGCGGGCGAAAACGCAGGTTCATAAGCACGGCGAGCAAAACGCGTTTGCGTTCGATCAAAAAACCGCGACGAAGCTTTCACTCCGACGCGGTGGATGGGGTCCATGTTTAGCTCAGGCGGTCCGGCGACGCTTGGCCAGCAAGCCCAGACCGGCCAAGGCCAGCGCAGCGGTCGCGGGCTCGGGGACATTGGTGAACCCGCTGAAATCCGGGGTTGCGTTGGTGTCACCCCAATTGTTGAGCACGCGGTTGAGCTCTTCCTGGTCCACGATGGACGTGACGAACGGGTCGCCGTTAGGATCGAACGGCGCTTCCAAGCCCCAGTTGTTCAACACGAAGTTCAGGTCGCCCTGCTCGACCTGGCCCGAGTCGTCGTAGTCGCCGACGATGCCATTGACCGCGTCGATAAGCGTCCCGAAGAACGCGATGTCGTCGAGCAGGAACTCTTCTGCGCCCGAGCTGCTGCCGAACGTGGCGATGAACTGCGCCTCGGTCACGTCGTCGGCGATCTCGTAGGTGAATTCGCCCAGTTCACCGTTGGCGTCAACCAACTCACCCAAGATGCCGATGCCTTCCAGACCCGAAGCCCCCTCGAAGAACAGGATCTCTTCGACGGTGGTGCCGGCGTCGGTGGTCAGCACCATCTCGAAACGGATGAGGTCTTCGGCCTCGTAGCCGGTGTCGTTGGCGCCGATCAAGGCGTGGAACGTGACGTCCACGTAGTTGGAGAGGTCTACGGGGTCGAACGCGAGTTCGAGTTCTCCTTCGACGTCTTCCGCGAAGAAGGCGTTCTGGCCGTCGCGGCCGTCGGCCACGCCACCGGGCGTGGGGTCGAGATCGAAGTTATCGAAATCGATCAGACCCCAGATGTCGCCCGTCGGGTCGCCGGACCCTTCCTCGAAGCGCGACCGGGTGTCGATGAACGTCGACTGGTAGCCCAGGTCACCGGCCAGTTCGCTGGCCTCGGTGCTGTTCAGGCCCGCAACCGGGCTGTCGAAGAACACGTCGTCGTCGGTGTCGTCGATCCCGTCGGGGCCGGGGTACTGGATCCGGTTGTCGATCAGGACGCCGTTAAACGTGGTGCCGGTGAGCGCGTTCGGATCGTTCACCAACGCGACCCGTTGGCCCGAAGCCGAGCCTTCGTCGCCCAGCGGCTGGGGCTCTTCGGAGTTGCCCTCGGAGTTCGTCCGCTGATCGCGGTAGGCGATGAAGGCGACGTCGGTGTCGTCGCTGTTGCCGGTCACGTCGACGCCACCGTTGAATAATTCCGAGAACCCGATGAACTGGTCGGTCGTGTCGCCGTCGTCGTTGTAGTCGATGCCGTCGGCTTCTTCGTCCAGGAAGTTGTACGTGCCGGCGGCCTCGTTCTCGAAGCTCGTACCGGCGATGAACACGCCGGGGATCGCGGCCTTGCCGATCTTGTCTTCGCCGAACCGGACAAAGTCCGTGACCTCTTCCAGGCCCGAGGGGACCGGGTCGGGCAAGACCGGGCCGTCCTCGGCCGGACGCACGATGTTGTTGGCGCTGCCGGGGGTGAGGTACGCGGTGAACTGGTCGCCGGGGGTGTCCGGGTCCGAGTCCGACCGGATCAGCGCCTCGACGGTTTGACCCGCGGCGTTGATGTAAGCGATTTCTTCACGTTCGTCGGGGTCGCCGAACGCGACGCTGCCGTCGAACTCAAACACGGCGTTGGGGTTGGGGCCGTCCGGGAAATCGATGGCGTCGTCCGCCGTGCCCGGGATGCCGTCCAAGCCGTCGTTGTTCACGTTGACGTCGAAGATGGCCGGCGTGCCGTCGGTGAAGCGGAAGAAGCCGTCCGGGCCGTCGGGGCTGATGCCGATCGTTTCGTCGAAGCGCTGATCGAAAGACGGGAATTGCCCCAGCGGGAACGCGGCGCTTTCGGTCGGCGCATCGAACAGAGTCAGGTCGTCGGCGTAGTTCTTGCCCGTGAAGCGCGGGGTCGTCTCCGTGCCGCTGGCGAGGCTACCGAGGTTGTTAGCCGAGTTGAGGATGGTGATGGCGTCATAGACGCTGGTGAACGGCAGGCTGACATCGAACGTGCCGTCGTTGTCGGTGTCCAGGTCTTGGCCGACCTCGCCCGAGAAGCCGCCGACCAACACATAAGTCGCCGACGCCGACGCGACGCTGTCCGAGCCGAAGAAGAAGTCGCCGCCGCCGGTGAAGTACGTGCTGGGCACCGGGTCGGGCTGGTAATCGATGATGTTCCCCGGAAGCGTCGGGCTGGTTTGGGCCCCCGAAATCACGACGGGCTGGGAGAAAAACAGATTGTTGACCGGGAACGTCTGATCTTCCCGCGTGAAGTCGATCTGCAGGTCCAGCAGGTTGGTGATCGTGCCCGCGTTGCCTTCGTCGCCGTCGATCACCAGCAGGGCCGCGCCGCTGCCGGGAGCGAGGAAAGACGCATCCGTCGCCGTGAATTCGAAAAAGTGCCGGGAGTCGTCCGTCCCGCTCACCAGAAACTCTTCGAACAGGAGTTGCCCCGAAGCCGCCGCGCCCATCACGGCCGGAACGGTCAAGGCAGCTACCAAACGCGCCGTCGAAATTCGCATCTATCGGTCCTCCAAAAGGATGGATTCTTAAACAATCGCCAACCCCGTCGTTGCCGACCGAAACGCTCGGCCGATCGCGGAGTGGCTTGTATGGAAGGATCAGAGCTCCCGGTCGCGGATCATGTCCCACAACAACTCTTGGTTGGCATTGCGTTGGCCTTGAAGGCCCGTGTCCGCCGTGCCACCGCCGCCCTGCGAGCTGTATTCGCCAAACCATTGCAGCGTGGGCCGCTCGGTTCCGTTCTGGTTCTCCGCGTTGGGGTCCACGAGCGGGGTCGTGAGCTGGCTCGGCTGAACCACGTTGGAGGCACTGCCATCAGCAAAGCTGATGTTGGCGGAATCGTTGGCGTGCCGGAGGCCAACGCGTTGGTTGGATTCGATGCTGAAACGGGAAGCCGAACGAGCGCTCAGCCCCGTTAAGTCGGCGGCCAGACCGTCGCCAAACAAAACGGTTTCGGAGGGCTTGTTCAGGTGCTTGTCGCGGTGGATGAACTGGTCGAGCATCGTGACCCGACCGATGGGCCGCTTCCAGGAGACCGGGGATATGTTGCCGCTGTCCCGCCGGAAGAAGCGGTTCATCTTCAGGGTCCGGTTGGCTTCGAGCTGCGTCTGAGCCGTCGCGTTGGCCGTATCTTCGTCCACGGCGTCGGAAGCGATGCTGTTCCAGACGGGGTCTTGCTTGAACTCGTTGTAGTTTCGGTTGCGGGCCACGCCGTCGCGATCCGAGTTGTTGGTCGAAAGGCCTTGGCCCAGATAGAAGTCCAGCGAAACAAACCAGTTGGCTTCTTGGTTGGGCGGTGCCTCACCGGGCCCCCAGCTGTAGCCCATGTTCCGGAAGCGGATCTCGCTGGTTCCGGCAAAATTGCCGCCGCTGTTGATCGCGTTGAGCCCGGTGTCGGGCATCGGGTAGAGCCCGTCGTAATCGATGGTGTAATTGTTGGCGGCCTGGGCTAACGAACGCAGGTTGGCCATGCACATCATGGATCGGGCCGCGTCACGCGCGGCACCCAGAGCGGGCAGCAAGATGCCAATCAGCAGCGCGATGATGCTGATCACCACCAATAACTCGATCAGCGTGAAGCCCCGGCGGGCCAAGCAGGTGGAGACAACGTTCCGTCGCGTCAGAGTTTTGGTTTCCATGCGGCGGACAATAAGAACGGTTTGAACGCCTCACACCGTTCGCATCGAATCCTTACGGCTCGCTCGCGGAACACGCGTCAAGCCGAGTTATTTTTGGAAACTGATCGGTTTAAATTTCGCAATATTTAATTTTGGTTTTCAAAATCGGGGAGATACGTGGGTCGATGACGTTTCGCTAACCCGGTCCAAACGAACGCGTGGCGAACGAATGGCTTAGATTTATCGAAATACTTCGGAGGCCCACCGCATGACGTCAAACCATCAGCGGCCGATGAAAGACCGTTTTGAATGTTTTGGCGACCGCGAGAAAAGCGCCGGCTCAAAGCTGATTCATTGGGCCAAAGCCCGGGCGTCACAGGGAAAGAAAATCGAGCCCCATCCCGCCCTCAGCCCCGACGACTTGCCGAAGATCATCGCTCACCGCGGGGGGTCGCACGACGCGCCGGAAAACACGCTCGCCGCATTTTCCCTGGCGTGGGTGCGGCAGGCGGACGGCTTCGAGTGCGACATCCGGAAAACCGGCGACGGCGAGATTGTTTGCCTGCACGACGCGGACACCGGCCGGGTGGGCAATGGCGGCGGGCGAAAGGGCCGCGGCGTGCCGGTCGGGACTTCCACGCTCGCGCAGTTGCAAGCCGTGGACGTCGGCCGGTGGAAAGGCGACGCCTTCGCCGGACAGGTGCCGCCTTCACTCGGCGAGGCGTTGCAGCTCGTCGAACCGGGCAAGCAGGTCTTCATCGAGATCAAAGGCCGGCGCGGCGCGGGCGTCGCCGCCATGCCGGGGGTGTTGGCCGCACTCGACGCCAGCGGGCTCGATCCGTCGCAGGCCTCGATCCTCAGCTTCGACACCGACGTCGTCCGGCTCGCCAAGCAGCGCCGGCCCGAATTCACCGTCAACTGGCTCACCCGCTTCAAACGCGTCTTCGGCGTCGGGCCTTGGAAGCCCGGCATTGACAAAGTGGTTGCCACGCTGCGAGCCACCGGCGCAGACGGCCTGGGATGCAAACCCACCTTGCAACATGTCAACGAAACCTTCGTCGCCCGGCTCCGCGAGCACGGGTTCGGGTTCCACCTCTGGACCGTCAACGATCCCGATATCGCCCGCCGCGCCATCGCCTTGGGCGTAGACAGCCTGACCACCGATCGCCCGGGCTTCCTCCGCGAAGCGCTGCTACGCGGCGAACCCCGCCCGACGCGGGAAAACCAGGCCGGCGCTTCGCCGCAATGAGACCCCGCCGCCCGGTACAGTGCGAGCGATTCGTTTTCCGTCGCACCACTCGGAGGCCCCACCGTGGCCGATAACGTCGTCATCCCGCCGGCCGCGCCCGAAACCGCCCGCCCCGTCAAATCGCCCAAGCCGCCGCCCAGCGCGGTCGTTTTCCATTCCTATCCGAAACTGCTCTACGCCTGGCCGTTGATCGCGTGCGGCGTGCTGTTCTACTTCCTGCCCGAAAGCTGGTCGGGGTTTCTGGGGTGGACGTATTTATTTATCACGCTCGTCACGCTCACGACGCTATCCATCGACCTCGAGCGCAACTTCGCGTTCGTCTGGACGCTGATCTTCGCGTTGCTGTTCGTCGGCGGGCTCTGGCTAGGCGAATCGTCGGGCATCCCGATGCTCGGCTGGCTGGTCGATCTGTTCCACGGGCTGGGCGCGAAATACGATCCGGGGTACGGCTTGGCGCTGTCGCTGTTGCTGCTGCCGCTGTACGCCGTGATGCTCGCGTGGGTCCGCATCAACCACCGCTGGCGGATCACGCATAACGAGTTCGAGCATTACGCCTGGGGCCGAGCCGATGACTCGCTGGCCCGCGGTGCCAAGCGGGTGCGATCCACGTATCCCGATCTGTTGGAACTGCTGCTCTGCGGGGCGGGCACGCTGATCGTGTACTCCGCGACCGGCCGAACGGAGCTGCGTCGGATCCCCAACGTGCCCCTGCTGTTCCGCGTCCGCAAGCGCATCAATGAGCTGCTCGAAAGCCAGCAAGTCACCCTCCGCGACCCGGCGAACGTCGAAGCGCTCGCCGAGGCCGAAGCCGAGATGGAAGAGGAAGAGACCTCCGGTCCGGGCTTCGAAGACGGCGGTCGATCCGGCGAAGACCGCGGCGAAACCGATGCGGGCATCGGCGGCAAGGACCCGCTCTGACGCGGCTGCGCCGGCTCGGTTGCCCAAGAATCCGCCGCGCGCTTGCCGGCTTCGCGCGGAAGGTCCTATACTCTTGAAGTTGGCCGAGCGTTTGGCCGATATCCCCTAAAGCGAGCGGGTTTGCCGCGGCGTCGAATCTGACGCCAGCCCGAACCGGACGCCCGTTCATTCGTAGTTATTGGAGTTTTGTACGTCGATCCGCGTTTTGCGGTGTCGGCGGACCGTTGAGAGAGGCTGTGTACGGGAACCGGAGGCCGCCGTCGACGCCGCGGGCTTCCGATCTCCGAACCGATCGAAGGACGAACGTGTCGGCGATTCCGTGCCGGCCGAAGCCGATTCAGAACCGGCCCCTCGCCCCACACCCGCCTTTTCTCCGACCGACGTTCGGGGCCCAGACCCCACCGGTGGGGAACCGCATCACATCCGCCGACCACTTTTTTAAGCCGAGGGCTTATGCCGACCATCACGCATTTCGAAAAAGGCGACCGCGTCCAACACCCCAAACGCCCGGAATGGGGCTCGGGCGTCGTCCGCGACACGCAGGCGATCACGCACGACGGGCAGGCCGCCCAGCGCGTCACCATCGACTTCGTAGGCAAGGGGCGCGTGGTCATCAATGCCGCCGTCGCCCCGCTCGAAAAAGTCGGCGAAGCGCCGGCACCCAAGAAGCCCGAGAAAGACTACGACGGCTCCGCCGCGCAGCTCTGGGCCGGTGCTCCGACCCCGAACCTCAAGTCCGACTCGGGGGCCGGACTGGCCGCGATTCAAGAAACCTCGCGCGGCGCGATGTCCGCTCCCGGGAACAAGGACAACTGGCTCGACGAACTCGAAACCGCCGGCGGCAAGAAGCACGAGCTCTGGGAGCTGCCCGACGAACTCACCAACCCGTTCGCCACGCCCGAGCAACGCCTCAAAGCCACGCTCGACACGTACCAGTATTCGACCGAGCCGCGAGCGCTGATCGACTGGGCCCGCCGGCAAACCGGGCTCGACGACCCGCTCACCCGCTACACCCGCCCCGAGTTGGAGCAGGCCTTCCCCCGCTTCGCCCGGGATCGCGACGCCCACCTGCGTTCGATCGTGCGTGACCTCAAACGCGCCAACGACATGGCCACGATCAAGGCCAGCATGAAGGGCGGGCTGATCCCCGCCGCCCAATCGGCGATCGATCGCGCCATCCGTGCATAAACCGGAGGTCTACGCACCCCCGAAACAAGGGTTCACGCCGCCGACGTGTCCCGCCGGCCACCCCGATCGGACCCGGCGTTGGGCTCCAGCGGATCGACCAAACCCGCCGCATCAAAATCGCGGCGCCGCTGCCGACACCCCGCGCACGCGCCGCACGGCTTGCCTTCGGACGTCCCGGTCAGCAGACAGCTCCAAGCCAACCCCCACGAAGCGCCCACGCGCTGCCCCAAGTCCAACATCTGCGGCGTCGTCAATTCCAGGAGCGGCGTCTCCAGCGCGATCGGCCGCTGCGCGTCCGATGCCTGAGGTTCGACCGACCGACACGCCTCGCGCAGGTGCTGCACCAGCGCGACCTGCTCCATCGCCAAGGCCAGCCGCGCCGGGTCGCCGCCCTGGTGCGCCGCCCACACCAACCGGCTCGCCTCCATCCGTTGCGCCAATTCGAACGCGGCCAGCAGCACCTGCGCCGCCGCCAGCGGCGCGTGCGTCGCCCCGTCCGAAGCCCGCGGCGGCGCGAGCCCCGCGGCCGGGCCGTGCAGATGCGGGATCGCTAATTCCAGCACCGCGGGGATGCCGAAGAAATCCGCCATCTGGCGGGCGTGTTCGAGCCGTGGCCGGCCGGCCTCCCGGCCGTCGTGCACGTAGACCAAGCCCGGCGGTTTCGCTTGGCGCTTCGATTCCCCCAAGGTTTCGCGCTCCCGCTGCGCCCGGTCCATCGACAAGGCCACCAGCGAGCCCAACCCGCCCGCGGTGAGAATCAACGTGTCCGGTCGCACGGCCATGAAATCAGTATCGGCGTTCCGCCCCCGGCTTGCACAACCACGCCTTCACGAACCACCCGTCACCCGCACCCACACCACTTCTCTACACTCCACCCATGCCTCTGATCGTCCTCCAACACCACCCGCTCGAAACGCCCGGCCGGCTCGGCGACCTGCTCCAAGAACTCGGCCACCGCCTCGACGTCCGCGAGCTCTTCGACGGCGACCCGGTCCCCACCGACCTGGACGACGTGCAGGGCGTAATCAGCCTCGGCGGCCCCCAGGACACCGACGAGGCCAACCGCCACGCGTGGATGCAGCCCGAGATCGACTTCCTCAAGCAAGCCCACGACGCGGGCCTGCCCGTGCTGGGCATCTGCCTGGGGGCTCAGCTCATCGCCGTCGCGCTCGGCGGCGAGGTCGGTCGGATGGAAACACCCGAGGCCGGCTTCGCCAAGGTCAGCTCGTCGTTTTTCGGCACCGTCGACCCGCTGCTCACCGGCGTGCCTTGGCACCACCACGCCTTCCACCTCCACGGCTGCGAAGTCACCAAAGCCCCGCCCGGCGGCACGCCCGTCCCGCTGCAAAGCTCGGCCGCGTGCAAGTGCCAGATGTTCAAGGCCGGGCTCAGCACCTACGGCGTGCAATACCACTTCGAGTGGACCCGCTCCAAGCTCGTGGACATCCTCGACGAGAACGAGCCTTGGTTGACCAAGCAAGGCCTCGACGTCGCCGCGATCAAGACCCAGTTCGACGAGCATTACGACCTGCACCGCCACCTGGGTGACCGGCTCTGCCACAACTTCGCCAAGCTGCTGTTCCCGATCGACAAACGCCTCGTCGTCACCGGCACCGCCAAGAGCGTGCAGAATTTTCACGCGGGCTAAGCCATGAGCGACGCGACGCCGAAGACGGACAACACCGCCGAACACAAAAGCCCGGGGTTTACGGACGTGTCGGAGTCGCCGATCCTCAAACAACTCAACGGCTACCTGCACAGCATGACGCCGGTCTTCGACGAGACCGGCGAGCTGTTGAGTTGGGCGATGCAGCCGGTGATGGTCGAGTTCAAGGCCCGGGACATCGCGCAGGTGGTCGTGGGGTCGACGATCCTCGCCGTGCCGATGATCTTGAGCGACGAGACGATCCGCGCGGCCGAAGAAATGACCCGGCTCCGCATCGGCGTGGTCGCGTTCGTGTCGGTGGGGTTTATCGCCGCCTTCGCGTACTTCAACTTCTACCGCAAGATGATCCGCGGCCACGTCTTGGATTTCACCAAGCGGGTCGTGCTGACCTACGGCATCTCGCTGGCGGTCGTGCTCGGGCTCATGGAAACGCTCGGCCAAACCCATTGGTCCACCGAGTACGAGCAGACCCTCCGCCACATGATTCTGGTCGGCCTGCCCGCGTCGATGTTCGCCACCGTGGCCGACGCGGTGAAGTGACGCCCCCGACGGAGGCCCCGCGATGAAACTGGCCGACGCGATCCGGACCAACGACGCCGACGCGGTTCGCGCAGCGCTCAAACGGATCAAGCGCATCAACCGCGCGAGCGACGCGCTGGAGGGGTACACGCCGCTGCAGTTCGCCGCGAAGCGCGGGGCCGACCACGCCATCGAACCGATCCTCGAAGCCGGCGCCGACCCGCGACCCGACGACTCGTTGCATCCGGTCGGGCTCGCCGCGACGGATGGCGGCCCCGCCGTGCTGGCCTCGCTGCTGGAAGCCCGGGAGTGGCCGACCGAAGTCTTGGGCCAAGCCGCGAGCGACGCCGGGTTTCACGGCAAGGACGACGCCTTGCGGTTGCTGCTCGAACGTCTCGCGACCGATCAACTCCCCCGAAAGACACTGCACCAGGCCTGCCGCACCGGGCACGCCGCGTGCATCCGGCTGCTCCTGGATCACGGCGTCGATCCCAGCGCAACGGCGGACGTGTACCGCGACAACCAGGCGCGGAGCCTGACCCCGCTCCACGTCGCGGGCAAGTGCGGCCAAGCCCAAGCGGCACGCCTGCTCTTGGAACGCGGCGTGGCGATAGACCCACGTGACGCGTTGGGCCGGACGCCGTTGATGCTTGCGGCCTTGGAGTACCGCAACACCGTGGGCTGGCGCGAGCATCAGGAGGCGACCCGCCGCGGCCTGGCCGACCCGGACTCGGGCGTCAAGCTGTTGAGTGGCAGCCTGCCCGAACTGCCCGAGGCGCTGGTCTGCGTCAACCTGCTGCTCGAACACGGGGCCGACCCGCTCGCCCGAGACGAAGACGGCCACGACGCATTATCGCTACACATGCTCGACGCGCGGAGTCACTCGTCCACCAACTCCGGCAAGCGCGACCTCGTCGCCCGGCTCAAGCAAGCGGGGGCCACGCTCGACGAGCCGTTCTTCGGGCTCATCGCGGCGGTCCGGGACAAAAACGCCGACGCGTGTCGAGACCGCATCGGCGAAGGCGCCGATCCCAACCGCCGCGCCAGATTGGGCGATTGCTTGCTGGGCAACGCGGCGCGGGGAAGATCGCTGGAGGTGGTGCGAGCGCTACTGGATGGCGGGGCCGACCCGAACCGAGCGGGACGGAACGAGTCGCCGCTCTTCGCCGCGGTCGTATCCGGCGAACTCGAGATCGTCCGCGCGATGCTCGACGCCGGGGCCGATCCGAACCGTTCCGAACCGCGGCCCTCGGATTCCGGCCAGGACGAAGCTCCGCCCGAAACCCCGCTGACCTTCGCCGTCTCGATGCGCAAGCACGAGATCGCCGCCCTGCTGCGGGAGCACGGCGCGGTCAAGCCCGACGCCAACCGCAAGCCCCGCGTCGAGCCCGGCGTGCCGTGGTGGGACGACTGGGCGGTCATCGCCGTGCGGGCCGACCCGGAACACGTCGCTCGAACCCTCGCCGAAGCGCTCGACGGCACGACGACCGACGACGCGCTGGGGCAAACGGTGACGCCCGGCCGACAGAGCTTCTTGGTCGTCCGCCCGCACGGGTTGGCGTGGACCAACCTGATCGGCGTCACGCCCAGCGGCTTCGGGGCCTCCGGCTTCGACGGCGTCGAACCGCTCGCCCGGCTCATCGCCGAGCGGGGCCGGGCCCAAACCCTGTACGCCGCCTACAACGACACCGCGGCGGCCTGCGAACACCGGCGCTTCGGCCCGGACGGCCAACCCGCCCCCGGCGACCGCGACCGCCTCGCCGAGCTTGCCGCCAAGGTCGAATGGTCCGCCGAACTCGGCGAAGAACCCGACGAGGCCGACCTCCAAGCCCTCGCCGACGCCGGCTTCGATCCCGATCGACCGCCACACTCCACCGAGATGCTCGAACACATCGCCCGCGAAGAGCGCTTCGCCCTCGCCTGGGCGTGGTTCAACGGCGACGCCGGCCAGCCCCTCGAAGTGGACTTCAACGGCTACGCCTCCGAGGCCTTCGAAGCCGTCTATTTCGTCACCACCGCCTGAGTCTTCCATGCCCGGCTCGAAACTCCAACTCGCCGTGCCGCGCGGCTTCTCGCTCAAACACGCCGTATGCAGCTACGGCTACTTCCTGCTCGCGCCCAACTACTGGGACATCCACCGCCGGGCCCTCGGCCGACCGCTACGCGACGGAGACGGCCGGCTCGTGCGTTGCGTGATCCGGCAGGTCGGCGGGCGTTCCGGCAAGCCACTCGAGATCGTCGCCAATCGTACCCTCGAACGAAAGCACCACGCCGGATTGAAAGCGCAAGTCACGCGGATGCTCCGGCTGGACGAAGACCAACGCGACTGGTTCCACGCTTGCCCCGACGCGAAAAAAGCGGGGTTCGGCCGGATGTTCCGCTCGCCCACGCTGTTCGAAGACATGATCAAGACGATCACGTCGTGCAACGTGAGCTGGCGGAACACCATCACGATGAACCGCCGGATGTGCGAACAGATCGGCGACGGCGGCTTCCCCACACCCGAGCAGATCGTGGACTTCGGCGAGACGCGGCTCAAAGAAAGATGCAGGGTCGGCTACCGCGCGGAGCGGATTGTCCGGCTCGCCCGCAACGTCACCGAAGGCACACTCGACCTCGACTGGTTCGAAGACGCCAACAGAAGCACCGACGAACTCTTCGACGCGCTCAAAGCCATCCACGGCCTGGGCCCGTACGCGGCGGGCAATCTCTGCCACCTGATCGGCAAGTACGACCGCCTCGCCATCGACACCGAGACCTACCGCCATTTCTGCCTACATTACGACCTCAAGCGCCCCAAGGACGCCGCCGGCATCCGCAAGCTCGAACGGCGCATCGAGAAGCACTACGCCGCGTTTGCACCGTTTCAGTTCAAGGCGTACTGGTTCGAGCTCTGGCGGGACTACGAGTCGCGTTACGGCCGAGCCTGGACGTGGGATCGCGACACCACCGGACAGAACTTCACGGCGGCGGTGCTCGAAGGCTGATCCGCGAATTTGAACGCCCGCGGCCGCAAAGCCGCCACGCGGGTTCCGAGTAGCATCCACCGCTATGTCCGACGCCAAGCCGCACGCACTGGCCAAGACCCTCGGCCTGCTCGACATCTACGCCATCACCACCGCCGGGTTCTTCTCCGCCGGGTTCTTCGTCCTGCCCGCGCTGGCCTTCGAGGTCGGCGGGCCCGCGGCCGTCTTCGCCTACCCGCTCGCCGCGATCCTCATGGCCCCGTCCATGCTCTCCATCGCCGAGCTCGCCACCGCCCTGCCCCGCGCCGGGGGGCCCTACTTCTTCCTCGACCGCTCACTCGGCCCCGCCGTCGGCACCATCGGCGGCATCGGGACCTGGCTGGCCCTCCTGCTCAAGTCCTGCTTCGCGTTCATCGGGCTCGGGGCGTACCTCGCCGTCATGCCCTACGTCGGCGACCTGGTCCCCGCCGACCCCGCCGCCCGCGAATGGACCATCAAAGGCCTCGCCGTCGCCCTCACCGTCGCCTTCGCGCTGCTCAACCTCAAGGGCGGCGAAGGCGCGGCCAAGATCCAAAACTTCCTGGTGATCGGGCTGGCGATCGTGCTCACGATCTTCCTCGTCTCGGGCTTTGCCTTCCTCACCACCGAGCGCGGCGGCGCACTCACCGCCGAACACTTCGACCACTGGCTTAACCCCGAGCATGGCGTCGAAGGCGAGATCGCCGCCGTCGGCCTGGTCTTCTTCACGTCCATCGGCATCCTCAAGCTCGTGTCGGTCTCCGAAGAGATCGCCAAGCCGGGGCGAAACATCCCGCTAGCCATCGGCCTGTCGATCCTCACCGCCACCGTGGTCAACGCCGCCGGCGTGTTCCTGATGATCGCCGTCCTCGACGGCGGGCCGCTCGCCCACTCCTACACCCCGGCTTACGACGCCGCGACCTTCTTCATGGATTGGGGGCCGGCCTCCGTCGGCCTGCTGCTCATCGCGCTCGCCGCCGTCGCCGCGTTCGCCGGCTCGGGCAACGCCGGCATCCTCGGCGCCTCCCGCTACCCCCTAGCTATGTCGCGCGACCGGCTTATCAGCCCGTGGTTCGGCAAGACGTCCGGGGCCGGCGTGCCGGTCAGCGCGGTGCTGTTCACCGCCGGCGTCATGATCCTGGTCATCCTCACGCTCGACGCCAAGGCCGTCGCCAAGCTCGCCTCCGCCTTCGTGCTCGTCGTCTTCGCGCTGCTGAACATGGCCGTGTTCGTCATGCGCGAGAGCAAGATCGAGAGCTACGACCCCGACTTCCGCAGCCCGCTCTACCCGTGGACGCAGTTCCTGGGCATCGCCATCGCCGTGTACCTCATCAGCCAGATGGGCACGCTGCCGATCCTGTTCTCGGTGGGCGTGGTCGTCGTCGCCGGCGGCTGGTACGCGTACTACGGCCGGCCGCGCAGCGAACGCCACGGCGCGATCTTTCATTGGTTCGCCCTGCTCGGCAAGCTCCAGCACGACGAGCTCGACGACGAGTTCCGCCAGATCATGGTCGAGAAAGGCGCCCGCGCCGACGACCCGTTCGACGACGTGGTCATGCGGGCGGGCGTGATCGACGCGGTGGGCGGGGGCAGCTACCCGGGCCTGATCGCCAAGGCGTCCGAAGTGCTCGCACGCCGTCTGCCGCGCTCGGCCGAGTTCATCACCGACAAGTTCATCGAGTCCGGCAAGTTCGGCTTCGCGCCCATCAGCCACGGCGTCGCCCTCCCCCACTTCCGCTCGACCGACCTGGACCGCCCGGAACTCGTGATCGTCCGCACCAAAATGGGCGTTCAGGCCGCGCTGACCGACGCGGAGAAGGCCGCCGCCGGCACCCAGCAGGTCCACGCGCTGTTCCTGCTCGTCAGCCCCGAAGACGACCCCGGCGTCCACCTCCGCATCCTCGCCCACTTGGCCGGCCGCATCGACGAAGACGGCTTCATGGACGCCTGGCTCGGGGGCGCGAACGAACAGGAACTCAAAGAAATCCTGCTGCGCGACGAGCGCTTCTTCAGCCTCGAGGTCTGCAGGGACGACGCTACGGCCGAGCTGATCGACCGCTCACTCCGCAACCTCGAACTGCCCGAGGACACCCTCGTCGCAATGGTCCGCCGCGATCAGCACGTCTTCGTCCCTCGCGGCGGCACCACCCTGCACTGCGGCGACCGCCTCACCATTATCGGCGACCCCAAAGGCATCACCGAAGTCCGCAAACGCTTCCGTGGGGCGCAAGCCAATGCCGGAGCCGAGTCGACCGAAACCAGCGTCCCAAAGGGATAAACCGATCAACCGATGATCGCCGCCGATCTTGAACCGGGCGGGCGTTGCTTAAGGCGGCCGGCTCGCCTACTCGGCGGCGGACGATCGACGCGTCGGAGTTCGCCGCATCGCGAGCCACACCAGCGCCGGCAACAGAACCGCGGCGCTGCCGGGCTCGGGGATCAGCACGGCGAGCAGAGCCCCGGCGTCGCCGATCTCATCGCCAGCCACCTCGTCGTAGCCCAGCCCGAAGTAGAAGGTGTTGTCGATCCGCTCGAACGACCGCGCGAGGTTGTCGCTTACGAAACGCAACACCTCGTCCCAGCCGTCGGGGTCGACCGGGTCAATGGTTTCGTAGACATAGACGACGTAGCTGCCGTCGTCTTGGCGGGCGTTGGCCAGGGCGTAGAGCACGCCGTCGAACTCGATCACGTCTTCGCCGCGCGCGTCGAGGTCGGCGAAGCGGACGGATACCGGATCGGCTTCGAGGCTGGCCTTAACGTAGAAATCGAAGCTGTTGCGGTAGTAATCGCGACGCGTATCGAAGAACGGCGAGTGCGTGTTCACGGCGTAGACCAGCACGTCGTTGTACTCGACCGAGGTGCGAACGGTCAGGGCGACCTGCGTGCCCAGATTGACCGGCACGTCCTGGCCGGTGTCCGGATCGAAGACCGTGGTCTGGAGTTCGGGGAACGCGCCGCTGCTCAGGTTGACGAGTTGGGAGTCGAACAGACCCAACCCGCTCGACGCATCATCTCCGTTGATCCCGGCGACGAACTCGCCGGTTGCTTGGTCGTATTCGAGGACGCCGGGGGCGAAGTCCGGGGTCGCCGGAGAATCGGGGAAGGCGTTGAGCCGGATGGTGGTGGCGAAGACGCGATCCTGGTAGGTGAAGGCCGAGAAGAACCAGTTGCTGAAGGCTTCGAGCGGACCGATTCCGCCGGAGCCCGTGGCGTTGTTGACAGCGTCGATCAGGTCGGCGGCGGTGCGGACGGTATCGACGGCGGAAGTGAACGTCTGGCCGTTGTCGAGGCTGACGGCCGCACCGGGCTGCCCGACCTGGGTGACCACGAGCGCGCCGTTCTCGTCGAAATCAAGCGCCGGGTCCGGCCGCCGGCTGTTGCCCACGAGAACGAGGGTGCCGTCGTCGAGCCGGGCCATGTCGCGGACGTGGGCGAGGTTGGGGCTGCCGCCGAACGACCGCCAGACGCCGTCGCTGCCCAGGCGGTCGAACTTGAGGCCGTCGCCGGAGACCGGGTCGTGGTTGGGGACCACCAACTCGCCGTTGAAGATGCGGAAGTTCTCGATGGCTTCGCTCTGGATCACGCGCTCCGGGGCGTCGCCGAACGCACCGGCCGCGTGATCGAAGGCCCAGAGGTTGATCGGGCCGGGGTTGGTCGTCGTGTTCCCGCCGCCGAGGTAGACCTTGCCCTGATGGCTCTGGAGGTCCCAGACGTTGCGGGCTCGGCCGGACAGCGGGCGGAAGTCGGGCTGGCTCGCGTTACGGGGGCCACGCCCCTGCGTCGCCACCAGGTTGCCGAGGTTGACCAGGCGATCGGTCACGTCGCCCAGCCCCGAGACGCCCCCGGCCCCGTCGCCGACGACGACGCTCGCCCCGCCGGACGCGGAGAAACAGACGCACGCACCGACCCCCGCCAGCCAAGCGGCCCAGGAACTCGAACCCATCGATTGCTTCATACCTCTCACCTCAAGCACACGGCCTTGCCCCCAAGCCTCACCCCTGCAGCACCATGGAATCACGATATCAGAGTCAGATATTAATCAACACCAGAAGCTGATCAATGCCCGGCCGTGCAAAGGTTCGCAGACCTTGCCGTCCCCATAGGCATCACCGAAATCTGGAAACGCTTCCGCGGAGCGCAGGCCGAGCCCGAAGTGGCAAGCCCGCGGTGAACCACATAGCCATTAGTCGCTGGTGCCCAAGCCGAAGCGTCGTTCTCCACGTCAGCGAGCAAATCGAACCACCCAAACGCCCACGCCTACCCAAATCAAATTGGGTTGCGATCGGTCCAAGTTCCGTTAACGTTTACGGTCAATCGCTTTGATTTTGGATTTGGAGAGAGTGCCAGCAATCATGAACATGTTCAAACCTTGGGGGAGTCCGCAAACCCCGCGCGCCGCTGAACACCAAACGTCTCGCTCGTATTTCCGACCCACCGCACGGTTCGCCATGGCGATCGGCGTGGCCGGGCTCACGGCTTCCGCCGGGGCAGCAAACCTCCTGTTCAACGGCGACTTCGAGCTGGGCAACGTCGGCTTCACCACCGACTTCAACTTCTCCGCCGGCAGCATCGTTCCCGCCCAGACCTACGACACCGTCAGCAACCCGGCCGAGGTCCACTTCGCCGCCGCCTCCTACGACGACCGCACCCCCGGCAACGGCGGCCTGATGCTCGCCGTCAACGGCTCGACCTCCGGCTCCACCGTCCTGTGGTCCCAGACCATCGACGTCACGCCCCAAACCGACTACGACTTCCGCCTCTGGACCTCGTCCTGGTTCTCCCCCGGCACCCTCGAACTGTTCATCAACGACGAACCCGTCGGCGTGCCCTTCATCACCCCCGGCGTCAACGCCGTGTGGGAAGAAACCACCCGCGCCTGGTCCTCCGACGCCGCCACCACCGCGGTCATCGAGCTGGTCAACAGCAGCACCAGCTTCTCCGGCAACGACTTCGCCATCGACGACCTGAGCTTCTCCGCCGTCGTCTCTGGCTTGCCGGGCGACTACGACGACTCGGGCCAGGTGGAGCAGGGCGACCTGAACTTCGTGTTGAACAACTGGGGGCTGCAAGCGCCGTTCGAACCGAACGGCGACCCGTTCATCACGTCCATCGTGGACCAGGAAGAGCTCAACCGCGTGCTCAACAACTGGGGCGACACCAACGCAACCCCCGGCTTCAGCGGGTTCGCCAACGTGCCCGAGCCCGTGGTGGGGTTGGGGCTGGCGCTCTGCGGCGCGATGTCGCTGCGACGCCGATCGGTCGATTGACGGCCGGCCAAAATGATCGACGAAGCCCTGCCGCTTCGGTGCTTCACGCTCCTGCGGTAAATTGTTTAGATGTACGGGCCGGCAAGTAACCCGAACAACGTGGGCTGCCTCAGGCGGCTCCTTCAACTCCTGGGCGGCGGCGCTTCGGCTCCCGGAAGCGATGGGCCGTGGCCGTACCGGCGGAAGAAATACCTGCTGAGCAAAGCGGAATTGAACTTCTACCGCGTGCTGCTGCCGATCGTGACAGAGCGAGGATGGACCGACTGCCTGAAGGTGAATCTCAATGATCTGCGGTATCTCGCCAAAGGCACCCTCCCAAAGTGGGACAACCGGCCGAATCGCATGACCGAACAAGATGAACCGCCCCCGGAAAGCACGCCGATGTTGTCCGCGGCGGTGCGCCTACGGTGAGCCCCCGGCTCGCGATTAAAACGATGACGCTCGCCACGAAACCAAGCCCGCAACGCCATCAAAGGCTGCCCCTGCTTAACCGGCCGGCCTGTCCTCTACTCCGCATTCTGTCCTGCTGCAATGACTCACCCGACTCAATGACTTGTCCGCTTTGTCAAGCTGGAAACGAAACCGATTCGCCGCGGATTTAAGCGGTTCGAATTTGCGGGCACCCGTTCTTACCTCAAGGCTTGCACCATGGCTATGTAGAACAGGTGACCTGACCGAACCGAGCCAGCGCTTCGGATAATTGATGCAGACCCTTACAATCATGATTGACATAGATGAGCTTTGTCGCGGGATTCAAGGCGTCTTTCCGTAGGAGCCGAGCATGATGAAGCGTCGGATGTTTCTGGCGGCGGGGATCGCTGGCCTTGGAGCGGGCCTGCTTCCACGAAGTCACGCCTCGGCGGACGCGACGAGCGCGGCCGATGGCTGGTTGACCGAGTGGTGGTCCTGGGCGCACGCTTGGGAATCCGAACGTGACGGCCTGCTGGCGGCTGGACGGCTCGGCGGAGCGATGGAGCTATCCGAGCCAGAGCAGGCCCGAGCGATCGCGGAGTTGACGCGGTGGGCCGAGGCGGGCGCCGGCGAAGCTTCCGTTGAGGCCG